>JAIETI010000151.1 GCA_019745365.1 Gemmatimonadaceae bacterium | reverse complement strand
GACCACTCGCCGCGTGCGCCGTCGATCGTCCTTGACGAGTTGCTCGACCACTGTGAGGCGCGCACCGTCGGTGCGCGCGCGGCGATGGTCGTGCAGCATCCGCTGCAGCCATTCAGCCCACGCTATCACGATGGTCGCGACCCGCGGCTCTGGCGCTATGAGACCGAGGCGACACCGATCGCATCGCCTGGCGCGCCACCGGGTGCGACGCGCAGCGTGAACGCCGTGCGGACCCTCTCGCTGACGCAGCTCGTGACGTTCTGGTCGCACCCGGCCAAGTGGTACTGCAACGAGGTGCTCCGATTCTGGTTGCCGTCCGATCTGGATGTCGGCTCCGACGACGAGACGCTGGTGCTCGACCAGATGGAGCACGGCATCGCGCGTGCAAACCTGCTGCAGCGCGCCCTCGCGGGTGGCGCGATCGCGGAGGACGCCCTTCGCGAACGGATGATCGCGCATGGCGCGCTGGGGCCCGGCGCACTGGGTGCCGCACAGCTCACGGCGATCAGTGCCGAGGTCACGGAAGCGATCGCGGGGATCGATCCTGCCGCGCGTCGCGCGCCGGTGGAAGTGCGTCTTCATGGCGCGCAGTGGGAGCTTAGCGGGTCGCTCGACGGGATCTTCGGCGATGTGCGCTACATCGTCCGGGGGAACTCGCTCGCGGCTGACCGCCATATCCGTGCACTCGTGGAGCATCTGGTGATGTGCGCGGCCGCGGAGCAGCCGGGCGCCACCGTGCCGACGCGGACGCTCATTCGATACGGGAAGAACGGCAAGCGCCTTGAGCTCGTCCTCGAGCGCGTCGCGGGTGCAATGCAGGTACTTGAGCAGTGGATCGACGCGCTCGCCGCCGCGACGGTGGCGCCGCCAGCCTTCTTTCCCGCAGCCGGGATCGCCTGGTACGAAACGATCACGTCGGAGAAGAAGGGGGCGGGCGATCCGTATGCGAAGGCGCTCGACGCTTTCGAGAGAGAAGGGTTCAAGGGTGCGGATGGTGATGCCTTCGATCCCTATGTACGGACGCTGTTCCGGGATGACGTCTCGTTGTCGACGCATCGTGGCGAGTTCGAACGCCTCGCGAGTCTGCTCTTCTCGCCGTTCAACACGCGCGCGGGGGCTCGGCGATGACGATCCCGCAGTTCAACGCTCTTACGGTGTCGCTCGATGCGGGGGTCACGCTCGTCGAGGCAAGCGCCGGCACGGGAAAGACCTTCGCGATCACGCGGCTCGTGCTCCGGTTCCTCCTGGAGCGTCGGGTCGAGCGGCTGTCGCAGCTGCTCGTCGTCACGTTCACCGAGCGCGCGACGCAGGAGCTCGTGACACGCATCCGCATAGCACTCCGTGAGGCGCACGATGTGTTCCGCGGCGTGATCACCGAGCAGACACCAGCGAACGCGGAGCTCTTCACGCTCGCGGCGACGCACGACAGCGCCGGAGCGGCCATCCTCGCCGGTGCGCTCGCCGAGCTCGATGGACTGAGCGTCTCCACGATCCACGGCTTCTGCCAGCGGTTGCTCCGCGAGAGTGCGCTGGAGTCGCGCGTCGCCTTTGCGAGTACGTTGCTCGAACATCCCGGCATCCCGCTCGGTCGTGCGGTCCGGGATTGGACCCGCGCCCGGGTGGTGCCCGCGCCGAGCGCGGCGGCACTGTTGGGCAAGGACGATCCCGTCGGGTGGATGCGCTCACTCCTCACACCGACGCTTCGCGCGCCTGACCGCAAGATCGCGCTCCCTGCGGACCCAGCGACGGAGGCGCCGGCGCTCCTCGCGGACTACGTCGAGCGCGCGTCGGAGGCGTTCCACGAGCACAAACGCGCCCGTCATCTCTTCGAGTTCGACGACCTTCTCCAGCAGGTGCATCGCATCCTGAAGGAAGAAGGAAGCGATGGCGCACTCGCCCAGCACGTCCGGCAGCGCTATCGCGCGGCGCTGATCGACGAGTTCCAGGACACCGATCCGGTGCAGTTCCCGATCTTCGCCACGGCGTTCACGGGGTGCCCACTCTTTCTGATCGGCGATCCAAAGCAGTCGATCTATGGCTTCCGCGGGGCGGACATCAACAGCTACCTCGAGGCCGCGGCCGGCGCGGCACGCCGCTACACGCTGATGGAGAACTATCGGAGCGTGGCGCCCTTGGTCGCGGCGGTCGAAGCGCTCTTTACGCGCGTGGACGAGCCATTCTGCTATCCCAGGGTTCGGATCGACTACCCGAAGGTGCGCGCGGCGCAGTCGGCCGCTCCGCCCGCGGCGCTCGCCGTCCGCACGCAGGGCGCATTCGTCTGGCAATGGTTCGGCCCCGACCTCGCCCCGGAGAACGCGCGCCCCAAGCACACGATCAACAAGACGCTCGGGCTCGCGATGGTGGTGCGCGAGACGGTGCAGGAGATCGCGCGGCTCAACGCCGACGGGCTTCCGTTGGGGTCGATCGCGGTGCTCGTGCGCAAGAACCAGGAGGGCGAGGCGATGCGGAAGGCGCTCGTCGCCGCCGGACTCCCTGCGGTGGTCAATGGCACCGAGGATGTGCTCGAGAGCGACGAGGCGCTCGAGCTCGCACGGATCGCGCTCGCGGTCGCGGAACCGAAGAACGGCGCCGCGCTCCGCAGCGCGCTCGCCACGCGGCTCTGGGGTGCGTCGTTCGCCGAGGTCGCGGCGACGGTCGATGACGCAACGTCGCGCGCGCTCGAGGAGTTGAGCGAACAGTGTGTGCGCGCCCGCGATCTCTGGGCACTGCGCGGTCCTGCTCCCGCACTCGCGGAGCTCCTCCACCGTCGCGGCTCGGCACCGCGCATCCTCGCGGCGAGCGAGGGCGAACGGCGGTGGACCAACGTCCGGCACTGTTTGGAACTCCTGCAGGACGCCTGGCGCGAGGATGCGATCCCGCCTGACGCGATCCCCTCGTGGATGGCCGCGGAGTGCGAACAGGCCGCACCCGAGCGCCGCGAGCTCCGGTTGGAGAGCGATGCATCCGCGGTGCAGGTGCTCACGATCCACAAAGCCAAGGGGCTGCAGTGGCCGGTGGTGTTCTGCCCCACGCTCTGGACGGGACCCTTCGAGTCGAAGGAAATCCTCGATGTGGAATGGGTGCATCTCCGCGAGAACGGCACCCCTGTGCTCGACCTCGGCTCCGAAAAGCTCGGCGAACGCCGGAGCGCGAGGACATTCGAGGATCGTGCGGAGCAGCAGCGACTCGCGTACGTGGCGCTCACCCGTGCGCAGTTCCGCTGCTATGTCGCGTGGGGCGTGTTCAACAAGGCGGTGGACAGTCCGCTCGCGCACCTGATGGGCGCGCCGGACCGTGATGCGTTGCGAGCGTTCGTCGCCACCGAGAAGAAGACCATGACGATGGTGGAGGCGCCGACGCGCGTAGCGCCATCAACCGCCCCCGTCGCGGCTGGAGCGACCTCGCTCCTCCCCCCGCGCACGCTCCCGGCGCTCACAGGACGCTTCCACACGTGGCGCTCCACCAGCTTCACCTCGATCACCCGCGACTCGCACGGGTGGGAGGGGCGCGAGCTCGACGATCCGGTGGCGCTCCTCCCCGCGGCGGCGCGGCCGGCCGATGTGCCGGGCTTCCGTGGGTTTGTCGCGGGGACCGAAGCGGGCAACGCGCTACACGCGCTCTTCGAAACGCATGACTTCCGCACCGCGCCCACCGAGGAAGCCGTCCGTGCCGTGCTTGAAGAGCACAACATCACGCCACCGAAGGACGGGCGCTGGAGCGTTGCCGATGTGGTCGCGATGGTCGAACGCACCTGCGCGGCCACCATTCCCGACTCCACGCTCTCACTCGCGCGCATCGCACCCGACTCCACGCTGCGTGAGTGGCGTTTCGCCCTGCCAGTCGGAGGAGCGCGCCCACGTGATCTCGCCCACGCGCTCTCGACGCATGGCTCCGCGGTCGCGCAGGCGTACGCACCACGGCTCGCCGCGCTCAAGGACGACGATCTCACCGGCTATCTGAACGGGAGCATCGACCTCGCGCTCCGCGACGACGGCCGGTGGTGGATCATCGACTGGAAGTCCAACTGGCTTGGTGCCGCCGACACCGACTACGAGCGCGCGCCCGTCGAAGCGGCGATGATCGAGAGCCACTACGTGCTGCAGTACCATCTCTACGCGCTCGCGTTGCATCGGTATCTGCGTACCCGACAGCGCGACTATGACCCAGCCACGCATTGGGGTGGGGTCGCGTACGTCTTTCTGCGCGGCGTGGATGGTACGAGCGAGCGTGGCTGGTTCCGCGACTGTCCGTCGCCGGCGCTGCTCGACGCGCTCGATGCTGCGGTGGCTGCGCGATGAGCATGGTACGCCTGATGCTCGCAGAACAGCGCGACCGCATCGACGCCGCGGACATCGCGCTCGCGGAGGTGCTCGTGCGGCGATCAGAGGCGACGGGTGATGCAATCACCGCACTCGCCTGGACCGCCGCCGCACTCAGCGCTGCCGCACGCGATGGGCACAGCGCCATCGCCCCCGCGAGCGCGGTCCCCGCGATCGACGGGTGGGATGCGACGCGATGGACGAAGGCGCTCAAACGCACACCCGCGGTCGGTGATGCCGACTCTGAGGCGCCGATCATCATCACGCAGACGATGGTCCAGCTCCGTCGCTATCGCGATGCCGAGAAGCGGCTCGCGGCGTGGATCAGAAGCGCGGTCGCGACCACCCCGCCCCGCCTGCGCATCATCACCGGCGGGCCGGGCTCCGGAAAGACGACGACGATCGCACGCGAACTGATCCCGCTCACCCGCGCCAACCCCGCACTCCGCGTCGCACTCGCCGCGCCCACGGGGAAAGCCGCCGCGCGCATGGCCGAATCGATCCGCGAGCGCTTGGATGCGGAAGGTGCCGACGGCGCGGCCCGCCCCGCCGTGCCGACCGACGCCAAGACACTCCACCGCCTGCTCCGCTATCACGGCGCCACCCGCCGCTTTCGCCACGCCGAGGACGCTCCACTCGGCGCATCACTCGTGATCGTCGATGAAGCGAGCATGGTCGACCTCCTGCTCATGGATGCCTTGGTGCGCGCGCTCCCCGATGGCGCTCAGCTCTGGTTGGTGGGAGACGCACACCAACTCGCGAGCGTCGATGCGGGCGATGTGTTCGGGGCGATCTGCCGGGCTGGAGCCGCGGCAAGCGCGGGCGCACCACTTCGTGAGGCGGTCACCACGCTCACCAAGAACTACCGCTACGAACGCCATCCCGCGATCGGGGCGCTCGCGGAGTCGATCCTCGCGGGCGATGCGGAGCGTGCGCTCGCGGTGCTGGATGATCCCGCGCAGTCAGATGTCTCCCGATCGCCCCTCCCGGCCGACGCGGCCACGCTGGTGGCACCGCTCACGGCGCAACTCCAACGCTGCGCGGCGGCGGCATCGCCGACAGAGCTCCTGAGCGCACTCAGTGCGCTTCGTGTACTCGCCCCCGAGCGCGGCGGACGCTTCGGTGTCGAGCGACTCAACGCCGCGATCGAATGGTGGTGGCGCGCTCAGGGGACCGCGACCGACGAACCTTGGTATCATCGCCGTCCGGTGTTGGTCACCGCGAACGACTATGCCACCGACGTCTATAACGGTGACATCGGCGTCGTCTGGCGCGATGGCGAGACGACGACGGTCCATTTCCCTGCCGCCAACGGCACCACACGAGCGATTGCACCCGCGCGACTCCCCACCGTCGAGTCCGCGTGGGCGATGACCATCCACAAAGCGCAGGGTTCGGAGTTCGACGAAGTCGTCGTCGTGCTCCCCGAGGAAGCGAGCCGTGTGCTGGTGCGCGAGTCGCTCTACACCGCGGTCACCCGCGCCAAACAGAAGGTCACTGTGGTAGGTAGCGCCGAGGTGCTCTCGGCGGCGATCGACCAGGTGACGGTACGCGTCTCGGGGCTCCAGGAGGCGCTCGAACCCCCCGCTGGCCGCAGGCCACAACCCCGCTAACTTCCCGCGATGCGTGCGCCGGCCTTTGTCGCCCTCGCGGCGATCATCCTTGCTTGTCGCCCTGCGGCGACCCCGGCACCTACGCCAGTCGCGCCGCGCACGGTCGTCCTCATCTCGCTCGACGCGTTCCATCCCGACTATCTGAATCGCCCGGGCGCCACGCGCCTGCGCGAGCTCGCCGCGCGCGGAGTACGTGCCGAGCGGATGATCCCGTCGTTCCCGTCGAAGACCTTTCCGAACCACTACTCGATCGTGACGGGGCTCTACCCCGAGCACCACGGGATCGTCGGGAACGTGATGTTCGACCCCGCGATCGGAAAGCGCTTCACCCTCACCGCGCCCGACAGTGTGATCCGCAACGATCCGCGGTGGTGGGGAGGCGAGCCGATCTGGGCGACGGCCGAACGCCAGGGAGTACGCGCCGGCTCCTTCTTCTGGCCCGGCTCCGAGGTGCTGATCGCCGGACTCCGCCCGACCTTCTTTCGGCCGTACGATGCGGCGGTGCCGAGCATGGCACGGGTGCGTGCGGCGCTCGAATGGCTCGCGCTCCCCGCGGAACAGGCGCCGCGCATCCTCACGCTCTACTTCAGCGAGCTCGATGACAGCTCACACAAGTACGGGCCGGCGGCGCCACAGACCGACACGGCGATCGCGCGCGTGGACTCGATCGTCGGCGCGGTCATCGATGGGATCGAAAAGCTCGGTCGCGCCGCAACGACGGATATCATCGTCGTCTCAGATCACGGGATGTCGGAGATGTCGCGCGAGCGGCTGATCCCGCTCGATGACTACATCGACCTGAACGACGTCGAGGTGGTCGAGTATTCACCTGTCGGAATGGTGATCCCGAAACCGGGGCGGCTCGAGGCGGTGTACGCGGGGCTCAAACGCGCACCGCACATGCAGGTGTTCAAGCGTGCCGAGGTGCCGCAGCGCTTTCACTTCGACGACAGTCCGCGGATCACGCCGCTCGTCCTCCTCGCCGACGACGGGTGGATCATGACTACCAAGGCGCTCATCAGGGCATCGACGTATTTCAATCTCGGTGCGCACGGCTACGACAATCAGCTGCGGTCGATGGGGGCGCTCTTCGTCGCGGCGGGTCCGGATTTTCCGCGTGGACGCGTGGTGCCGCCCTTCGAGAATGTGAACGTCTATCCCTTGCTCGCCGATCTTCTGGGGATCCGACCGGCGCCGAGCGATGGGTCGCTCGCGGCGGTGCGCACGCTGCGGCGGTAGCGATTGCACCCGTCGATGTGATCATCGACGAGTCCCATGGCCTGCATGAACGCGTAGCTCGTGGTCGGTCCCACAAAGCGCCAACCACGTTGCTTGAGCGCCTTGGAGAGTGCGGTCGATGTCGGCGTGCTCGCCATCATCTTGAGCGTTGCCCGGGTCAACCTCGCCGGCCGCTCTGACTCCGGCGGAACGAATCGCCAGACGAAGGCCGCGATCGAGCCCGCTTCGTCGATGAGTTCGAGCGCGCGCTGCGCATTGTTGATTGTCGCCTCGATCTTGCCACGATGGCGCACGATCCCCGCATCGCCGAGGAGTCGCGTGACGTCGTGGGCACCGAAGCGGGCCACGCGCGCGATCTCGAACTCGGCAAAGGCGCGGCGGAACGCCTCACGTTTGCGGAGGATCGTGAGCCAGGAGAGTCCGGACTGGAACCCTTCGAGGGCGATCTTCTCGAAGAGCCGCACATCGTCGTGCACGGGCACGCCCCACTCGGTGTCGTGGTAGCGCTGGTAGAGCGGGTCGTCGCCGCACCAGCCGCAGCGCACCACGCCGTCGGCGCCACGGTGGAGCCCGTCCGCGCTCACGCGGTCGGGTCCGCTTCGCCCTCGGGGGGACGGAGGTAGCCGCGCTGCTCCAAGAAGGAGCGGGTCGCGGTGTCGTCTTCCATGACCTCGAGCGCGCCTGGCTTGAGCGCGAGCCGCACGACGATCTGGCCGCCCTCGCCCACCGCGGCGATCGCGTCGGTCACCTCACAGATCGCTTCGGGCGCCTCGGGCCACGACATCGGGCTCCCGCTGAACTGCATGGTCGTGTCCGCGCCCAGGTCGGGGCGTCGTTCGAGCCAGGTGATCCCGCGAAAGACGACGAGATCGTTCCCCGAGGAGGTGAAGGCCGAGTCGCGCGCGGGGATCTCGGGCGCCTTCTCCGCGTCGATGAGCTCTGCCACAAGGCAGTGCGCGTCGAAATCGGGCTCGATATCGATGTGGTCCGCGCTCACCTCGACGATCATCCCATCGCGCAGCCGCACGTAGAACCTCCCCTCGTGCAACAACCACCCCGCCCACCCGCGGCGGAGCTTGCGCAGCACCTCGAGAGAATCGGTATCGGCGATGAACTTGTATTCGCGGGCCATCGGATGCGCGTGGGGCGTGATGCCGGAAACTAGCGCCGCCCCCGGCGTCGGTGCGAGCTTTGCCCTATTCCCCCACGGAGTCGCGTGATGACCTCTCGCAGAGAATTCCTCGGTGCCACCGGGCTCGCCGCCCTCGGCGTGGCCACCCCCGCCTCCCTTCGCGCGGAACCCGCGCTCCAAGGCCCCTCCGATCCCCCCGCGATCGCCGCGCTCACGTCGATGCGGAGCGGCGCGACCCCGATCACGGTGGATGAGCGCCGCGGCCGCTTGGAGAAGGCCCGTCGCCTCATGCGCGAGCAGGGGTACTCCGCGCTGATGCTCACCGGCGGGACCTCGATGATGTACTTCAGCGGGATCTCGTGGGGGCTGAGCGAACGACTCCTTGCCGCGATCATCCCGGTGAGTGGCCCGGCCTTCCTCGTCACGCCGAAGTTCGAAGAATCGCGTGCGATGGAACAGGCGCGCACCGGCCCACTCGGCAAGGATGCTGAGGTGATGACCTGGGAGGAGGACGAGAGTCCGCACGAACTGATTGCCAAGGGGCTCAAGTCGCGTGGGCTCGCGACGGGCGTACTTGGGATTGAAGAGACGGTGCGCTGGGTCTTCTCCGATGGCGCCGCGCACGCGGTGCCGGGGCTCACGCTCAAGAGCGGGACGCCGATCACCGCGGGTTGCCGTATGGTGAAGGACGCCCACGAGCTTCAGCTCATGCGTCATGCGAGCGCCGTCACCCTCAAGGCGTACGAAGCGGCGTGGAAGTCACTGAAGGAAGGGATGACGCAGGGCGAGTTCGCCGGGCTCGTGCAGCGCGCGCATCAGAAGCTCGGCTACAACGGAAGCGCCGGGGTGCAGGTCGGGGTGTACTCCGCCAATCCGCACGGCTCGGCCACGCCGCAGACCATTCGTGAAGGAACGATTCTCCTGATCGACGGCGGCTGCAGCGTCGAGGGGTACGCGAGCGACATCTCCCGCACCTTCGTCCTCGGCAAGCCGACGCAGAAGATGAAGGATGTGTTCGAGATCGAGCATCGCGCACAGACTGCGGCAGTCCGCACGGCGCGCCCGGGGCTCCCCTGCGAGGCGGTCGATGCGGCCGCGCGTAAAGTCATCGTGGATGCGGGGTATGGTCCCGACTACAAGTACTTCACCCACCGCGTGGGGCACGGGATGGGGATGGATGGGCACGAGTGGCCCTATCTCGTCCGTGGAAACAAGCTCCCACTCGCGCCGGGGATGGTGTTCTCCGATGAGCCCGGGATCTACATCCCTGGCGAGTTCGGGATCCGCTTGGAGGACGACATGATCATCACCGAGAACGGCGCCGAGCTGATGACGCCGCAGTCACCCTCACTCGAAGACCCGTTCGGTAAGGCGTGAGCGGCGAAGACTCGATCCAGCTCGAACGGTTCGCCGCTGCCCTTGAGGCGAGCGGCGACTACAAGGTGCTGCGCCGCTTCCAACCCCGGGCGCTCTTCTCCGAGCCCGGGGAGGAGGAGCTCCGCACCGCGCTCTTCGTCGATGTCGAGACGACGGGTGTCGATGCCGCAGCCGATCGCATCATCGAATTCGCCGGCGTGCTCTTCACCTATGGCGCCACCACCGGTCGCATCCACGCCGTCGGCGAACGTTATGCTGCGCTCGAAGATCCTGGTCGCCCGATCTCGGCCGAGATCCAGCAGCTCACCGGGATCACCGACGCGATGGTCGCGGGGCAGCGGATCGACGATGATCGGGTGCACGCGCTCGCGATGAGCGCGCAGCTCGTGATCGCGCACAACGCCTCGTTCGATCGCCCGTTCACCTCGCGGCGATTCCCGGTGTTCGCCGAGCGTCCGTGGGCCTGCTCGATCAAGGACGTGCACTGGGAGCGCTTGGGACTCTCGTCGGCGAAGCTCGAGTTCCTGTTGATGCGGCACGCGGGGGCGTTCTTTCACGGGCACCGCGCTGAGGATGACTGTTTGGCGGCGATCGAGGTCCTCGCGAAGCCGACGCCAGAAGGGGTGATCCCCTTTCAGCGGCTCCTCGAGTCGAGCCGGCTGCCGTCGTATCGTGTGCGCGCGGTGAAGAGCCACTACGATCAGAAAGATCTGCTGAAGTCGCGCGGGTATCGGTGGGACGCGGGCGCGGTGGGGCGCGAGAAGGCGTGGTGGAAGGAGGTACGCGGCACCGATGCGGATGCCGAGTTCCAGTGGCTGCGCGAGCACATCTATGGTGGGCGCGAGGGGTGGGAGCTGCAGAAGTTCACCGCGCTCAACCGCTACACCGAGGGGTAGCGTTGGAACCCGCGCAGGTCCGACTGCGTAGGTAGAGCGTTGTGGTCCCCCAATCCATGTGACGTGGTTCCTCTCTTCGCGCTCCTGTTACAAGCCGCGGCGGTCGCGGCGCCCCAAGACACGCAGAGCTACAGCTCCCCCACGGTTCGCGCACTGGTCCACGACGCCGTCCGGTTGAACCGAACGCTGCCGAAGGGGTTCGGCGCGTACCGCGCGCGCGTCGAGAGCGAAGTCTCATTCGGGAACCGCCGAGCGGAGGGGATCGAGATTACCGCGTCAATCGAACAGATGG
>JAIETI010000068.1 GCA_019745365.1 Gemmatimonadaceae bacterium | reverse complement strand
GCGAAGAAGGCCGCGCCGGCAGCTGAGGCGAAGGCCAAGCGCGCGCCGCGCAAGAAGACCGCGAAGGCGTGAGCCGTTCGCGTGTCGTGATCGACCGAGACGCCGCGCCGCCCGAGTGGGCGGCGCGGCGTCTCTCCTTGGCGGTCCTCCCCCCACGCTTCTACGCCCGCGCGACGGAGCAGGTCGCGCGCGCGATGCTGGGCACGATCCTCGAGTGCACGGTGAACGGTGTGCGCACGCGTGGGCGGATCGTCGAGACCGAGGCCTACCTCGGCGAGCACGACGCGGCGTGTCACGCGGCGATCGGTCGCACGCCGCGCACCGAGGGGCTCTACGGCCCGCCCGGGACCGCGTACGTCTATCGCATCTACGGGATGTACTGGTGCGCGAATGCGGTCACGCGACGCAAAGGATGGCCGGCGGCGGTGCTCATCCGCGCGCTCGAGCCACTCGAGGGCGTCGACGCGATGTGGGCGCGCCGACCCAAGGCGACGCGGGAGCGTGATCTGTGCGCGGGGCCGGGGCGTCTCTGTGATGCCCTCGGCATCTCGGGCCACGCGCATCACGGCGCGTGGCTCCACACGAGCGCGCTCCGCATCCTCCAGGGCGCGCCGATCCCGGAGCGTCTCGTCGCGCGCACGGCGCGCATCGGGATGAATCCGACGAACGCGGCGCGCGACTGGCCGCTCCGGTGGATCGTGCGCGGGCATCCCTGCGTCTCGAAATGACGACGAGCGGTGCCGTGTGGCACCGCCCGTCGAGTTGCCGGTCCGGACGAACTACTTCTCGATCGAGCTCCCCGCGTTCACGCGAAGGCCGAGCGACCAGAGATAGGTGAAGCCGTTGCCGTTTACGAGCCAGGAGCGCGAGCCACGCGCGGGCATGATCCCCACCTGCGCGAACGGAGCGAAGCGCTTGACCGGGACCATCAGGCCGAGCGAGGCGTTGAGCTTCCCCGACGCCTTCGCCTTTTCCAAGCGATTGAAGACGGTGTCGCGCGCGGCAGGGGTCTCGTAGAACGTCCCCCGTGGGATCGCCGACTTCACGAAGTTGAACGAGTAGCCGACGCCGACGTAGGGCCGCACCCGCCCGAGCGCCGGTGTGAACATCGTCGAGTTGAAGCCGACGCGTCGCAGGTCCTGCATATCGACGAGACGCGCGACGCCGCGGGGGGCGGCGGCGGTGAAGTTGTCGACGGTCGAGACGGCGTCGAAATACGATTGCGCGGCGTACACTTGGAGGCCGAAGCGCGTCCGGGTGATCAGCCAATCGACGCCGATCTCCGGCGCGGTCGTCCGCGCGATCGCGGTCGGGAAGGAGATCTGCCCACCGGAGGCCCCCCAGAACCAGGCGTTGTTGAACGACACCGGCTGTTGCGCGGCGAGCGCAGCGGGGAGAATTCCCAGAAGCGCGGCCAGGCGGCGGATCGGACGCATCGGCGATTCCTCGAGCAGGGAGGACGAAGGACGGTATCGTGGCACCGCGCGGTCAGAACGTCCAGCGCGGCACGCGCACCCCGCCCCCGCGAGGGGGAGGGGTCCGAACGGGGACGAGCCAGCGCGGGAGGGGGTCACGCGGTCAGCGGACGATCCCGACCCGTTCCCCGACGCGGCGGATCGCCGCGACGGCATGGTCGAGGTCCGCGCGGGTGTGCGCGGCCGAGATCTGGCAGCGGAGTCGCGCCGTGCCCTGTGGTACAACCGGGAACCCGAATCCCGTCACGAACACCCCTTCGTCGAGCAGGAGTTCGCTCATCCGGATCGCATCCGCCGTCTCCCCGATGATGATCGGGACGATCGGTGTGTCGCCGTCGAGCGGGGAGAAGCCGGCCTCGGTGATGGCGGCGCGGAAGTAGCGCGCATTCTCGTGCAGCGTACGCACGCGCTCGGGGTGTGCCTCGATGAACTCCACGCTCGCGAGCGCGCTCGCGGCGACCGTCGGTGGCAACGCGTTCGAGAAGAGCTGCGGACGCGAGCGCTGCGTGAGCATGTCGCAGAGCGCCGCCGATCCCGCGACGAAGCCACCCGCCGCGCCGCCGAGCGCCTTGCCGAGGGTCGACGTGATGATGTCGATCTCGCCCAGCAGTCCGAAGTGCTCCGCCGTGCCACGCCCCGTCGCGCCCAACACGCCGGTGGCGTGCGAGTCGTCGATGATCAGCACCGCGTCATAGTCGCGCGCGATCTGCACCAGCTCGGGGAGCTTGGCGATGCTCCCCTCCATGGAGAAGACGCCATCACTCCAGATGAGTCGGCGCCGCGCCCCCGCGTTCGCGCGCAGCTTCTCGCGGAGATCGTCGAGGTCGCTGTGCTTGTACACCGCCGTCGTGCACTTGGTGATCGTCTTCGCGAGGCGGATCGAGTCGATGATCGACGCGTGGTTGAGCGCGTCGCTCACCACAAAGTCGCCTTCTTGCACGACGGTCGCGGTCAGCCCTTCGTTCGCGTTCCACGCCGACACGAACGACATCGACGCCTCGGTGCCGACGAAGCGGGCCAGCGCCGTCTCGAGCGCCCGATGCACGGTGAAGGTCCCGCAGATGAAGCGGACCGAGCCCGTTCCTGCGCCATAGCGCTTGAGCCCCTCGATCCCCGCCGCGACCACTTCGGGTTGATCGCAGAGCCCGAGGTAGTTGTTGGAGGAGAGGATGAGCACCTCGCCACGCCCTTCCATCTGGACCCGCGCCGATTGCGGTGAGTCGAGGTGGTTGAGCGTCTTCAGCACCCGCTGCTCCCGCAACGCGCGCAACTCGGTCTCCAGCCCTTCCGTGAATGCCCGATTAGTCATGTTGAGGAATGCGTTTCGTGTAGTTCCTGTCTTTCCTGTCGTTCCTGTGGCTCCTACCCGATCTCAAACACCACTTTGCCCGCGCTCCCATCCTTGATCGCGGCAATGGCCTCGGCGTGCGCCTCCAGTGGGAACCGGTGCGTGATGACGGGGGTCGGGTCAAACTTCCCTGAGCGGAGGAACTGCGACATCTGGATCCAGGTGTCGTACATCCGTCGGCCGATCACCCCGTACACGGTGATCCCCTTGAAGATGATCTCGGTCGCAAGGTTCACTTCGAACGGCTTGGCGGGAATCCCGAGCATCTGCACGCGCCCGCCGACGCGCACGAGCTCGAACGCCTGATGGATCGCGGCAGGAACGCCGCTCATCTCCAGCACCACATCGACTCCGAGTCCGCCGGTCACCTGCTGCACCGTTGCCTTCGCCTCGCTCGGGGTGACCGTGTCGTGCGCCCCCATCTGCTTGGCGAGTGCGAGGCGGGTCGGGTTCACGTCGCTCGCGATCACGCGGGAGGCACCCGCCGCGACGCAGATCCCCACCGCGAAGATCCCGATCGGGCCGCAGCCGGTGACGAGCACCGTCGCCCCCGGGATCTCGGTGCCGTGCAGCGCGGTGTGGAACGCGTTTCCCATCGGATCGTGGATCCCGCCGATCTCGAACGGGATCGCGTCGTCGAGATGCCAGACATTCGACGCCGGCATCGCGATGTAGTCGGCGAAGCACCCGTCGCGATCGACGCCGATGATCTTCGTGTTCGGGCAGACGTGCGCGTTCCCCGTGCGACAGAGGTGGCAGCGTCCACAGACGATGTGCCCCTCCGCGGTGACGCGGTCGCCGATGCGCACGTCGGTCACCAACGCCCCGACCTGCTCCACTTCACCCGCGAACTCATGGCCGATGGTGAAGGGCGGTTTGCATCGCCCGGAGGCCCAAGCGTCCCAGTCGTGGATGTGGACATCAGTGCCACACACGCCGGCACGGCGGACGCGGATGAGCACCTCGTCCTCGCGGATCGTCGGGACGGGGACTTCCTGTAGCGTGAACCCCTCGGTGGGGGCAGTCTTGACCAGCGCTCTCACGGCTTACGGGGTTGGGGCGCGCGGTGCGCGCCGGACCGGGGGAAGTTGCCGCCCGCGCGGTGGCGGGGGAAGTCACGCGGAGAGATTGCCGGGGGAACTGACAGGGGCGAGCTTTTCTTGGCGATGCTCACCGCCTCCAGCGAGACCGCCGCCGAGACCCGTGAGAGCCAGCCGCGCTCCACCACGTGGGAGCTCGGGGCCGTCGCGCTGTACCTCCTCGTGACCGTGGCGAGCATCGCGCTCCCGCAGCGATTCGGTCTGGTGGTCGCGAGCTGGCCCCCCAGTGGTGTCGCGCTCGCAATCTTGCTCCTCTCGCCGCGCGCGGCGTGGCCGCGACTCCTGACGATGCTCTTCGTCGCCGATGTCGCTGCGCAAGAGGTCGGCACGCTCGGCGTCGCGGTCCACGCGGCGTTCACCACCATCAAGATGATCGAAGTGTGGATTGGCGCCGCGCTGATGCGACGCTTCGCGCCCCCGCGTCCTGGGCTCACCTCGCTGCACTGCGTGTTGGTGTTTCTGGCGGTGACGTTCTTCGCGGCGATGCCCGTGTCCGCCACCCTCGGCGGAGTGTTGCTCTTCGCGTGGCGCGGCGTGCCCCTGTATCCCACGGCGGTCACCTGGTGGCTTGGCAATTCGATCGGGGTGATCACCGTCGGCGGGTGCATCCTAGCGCTGGCAGCGGAGCCTCGTCGCGGCGCGATCTCGTGGACGCGCCGTCTCGAGCTTCTCGTGCTGTTTGCTACCTTCGGGGTCGCGCTGGCGATCGTCTTCAACCCGATGCCCGGCGATGCGTTCGCTCCGCGTCCGAACTCGTTCCTGCTCTTCCCCTTCTTTGTGTGGGCCGCGGCGCGGTTCGGTCCGGCGGCTGCGGCGTCGGCGGTCTTGATCGTGGCCATGGTCGCGACCATCGCGACGCAGATGGGGCACGGTGCCTTCGCGATGATCGGGGAACCATCGGCCGCCCTGCTCTGGGTGCAGCTCTTCGTCATCTGGAACGCGGTGTCGAGTCACTTGATGGCCGCTGCGCTCGCGGAGCGTGGTGCATCCCTGCGGTTGCATCGCGTCGCGCTCGCCCAGGTGAACGGCATCATCGAAGGAAGCACGGAATTGATCTGGGCCTTCGACGCCGATCGGCGACTCATCGCCGCGAACTCGGCGTGGCTCGATGAGTGGGAGCGACTCAGCGGGGTGCGGCCACGTCTGGGCGTGCGACTGTCAGAGCTGCGCGGTCGGATCCCCGAAGAGCAACTGGAGGATACGGAGCTCCTGCAAGCCCGTGCCATCGGTGGCGAGCCGTTCACGATCGTACGGACCGTCGGTGCGCTTGGCGGGCATCGTCGCGACTACGAGGTCAGCTACGCCCCACTGCGAGCCGATGATGGGGCGGTGGCCGGCGGTTCGGTCATCGTCCGCGACATCACCGAGCGCGATGAGCGCGTCGCCGCGCACGAGCAGGCGAAGCGGATGGAGAGTCTCGGCCAGCTCGCGGGCGGTGTCGCGCACGACTTCAACAACCTGATGACCGCGGTCCTCGGGTACGGACAACTCCTCGAGCGGAGCATCGGGCCGGAGGACCCGCGCCAGGGCGACGTGCAGCAGATCCTGCGGGCCGCGCGCCGAGCGGGGGAACTCACGCACCAACTCTTGGCGTTCGCTCGAAAGCAGTTCGTCGAACCGCGAGTGTTCGATCTCGACGAGCAGCTGGCGCAGACCGCGTCGCTCCTCGCCCGGCTGATCCCCGAACATGTCCGCTTCACCTTGCAGCGCAACCACGAGCTGTGGCCGGTGCGCCTCGATCCCGCGCAGTTCGAGAACGTCATTGTGAACCTGGTCGTCAACGCCCGCGATGCCATGCCAGAGGGCGGCGAGCTCCGGATCACGACGGCGAACGTCACGCTCGACCAGGCCTTTGTGACGGCGCACCGCGGTGCGCGGGTCGGCGAGTACGTGCGCGTGCAAGTGATCGATGAAGGGACCGGGATGACCGAGGAGGTGCGGGCCCGAGCGCTCGAGCCTTTCTTCACGACGAAGCCCCAAGGGAAGGGAACAGGGCTCGGACTCTCGACGGTTTATGGGATCGTGAGTCAGGCGGACGGCTTCGTTGCGATCCAGAGCGCGTTGGGTGCCGGGACGACGATGGAGGTGTATCTCCCGCGGAGTACCGGGGCGCTGACGCGGAGCGTCCCGCCGGCGGGGCTCCCGCCTGTCGTCCCGCCGCGAGCACAGCGGGTCTTGGTGGTTGAGGACGATCCGATCCTGCTCGAACTCGCGCGCGCCGTGCTCGAGCGCGCGGGCTTCGCGGTCGCGACCGCGGCCGATGCGGACCACGCCCTCGCCGAGGCCGGACGCGGAGCGATCCACGCGCTTGTCATCGATGTGATGCTTCCGGGCCGCTCCGGGGTCGCCGTCGCCCGTGCGCTGCAGGGGCACGATCCCACGCTCCCCGTGCTCTTCATCAGCGGGTACTCGGCGGACGCGATGCCGCCGGGGATCACGCTGCCCGAGGGGGCCCCGTTCCTCGAGAAGCCCTTCTCCGGTGATCAGCTCTTGGCGCGGGTCGAGGCGATCGTCGCCGGGCCCGCTCGATGACCGCGCCGGCCCCGACGTCCGCGACGGATCGCCTCCCGCCGTTCAGCCGCGTCTGGCTCTCGTCGGTGATCGCGGCGTGCGCGTACTTCGTCGCGATCGCGCTCCCGCTCTATGTGCTCCATGTGCGTGGACGCGGCCTCGCCGTGTGGCCAGCCACGGCGGTGGGTGTGGTGGCGCTCCTCCTCACGGCGCCGCGGGCCCGCCCGTGGATGGCGCTCGCGTGCGCGATCGCGAACGGGACCGCGCTCGCGCTGTTCTCGCCCCGGGGACCACAGGTCTGGGCCGCGCTCGTCGCGATCCATGTCCTTGAGGAGTGGGGGCTCGTGCTCCTGCTCGAACGCACGATCGGGGCCCGCATCGACTTCTCACGCACGCGCCACCTCGTCCTCTTCACCGTGTGGACCGGTCTGCTGTGGACGCCGCTCATCGCGTTGGCGGGCGCGCTGATCTACGCACCCACCAATCCGGGGGGCTACGCGCGCGAGTGGCTCGAGTGGTGGCTCCCCGATGCGATCTGGCTCCTGCTGCTGGTGCCGGCGTTCTGGTCGGTCGCGCACGGACGGCGAGCGTTCCGGGCGATCACGGCGCGGCAGTGGATCGAGCGCGCGACGCTCTTCGCCGTCCTCGCACTCACCGTCAGCTGGTTGCTCTTCTCCCGGGCTGGCGATGTGCGTCCGCCGATCGGGATGGTGTTGATGCCACTCCTCGTCTTCGCCGCGATGCGACTGGGCGTGGGTTCCACGGCGTGGGCGGTCGTGATCCTCGCGTTCCTCTCGGTGGCGGCCACCTCGCTGGGCTTCGGTCCGTTCGCGCAGACGCCAGTCGCGCCATTCACCCAGCTGCTCTTCGCGCAGCTGTACTGCTTGGGCGTGGGTGGCTCGGTCATCCTGCTCGCGGCGTCGATCGCGGAGCGGAGCGCGGCCGCAGCGCGGCTACGCGCGTTCTTCACGTCGGCGCCGGGACTGGTGCAGGTGGTCGACACGGACCGGCGCCTCGTCGCCGTGACGAGCGAACAGGGCGCGCTGCACGAACGGATCGCGGGGGTGCCGATCCCGATCTGGGCGGACCCGGTGTTCGAAGTCGAGGGAGTCCCACCGTCCCTCACCGTGCAGCGGACGGAAGGGTGGACCGAGGCACTTGAGGGGCGCTCGCGCGCGGTCACGCTCGACCTCGGTGAGCATGGACGCTTCGAGGTGCTCTATCAGCCGCTCCGGGACGCGACCGGCGCAGTCGTCGGCGCGGCCTCGATCTCCGCCGACATCACGCAACGCGAGGCGCAG
This sequence comes from Gemmatimonadaceae bacterium, assembly GCA_019745365.1. GTDB lineage: Bacteria > Gemmatimonadota > Gemmatimonadetes > Gemmatimonadales > Gemmatimonadaceae > JAIETI01. Next base: position 3,617 of record JAIETI010000068.1, on the reverse strand, counting down.
GACGCGCTGCGCCTCCGCGAACGGAAGTTCGAAGCGCTCGGCAAGCTCGCCGGCGGCGTCGCGCACGACTTCAACAACGTGCTGCAGACGCTCACCATGCGCACCGCGATCCTCGCGGACGAACGCGAGGGCGATCCCGTGGTCGCCGAGGCCGCCGCGATGATCATGACATCGGCATCGCGGTTGACGGCGCTCACGAAGCAGCTCGCCACCTTCGCGCGGTCGCAGGTGATCCAGCCGCAGGTCATCGATGTCCCCGCGCACCTCGCCGCGCTCGAACGGCTTCTCGTGCCCGCCCTTGGGGGGCGCGTGCAATTGACGATCGCGCCACCGCACGAGCCGTGGCCGATCTACGTCGATCCTTCGCAGCTCGATCAGGTGATGCTCAATCTGGCCTACAATGCCAAGGACGCGATGCCCAACGGCGGTCGCGTGCACATCGCGGTGGCGAACACCTACGTGCTCGGGGTCGACGCCCAGCGCCTGCTCGTCGAACCGGGGGAGTTCGTGCGGATCACCGTCACCGACTCCGGTACCGGGATCCCGGCCGACGTGCTGCCGCGGATCTTCGAACCGTTCTTCTCCACGAAGGGGAACAAGGGGACCTTCTTCGGCCTCGCGACCGTCCACGGGATCGTCTATCAGGCGAACGGATGCATCGACGTCCGGAGCGCCGTCGGTGCGGGCACCACCTTCGAGATCTTCTTCCCGCGCGCCCCCGCCGATCTCGTCGCGGCGGCACCGCCGGAGCGCGAGCCCGCGATCCCAACGCACGCGCGCGAAGCGCGGCGTCAGGGATCGATCCTCCTCGTCGAGGACGACAGCGAGGTCCGCCGTGGCCTCGTCGCCCTCCTCTCGCGCTCCGAGTTCCAGGTCGTCGAGGCGCGAGGTGCCGACGAAGCGCTGCTCTTGCTGCGGCGCGGCGTCGAGCGTGTCGATCTCGTCGTGAGCGATATCGTCATGCCGGGAATGACCGGAGCCGAACTCGCGCGCGCCCTCCGCGAGGAGCGCCCGGAACTCCCGGTCCTCCTGATCACGGGCTTCACGACGGATCCGCTCGTGACCTCGGCGGAGTCGCGCGACGGGGTCCGCATCCTCGCCAAGCCGTTCTCGGCGCCGCAGCTCCTCGCCAACATCGACGCATTGCTGCGCCGACGCGCGGACCACTAGACCGCCGCGGGCACCACCGCTTCGACGCGCACCGCGCACACCTTGAACTCAGGGATGTGTGCGTACGGATCGAGCGCGGGGTTGGTGAGGAGGTTGGCCGCCGCCTCTCGATAATGCATCGGAATGAACACCTGACCGCGCCCCACCCGCTCCGACACGCGCACCGCGATGGTGATCGCGTTGCGCCGCGAGGAGATCAGCACACTCTCCCCATCGTGCACGCCGAGCTGTGCGGCGTCGGCGGGGTGCAGCTCCACCGTCGGTGTGCTCTCCCGCGCGTCGAGCGCGGTGGAGCGTCGCGTCATCGTCCCGGTGTGCCAGTGGTACATCTGCCGGCCAGTGTTCAAGAAGAACGGGTACTCCGCGTCCGGCAGCTCCGCCGCGGGCAGGTAGTCCACGGGCACGAGCGTGGCGCGACCATCCGCGGTCGGGAACGCATCGGCGAAGAGGAAGTCCGCGCCCGGATCGGTGGGTGTCTCAACCGGGTACTGCAGTCCGGCGCCACCGATCAGTCGCGCATGTGACACCCCCCTCCAATTCGGAGTGACGCGTGCGATCTCATCGAACACCTCGCTCGCCGTCGTGTAGGGCGTCGGCACGTCGAGGCGCCGTGAGAGCTCCAACAGGATCTCGAGATCGCCGCGCGCCTGCCCCGGAGGCTCGATCGCCTTTGCGCTGTGTTGGATCCGGCGCTCCGTGTTCACGAACGTCCCGTCCTTCTCCGCGAAACTCGATCCGGGGAGCACCACATCCGCGTAGCGCGCGCTCTCCGTGAGGAAGAGATCCTGCACGGCGAGGAACTCCAGCCCGCGGAACCAATCCTCTGCGTGCGCCACATCGGGATCGGAGACGATGGGGTTCTCCCCCATGATGTACAGCCCGCGCACCGGCGACTCCGCGCCGACGATCTGCGTCACCTTGCGCCCCACCTCGAGCGAGAGCGACTCGGCGGGGACGCCCCACACCGATGCGTACTCGGCACGCACCGCGGGGTCGTCCACGCGGCGGTAGTCGGTGTACGCGAAGGGGATCGCGCCCATGTCGCTCGCCCCCTGCACGTTGTTCTGCCCGCGGATCGGGATCATCGGCGCACCCCACCGTCCGATCATCCCGCAGGCGAGCATCAGGTTCAAGAGCGAGGTGACGATGTCCGTCCCGGTATGGTGCTGCGTGAGCCCCATCGCCCAGAGCGTTGCCGAGCGCGGGCCACGCGCATAGCGCTCAGCGGCATCACGGATTGATGCCGCAGGAACACCGGTGATCGACTCGGCGAGCTCCGGTGTGTCCCGGGCCACCGCCTCGCGCACCGCGTCGAAGCCGGTCGTCCGCGCCGCGATGAAGGCGCGATCTTCTAGGCCGCACGCGAGCACATGATGCAACATCGCGTTCAGCAGCGCGACGTCGGTGCCGGGGAGCATCTGCAGATGGATGGCCGCACGCGCGGCGAGCTCGATCCGCCGCGGATCGGCGACGATGAGCGTGGCCCCGCGCTTCACCGCTCGCTTCAGTGCGGCCCCGAACACCGGATGACTCTCGGTGGTGTTCGCGCCGAGCACGAAGATCACATCGCTCTCGTGCTCGACCTCGCGCATCGACCCACTCGCCGCCGAGGTCGCCATCGACCGCTGCATCGCGCTCACCGAACTCGAGTGACAGAGCCGCGTGCAGTGGTCGACGTTGTTGGTCCCTGCGCCCACGCGGAAGAGCTTCTGCAGGACGTAGTTCTCCTCGTTCGAACACTTGGCTGAGGAGAACGCGGCGATGCTCGTGCCGCCGTGCGTCGCGCGGAGCCGACGCAGCTCCTGCGTCGTCAACTCGAACGCCTCCTCCCACGTGGCCTCGCGGAACGGCGTGTACCAGTCCGCCGGCGTCGAGGCCCGGTCGCGCGGATCGCCGAGTGGGCTCGCGCCGGTGGGGAGCGTACGGAGCGGGTTGGTGCGCGGGCGCTTCTTCTCGGGGCGGCTCTCGCCCTCGACCGTGGCCCACGGTCCACCCCGGCGCTCCCACTGCGCTGCACCGTCGTGCGTCGCGTCGAAGCGCCATACGCCGTCGGTGCCGCGCACCCACCCGCGGCGGATCAGTGGGACGGTGAGCCGGTCGCGATGCAGCACGAAGTCGGTCCCGAAGCGCCCCTTCACGCAGGTCGAGCCCTGATTCGGCGTGTCCTCCTCGATCCACGGCGACACCACGCGGACCACGTCGTTCCCGCGCACCTCGAGGTCGAGCTGACATCCCACGGCGCAGTACGGGCAGACGCTCCGCACCGTCTTCGCCGGTGCCTCCATCGCACCGGCCTTGAACTTCGCGAGCGGGAGGATGTCGTGGATCGCGCCGGTCGGGCATACGCGCACGCACTCGCCGCACCAGGTACATCCGGCGTGCTCCGGGTTCCCGTCGGCGCCCACGATGATCTCCGCGAATTCTCCGCGCTGCGCCACATCGAGCAC
>JAIETI010000182.1 GCA_019745365.1 Gemmatimonadaceae bacterium | reverse complement strand
AGCGCGGTTTCCGCCGCCAGGACCCGGTGACTGGAGGCATAGGTCGCCAGCAGCAGCACTACAGCAACCTCACCCGTCCAGGGGCGCCGCCGGTGTGGCCCACCAGCCACGCTGGTACGCCGGCTTCGGCCAGAGCGGCCAGGGCCGCCTCCGCCTCGGCTTCGGGCAAAGCCGCCAACAGCCCGCCGGAGGTCTGCGGATCGGTGAAGAGCGCCCGCGTCTCGTCGTCGGCGTCACCCCAGTCCACCAGTGGAGCGACGTAGGCGAGGTTGCGTTCCGCGCCACCGGTCCGCGCGCCATCGCGCCAGGCGCCCCGCGCGCCCGGCAACACGGGGACAGCGTGCGCGTCGATGCGGAGCTGCACCTGGCTCGCCCGTGCGATGTGCGAGGCGTGACCGACCAGCCCGAAGCCGGTGACATCGGTGGCGCACCGAAGCTCGAGTGCCTGCGCCGCCTCCGCCGCGACGCGATTGAGCGTCGTCATCGTCGCGATGAGTTCCTCGGCGTGCTCGGGCGCGAGGCGTTCGCGCTTTCCCTGTGTCGCGAGCAAGCCTGTGCCGATCCCCTTGGTGAGCACGAGATGATCGCCCACGCGTGCGTTCGCATTGGTGAGGATGCGGTCCGGGTGGACGCTCCCGGTGATCGACAGCCCGAACTTGAGTTCGTCGTCGGTCACGGTATGTCCGCCGATCAGATGCGCGCCGGCGGCGTGCACCGTGTCCTGCCCGCCGCGCACGATCTCCGTCATCACCGAGAGCGGGAGCTTCCCGGTGGGAAAGGCGAGCACGCTGAGCGCGGTGAGCGGCGTGCCTCCCATCGCGTACACATCCGAGAGCGCATTGGCGGCGGCCACGCGGCCGAAGTCGTACGGGTCGTCGACGATGGGCGCGAAAAAGTCCACCGTCTGGACGAGCGCAAGCTCATCCGTCAGGCGGTACACGCCGGCGTCGTCGAAGGTTTCCCTGCCGACGAGGATTCGCGGATCGGCGCGTTGTGGGAGCGGCGCCAACGCTGCAGACAGGTCCGCCGGACCCATTTTGGACGCTCAACCGGCGCAGCGTGCGAAATGAGTCAGGCGGAAGATGTCGGACCGGGACATGGGCGGGAGCGTGGAAGGAAAGGAACCACAGCAACGACAGGAACTACTTGCGAGTCCTTAGGGGAGCTTGGCGATCATCTCGATCTCGACGCGGGCATCCTTGGGGAGGCCGGCGACGGCGATCGTGCTGCGTGCGGGACGTGCGTCGCCGAGCGTGGCGGCGTACACCTCGTTGACGCGCTGGAAGTCGGCCATGTCGCGCAGGAAGATCGTGGTCTTCACCACATCGCCCCAGCCGCAGCCACCGGCGCTCAGCACCGCGTGGAGATTCTTCAACACCTGCGTCGTCTGCGCGGCGATGTCGCCGTCCACGAGTGTCATCGTGGTCGGATCGAGCGGCGTCTGACCAGCGCAGAAGAGAAAGCCGCCGGCGGCGACGCCTTGCGAGTAGGGGCCAATCGCGGCGGGAGCGTTCTCGGAGTGAACCTTGGTATGCATCGGGAATCCGTGGTCTAGAAGAGTCCAGAGATCGCGCCCTGTGCGTCGATCCCCATGCGTTCGGCCGCGGGCTCCTTGGGGAGCCCGGGCATGGTCATGATCTCACCGCACTGGGCGACGACGAAGCCCGCGCCGGCGAGCGGGTAGACATCGTTCACCGTGACGCGGAAGCCACGCGGGCGCCCGAGCTTGGTGGCGTCGTCCGAGAGCGAGTACTGCGTCTTGGCCATGCACACGGGCGTCTCACCGAGCCCGATCGACTCGAGGTAGTCGATCGCGCGTTCGGCCTTCGCCGAATAGTCCGCGCCCTCGCCACCGTACACCTTGCGCACGATGGTGTCGATCTTGGTGCGGATCGGCTGCGCCGCGTCGTACAGCGGTGCGAAGGCGCTCGGCCCGTCGAGCGCCGCGAGCACCTCGGCCGCGAGCGCATCACCGCCCGCGCCGCCCTTGGCCCACACCTCGTTCAGGGCGACGCGCACACCCAGCCGCACCGCACAGTCGTTCACCATCTTGAGCTCCGCATCGCTGTCGCTGGTGAAGCGATTGACCGCCACGACGACCGGGATGCCGAACTGCTTCACGTTCTCGATGTGGTGCTCGAGGTTGGGGAGTCCCTTCTCGAGTGCGGCGAGATCCTCGGTGGCGAGCGACTTCTTGTCGGCCCCGCCGTTCATCTTGAGCGCACGCACGGTGGCCACGATCACCGCGACCTCAGGCTTGAGGCCGCCCATGCGGCACTTGATGTCGAAGAACTTCTCGGCACCGAGGTCGGAGCCGAAGCCCGCTTCGGTGACGACGATCTCGCCGAGCGCGAGCGCCGCGCGAGTGGCGAGGATCGAGTTGCAGCCGTGCGCGATATTCCCGAACGGCCCCGCGTGGACGAAGGCCGGACCGCCTTCGAGCGTCTGCACGAGATTCGGCCGGATCGCGTCCTTCAGGAGCATGGCCATCGCGCCGGCGGCCTTGAGGTCACGCGCGCGCACGGGCTGGCGCTTGGCCCCCGCCGTGGAGCCGACGATGATGCGTGCGAGGCGCTCTTCGAGATCCTGCGCCGAGCTGGCAAGCGCGACGATCGCCATCACCTCGGACGCGGGGATGATCACGAAGCGCTCCTCGCGCGGGATCCCCTCCATCGCACCGCCGAGCCCGATGATGATCTTCCGGAGCGCGCGGTCGTTCATGTCGATCGTGCGGGGCCAGGTGATGCGGCGATGATCGAGCCCGAGCGGATTCCCCTGCTGCAGATGATTGTCCATCATCGCGGAGAGGAGGCCGTGCGCGCTCGAGATCGCGTGGAAGTCGCCGGTGAAATGGAGGTTGATGTCCTCCATCGGGAGGACCTGCGAGTAGCCGCCACCAGCGGCCCCGCCCTTCACGCCGAAGACCGGGCCGAGCGACGGCTCACGGATCGCGAGGATCGCGTTCTTCTTGGCGCGACGGAGCGCTTGGGCAAGCCCGACCGAGGTGGTGGTCTTTCCTTCCCCAGCCGCGGTCGGATTGATGGCGGTCACCATCACGAGCCGTCCCTTCGCGGGCCGCTGGGTGACTTCCAAGGCGACCTTCGCCTTGTACTTGCCGTAGAGGTCGAGGTCGTCGTCGCCGAGGCCGATGTCGGCCGCGACGTCGCGGATGGGGCGGAGCGTCGCTGCCTGAGCGATCGCGATATCCGAGGGAACGGTCACGAGGCGGTCTGCGCGCGGAGGGTGGAGCGTGCCAGCGGCACGCGTGGTGCGGGAATGCTACCTAGCGGACGGGGGGAGAGCCAACCGGAAGCAGCGGACCGCATTATCGACGGACGCGGCTCCGACGATCTCCGGTGCGACGCCTCGCGCGGCGGCCACGCGCTCGACCGTCCGGGCGACCCAGGCGGGTTCGTTGCGCTTGCCGCGATCTGGGACCGGGGCGAGGTAGGGCGCATCGCTCTCGACGAGGAGGCGATCGATGGGCGGGAGGCGAAGCAGCGCCTCGTCAGTCCACTTCTTGAACGTGACCACGCCACTGAAGGAGATGTACCACCCCGCGTCGAGGGCAGTGCGAGCGAGATCGTGTGAGCCCGTGAAGCAGTGCATCACGCCGACGATCCCCTGGACGCCGGCTTCGCGCACCATCGCCGCGGTATCCGCCTCGGCTTCGCGCGTGTGGACCACCACCGGACGATCGTGGAGGCGGGCCAGCTCCAGCTGCGCCGCAAAGGCGCGCCGCTGCAGGCCGCGCGGCGAGTGATCGTAGCGGTAGTCCAGCCCGCATTCGCCAACGGCGCAGGCGCCCTGTTGTAGCGCCGCAGTGATCGCTGCCACGTCCGCCACGGGATCGAAGCCGCTGGCGTCGTGCGGATGCACGCCGGCCGTCCACGCGACATCCGGATGGGCCGCGGCGATCGCACGCGCCCGCTCGGCGGCCGCGAGCGACTCCCCGATGCACACGAGCCCGGCCGCTCCAGCGGCACGGGCTCGTTCGACCACCGTCTCGCGGTCCGCCTCGAACGCGGGGTCCGCGAGATGGCAGTGCGAGTCGACGAAGCGGAGGCTCAGGCGCGGGCCGCCACCGTCTTCCCTTCCACCTTGCGCGGGTACTTCCGCTCGATCCAGAGGAGGATCGGCGACGCGACGTAGATCGAGGAGAAGGTGCCGGTGAAGATGCCGAAGCTCATGACCCAGGCGAAGGGACGCACCACCTCGCCCGCGAGGAGCAGGAGCGAGACGGTGGCCGAGAGCGTGGTCGCGTGCGTGAGGATCGAGCGCGGGAGCGTCTCGTTCACGGAACGATTGAGGAGATCGTACATCGGCTCGCGCTTGTTCTTGCGCAGGTTTTCGCGCACGCGATCGAAGATGATGATCGTGTCGTTGAGCGAGTACCCGATCACCGTGAGGATCGCGGCGATGACCGTCAGCGAGATCTCGAGATCGAGGAGCTTGATGAAGGCGATCGTCGTGAGCACGTCGTGGGCCGTGGCGAGCACCGCGGCCGCACCGAAGCGCCACTCGAAGCGCCACGCGAGATAGAGGAGCGTGACGGCGAACGAGATCAAGATCGCGATGATGGCGCCGCGCCGGAGCTCGGCACCCACGCGCGGCCCGATCGCTTCACCGCGGCCGACCGTGAAGGCGTCCTTGCCGACCGCCGCCGCGAGCGCGGCTTCGATCTGCTTCGACACGTTCTCGGCGCCTTCCGCCTGCGCGGCGAGGTGCGCCGCGTCCTGGGCCCGCACGGTGTACGACGTGGCCGAGCCGAACTGCGTGATCTCGGCCCCCTTGATGCCGGCCGCGTCCAGCGCGCCGCGAAGCGTGGCGACGTCCGGCGGCTGCTTGAACTCCAGCTGCAGCATCGTGCCGCCGGTGAACTCGATGGAGTAGTTGAAGCCACCGGTCCACGCGATCGACACGAGGCCGATGACGATGAACGCGACGGTCAGGATGGCGGCCTGCCGCCACCACTTGATGAAGTCGAGGGAGGTCCCGTGGAGGATGCGCAGCATCAGATGCTCAGTGACTCAACACCGCGATTGCGGTTGAGCCAGACAAGGTAGAAGGTGCGCACCGAGAAGACGCAGGCGACCATGGTCGCCACGAGTCCCGCGATGAGCGTGACGGCGAAGCCCTTCACCGGCCCCGTGCCGTACTGATAGAGCACGAGCGCGGTGAGCGCCGTCGAGACGTTGGAGTCGATGATCGCGGTCATCGCGTGCTTGAACCCTTCGTCGATCGAGGTCCGCACGGTCTTCCCGTGATCGAGTTCTTCACGGATGCGCTCGAAGATCAGCACGTTCGCGTCGACTGCGATGCCGATGCCGAGCACGAAGCCAGCGAGCCCGGGGAGCGTCAGCGTCGCGCCGAATCCGGCGAGCGCCGCCAAGGTGTAGAGCACGTAGAGCACGAGCCCCGCCACCGCGAGCAGCCCGGAGAAGCGGTAGTACACGAGCATGATCAGGATCACGAGCACGATGGCGACGATGCCCGCGTTGATCCCCTTCTGAATCGAATCGGCGCCGAGCGACGCGCCGATCGAGACGCGGTCCGCGACCTTGAGCGGCACCGGGAGCGCGCCCGCGCGGAGCACGAGCGCGAGGTCCTGCGCTTCCTTGAGGTCCGCGCCACGCCCCAGCGTGATCTGCCCCTGCGAGCCGATCGCCTGCTGGATGACCGGAGCGCTCATGACGCGATCGTCGAGGACGATGGCCATGTAGTCCTGCACGTGCTTCCCCGTCTCGTTCTTGAAACGGCGGCCGCCATCACGGGTGAGCTTGAAGCTGACGATGGTGCCGTTGAGCGGATCGGTGTTCGGCTGTGCGTCGGTGATGGCCTCACCGGTGATGATCGCGCGCTCATCGAGGACGTAGATGAAGCGGAACGGCTTGGCGCCCACCACCACCGAGTCCGCACCCCACCGCAGCACCTTGCCCGGCGGGAGCGCGGCCTGGATCGCTGAGTCGGCGAGGATGCGCTCGAAGAGCGGCTGATCGTCGGCTGCGACCGTGTACACGCCCGGGAACTGGAAGGGCGCGAGCTTCGTCTGGAACGGCCCCTTCGTGCTGGCGCTGTCGGTGGCCGACTTCGTCGAGTCCTTCGCGGCTGAGAAGAGGCTCGTGAGTCCCTTCCCCTTGGCCGTGTCGGTGGCCGCCGAGTTGACGACGGCGAGGCCACGTTCCTTCACGATCTGGTCGAGGCGCGGCGACACCTTGTCGAGCGCCTGCGTCTTGTCCGTGATCTGGAACTGGAGGAAGGCCGACTTCTGCACCACGTCGGTCGCGCGCTGGGGATCGTCGATCCCCGGGAGCTCGACGATGATGCGGTCGTTCCCGACCTTCTGCACCACGGGTTCGGCGACGCCGAACTCGTCGATGCGGGTGCGGACGACCTTGAGCGCACGGTCGAGCGCATCACTCTTGTTGGCGACGGTCCCCTTCGACTCATCAACCTCGAGCGTCAGGTGCATGCCACCTTGCAGGTCGAGACCGCGCTTGAGCGGCACGCGCTGCACGGTGTCGTAGACGAAGAGGCCGTTGCGCTTGACGCGTTCGACGACCTGGCGCGGGTAGAGGGCCCACGCGCTGGCCGCGCAGAGCGCGGCGATGAGGGCCAACCGGTACTTCAGGTTCGACATGCCGGTGTGCGAGAGAAGGGGAGTTCGATATATAGCCTCTAAACGTAGCGGATCGATCACGCCACGGTCAACGGCAGAAAGCAGCGCAACCAGTTGCCGGAACAGCAGTTCCGTGGGTCAGCGGGCGGCGCGAAGTCGGGCGCGGGCATCGCGCTCGTCGACGGCGAGCTGCGCCATCAGCGCCGCAGGGGACTCGAAGCGCCTGGTCTCGCGCAGGCGAGCGATGAGATCGATGCGCACACGGCTCCCGTACCAGTCGCCGTCGGCGTCGAAGAGGTGCGCCTCGAGCCGGCTTTCCGCTTCGCCGAAGGTGGGGCGTGGGCCAAGGTTCACCATCCCATCGAACGCCCCGTGCCGGGTCTGCGCGCGGATCGCATAGACCCCCTCAGGCGGGAGCAACTTCCGCTCTGCACCAAGCGCGATGTTGAGCGTCCGAAAGCCGAGGCTCCGCCCCCGCCCTGCCCCCTCGACCACCACTCCGCTCACGGCGTAGGGGCGCCCCAGCGCGGCCGCCGCACGGGCGAGGTCACCGCCGGCCACCGCGCGACGGATCATCGTGGAGGAGATCGGCTGCCCGTCCTCCATCTGCACCGGCGGCACGACCTCCACGGCGAATCCCCGATCCGCGCCAAGCGCTTGGAGCACCTGTGCGTCCCCGCTGCGCCCGCGTCCGAATCCGTGGTCGTAGCCGACGAGCAGCGTCGTCATCCCGAAGCGTTCCCGCAGCACGTGATCGACGAACTGTGGGGCGTCGTATTGCGCCAACGTCGGCGTGAACGGGAGGACGACCACCGAATCGATGGCGGACTGCGTCAGCGCTTCGAGCTTCTCCTCGTGCGTGGTGAGGAGCGGTGGCGCCGCCGCCGGATTCACGACCTCGAGCGGATGCGGCGCAAAGGTGACCAGTCCGGCAGTCGCGCCCTCGGCGGTCGCGCGCGCACGCAAGCGATCGAGGACGAGGCGATGCCCGCGATGGACGCCGTCGAAGGTACCGACGGTGAGGACGGCGCGCGGACGCTCAGGCGACATCCCGCATCACCACCCGTGGTTGAAAGCGATCGCCACGTTCCGACGATCGCCGCTGCGCGAAGGCGAGGAGCTGTTCCGCGGGGGTGACGCCTCGTGGATCGACGAGGGCGGCGAAGTCGCCCGCGACGCGCGCTTCGACGTCGATGCCGCGCACGAGCTTCGCGCATTCGTCGGGATCGAGGGGCTGCACCCCGTAGCCCGCGAGGGCGTCGATCGTGGGCGCGAGCGTGACCGGCCCCTCGCGCAGTTGCTCGTACGGGATCGATCGCGCGAGGGTGAAGTCGCCCGCGCGTTCGCGGCGCAACGCCGTCAGGTGCGCGGCGCTCCCGGCCGCGCGAGCGAGATCGCGCGCGAGCGAACGGATGTAGGTGCCGCCGCCGCAGGTGACGTGCATGCGGCAGCGCGAGACGCGATCGCCGGACGGCTCGAACTCCGACAGCTGGAGGGCATGGATGGTGACCTCCACCGGCGCGAGCGTCACCTCCTTCCCGGCTCGCGCCAACGCGTACGCGCGCTGGCCGTCGACGCGTTTCGCGGAATACGCGGGCGGGAGCTGCGCGATGGTCCCGACGAGCGTCGACGCCGCGGCCTCGAGCGTGGACCGCGTCGGGAGCGGCGCCTCGTGCGTAACCGTGCCGCCGAGGTCCTCCGTGTCGGTCTCCGCACCGAAGGCGACCGAGGCGGTGTAGACCTTCGGTTCGGCGTGGAGATACTGGAGGAGCCGCGTCGCGCGCCCGACGAGGAGGACGAGGAGTCCGGTCGCGAAGGGATCGAGGGTGCCGCCGTGTCCGATCCGTTTCTCGCGAACGGCGCGGCGCGCGGCGAGGACCACGTCGTGGGAGGAGATCCCCGCCGGCTTGTCGACGAGAAGGAGCCCGTCAGTCGACGTCGGGGTCACTCGCGGCCGGCGGCGCCGGCGGATTGAGGCCGGCGAGCAGCGTCTCGATGCGCGCGGCATACGCTACCGACCGATCGAGGCGGAAGGTGAACTCGGGGGCGCTCCGCAGCTGCAGCGCGCGCCCGATGTGCGAGCGGAGGTGCGTGCCGACGGAGGCGAGCCCGGTCAGCGCCGTCTCCTTCTCCGCGTCCGTCCCCATGATGGAGACGAATACGGTTGCATTGCGGAGATCGCGCGTGACGTCGACGGCCGTCACGGTGACGAGCGCCCGCGCCACGCGGGGGTCCTTCACGCCGTCCGCGAGGAAGCGTGCGACTTCCTCACGGATCGCGGCGGCCACACGATCCGGCCGACGAGGGTCCCGCGGCGGCATGGGTCGGCCCGCCTAGGCGTTCGCGGTCGCGGCGGACTCGAGCGTACGCGCGACCGATTCCTTCTTATACACCTCGAGCATATCGCCGACCTTGATGTCGTCGAAGTTCTCGACGCCGATACCGCACTCGTACCCTTCCTTGACCTCCTTCGCGTCGTCCTTGAAGCGACGGAGCGAGGAGATGGTCGAGTCGTACACCACGGTACCGTCGCGCACGACGCGCACGCGCCCCGAGCGATTGATCACGCCGCTGCGGACGTAGCAGCCGGCGATCGTGCCGATCTTCGACACCTTGAAGGTTTCGCGCACCTCGGCTTCGCCGAAGACGGTCTCCTTCTCTTCCGGACGGAGGAGTCCTTCGAGCGCGGCGCGCACGTCGGCCACCGCCTCGTAGATGATGCGATAGAGCTTGATCTCAACGCCTTCGCGCTCGGCCATCGCGCGCGCCTTGTTGTCGGGGCGCACGTGGAAGCCGATGATGATCGCGCCCGACGCCTTGGCGAGAAGGATGTCGCTCTCGGTGACCGCGCCGACCGCGCGCTGCACGACTTCGACATGCACCTCGTCGTTCGACAGATGCCCGAGCGCGTCGGCGAGTGCTTCCGCCGGACCGCCCTGGTCCGCCTTGATGAGCAGCTTGAGCGACCGCTTCTCGCCCGAGCCCGACTGCGCCATGAACTCTTCGAACGAGACGGCGCCCTTCGCCGTGCGACGGCTCTTCGCTTCGCGATCCAGCCGCTCACGCCGCTGCGCAATCTCACGCGCTTCCTGCGCATCGGCGACGGCGATGAACTGATCGCCCGCCATCGGCACGCCACCCGAGATCCCGAGCACCTGCACCGGGATCGCCGGCCCCGCTTCCTTCACCGTCTTGCCACGCTCATCGAGGAGCGCGCGCACGCGCCCGGAGTAGAGGCCGCAGATGAAGTCGTCGCCGACGCGGAGCGTGCCGTTCTCGACGAGCACGGTCGCGAGCGGTCCCTTGCCCGGATCGAGCTGCGCTTCGATGACGGCGCCGGTCGCGGTGCGATCCGGGTTCGCCTTCAGCTCAAGGATCTCCGCCTGCAGGAGGATCTGTTCGAGCAGCTTGTCGATCCCCGTGCCCTTCTTCGCCGAGATCTCGGCGTGGAGCACCTGACCACCGAAGTCCTCGAGGACGACGGAGTGGTTGAGGAGCTCCTGCTTGACCTTGAGGGCGTTGGCCTGCGGGAGATCGGTCTTGTTGATCGCGACGATGATCGGCACGCCGGCGTTCTTGGCGTGCGAGATCGCTTCGATCGTCTGCGGCATGATCGAGTCATCCGCGGCGACGACGAGCACGACGATGTCCGTGACCTGGGCACCGCGGGCACGCATCGCGGTGAATGCCGCGTGGCCCGGGGTGTCGAGGAAGGTGATCGTCTTGTCGTTCGGGAGCGTGACGTGATACGCACCGATGTGCTGCGTGATGCCACCGGCCTCGCCCGCGACGACGTTCGCCTTGCGGATGTAGTCGAGGAGCGAGGTCTTGCCGTGGTCGACGTGACCCATGATGGTGACCACCGGCGGACGCGGCTTGAGATCCTCGGCTTTGTCCTCGACGGCCGCCTCAGCGGGCGCGGCAGCATAGTCCTCTTCGCGCATCGCGTTGAACCCGAACTCGCTCGCGATGAGCTCGATCTGGTCGAAGTCGAGGCGCTGATTGATGGTGACCATCAACCCGAGATGCTTGAACGCGAACGAGACGATCTGCGTCGCGGGCACCTTGAGGATGTCGGCGAGCTCGCTGACGGTGATGAACTCGTTGACGCGGACGGTCTTCTTCTCGACCTCGGCCGCGTGCGCACGCATCGCCTCGAGCTCTTCGCGTCCGCCATCATCGCGACGCCGCTTACCGGGCGCGCCGCGCATCTCCTTCATGGTGCGGAAGATGTTGGCCGACACCGCTTCCTGATCAACCCCACGACGCCCCTTCTTGCGACGCGGACCGCTCGACGGCGCAGGCGCGCTCGGCGCTCCGCCTCCCGGACCACCGAAACGCGGCGGACGGGGACCACCCTGATTCATGTCGCGACGACCACCATCGCGGCCGCCGCCGGGGGCGGCCGAGGCGATCGGCCGCGGGGCCATCGGGAAGCCGGAGGCGACGGGGCGCGGACGCGGCGCGCCCGGGACGATCGGGCGCGGGCGCTGACTGTCGCTCGACTTGAGCGGGGTGTTCGGGAAGCTCGCGGCCCCCATCGAGGGGGGCGCGCTCGGGCGCTCGACGGGCGTCGGTGCCACCGGCGCGGCCGCCACCGGAGCGGGCGGCGGCGGAGGAGGCGTGACCGGGTCCGAGCCCTTCATCGGGCCGCACGCCGCGGCGAGGATCAGCACGAGCAGGATGTTCTTGCGCACGGGCCGACTCTATCTCTGGATCGCCGCGCGGCCGCAAGCGCCGCCG
>JAIETI010000069.1 GCA_019745365.1 Gemmatimonadaceae bacterium | reverse complement strand
GGTAGCCCTGCGCTTGCGCCACCGGCGCCAGCGGATGGATCCCGCCGATCTCGTTCCACGTCACCGGGAACATCTCCGCCGCCGCGTTCAGCTTCATCGTGCAGGAGCCGAGCGCGATCATCGAGTGCACGAGCGAGAGATCCTTCGCCTCGAGCGACCGCACATACCGCTGGAAGTCCGTCTCCGAGCGATGCGCGTGGAATACCGGATGCGTGAGGAAGTCGCTCGTCCGCGCGAAGCGTTCGTCGAAGCGCGCATCCACGGCCGTCGGCGCGGTCGCGCCGAAGAGCCCGCAGAGCTCCGCCAGCTCCTGCTCGGTCACCGTCTCGCCGAACGCCACGCTCACCGTGCCGTCAGCGAGATACCGCAGGTTGATCCGCGCGGCCTCCGCCGCAGTTCGGACCGCCGCCGCGCTCCGCCCGCCACCCAGACGCACGTGCACGGTATCGAAGAAATCGTCACTGACGACCGTGTGCCCCGCTGCACGGACGCCCGCCGCGAACGCCTCCGCGAACGCGTGCACCCGCCGCGCGATGCGGCGCAGCCCCTCCGGGCCATGGAACACGGCGTACATCCCGCTCATCACGGCGAGCAGCACCTGCGCCGTGCAGATGTTGCTCGTCGCCTTCTCGCGGCGGATATGCTGCTCGCGCGTACCGAGCGCCATGCGCATCGCGGCCTTGCCGTTCGCATCGCGGCTCACGCCGATGATGCGCCCGGGCATCAAGCGCTTGAACTCATCCTTCGTCGTCAGGAACGCTGCGTGCGGACCGCCGTAGCCATACGGCACGCCGAATCGCTGCGCATTCCCCACCGCGATGTCCGCACCCCACTCGCCCGGCGGCGCGAGCACCGTCAGCGCGAGCAGGTCCGTGGCGACGACCACCAACGCCCCCGCCGCGTGGATCTGCTCCGCGAGCGCGCGCAGGTCGTGGACCGCACCGGTGGTGTTCGGATACTGCAGCAACACACCGCACACGCGCTCGTCGAGCGGGAAGGCCGACGCCGGGTGCACCTCCACGCTGATCCCGCGTGCCTCGCCGCGCGAGCGCACCACATCGATCGTCTGCGGGTGGCAGTCATCCGCCACCAAGAACCGATCACGCCCACTCTTGGCCGCGTGCACCATCTGCATCGCCTCGGCCGCCGCCGTCCCCTCATCCAGCAACGACGCGCTCGACACCGGGAGCCCGGTCAGGTCGATCACGGTCGTCTGGAAGTTCAGCAGCGCTTCGAGCCGCCCCTGCGCGATCTCGGCCTGGTACGGCGTGTACGCCGTGTACCACCCAGGGTTCTCGAGGATGTTGCGCTGGATCACCGCGGGGGTGTGCGTCGCGTAGTAGCCAAGCCCGATGAACGAGCGCCACACCTCGTTCGGCGACACGAGGCGCTTGAACGCGGCGAGCGCATCGGCTTCCGCCATCGGCGCCGGCAGCGCCAGCGGACGCTTGAGGCGGATCTTGTCGGGGACCGTGGCGTCGATCAACGCGTCGAGCGACGCGTACCCGAGGGTCTTGAGCATCGCGGCCTGTTCAGCGGCCGAGGGGCCGATGTGGCGCGGAACGAAGTGGTCGGACTGGGGCAGGGCGGACGTGGACACGTCAGATGACTCCGGCAGAGGCGAACCAACGATCCGAAAGTTACTGAGAGGCGGAGGGGGCTGGAACCGGACGGGCACCGGACACCGTAGTGGACAGTGCGGCCCCGCGCGCTACTGTGTTGGGACGCGCTGTCATGCCTTCAGCGGGAGGGACCGATGGAAGAGCGCCACCGGATGACCACCATCTCGGCGACCCGCGCCGGGGTGACGTTCGGCTCTGCCTTGGCCATCACGATCAGCTGGAGTCTGCATAAGTCGCTCTTCTGGGCGATCGTGCATGGCCTCTTCAGCTGGTTCTATGTGATCTATTACGCGCTGCGGCGGTGAGCCCAGCCCACTGGCGGTTGACCGTCGACCCGCCCGCGTCGGGCGCCGTGAACATGGCGCGCGATGCGGCGGCGATGGCGTCCTCGCGCGCCGATGGCGCACCACGCTGGCGGATCTACCGCTGGGAGCGACCGACGATCTCGTTCGGTCGCCACGAGTCGGCGCGTGGGTACTACGCCGCCGAGCGGCTCACCGCGGCAGGCGTCGATGCGGTGCGCCGTCCCACGGGTGGCCGCGCCCTGCTCCACGATCACGAGCTGACCTATTGCGTGACCGAACGGATCACCGAGGGGGAGTCGCTCCGCGCGAGTGTCGCACGATTCAACGCGATCCTGCTCGATGCGCTGCACCGGCTCGATGTGCCGGCCGTGGTCGTCGGGCGCGATGGCGCGCCGCTGCGCCCCGTGGATGGCGCCCCCTGCTTCACGGAACCCGGCGAGGGTGAGATCGCGCTCGACGGGCGCAAACTCGTCGGGAGCGCGCAGCAACGCGACGATGGCGCCCTCCTCCAACACGGATCGATCATCCTCGCTGACGACCAGCCGCGCTTGGCCACGCTCGCGACGACACCGATCGCCCGCGCCGCGCCCGCGGCGACGCTGATGGACGCGCGCGGCATCGCGCCGACAGTCGTGCAACTGATCGAAGCCCTACGGAACGCGATCACCGCGGCCGCGGTCCGCGCGACCGGCGCACCACCGATCGAGGCGCCAAGCGCCACGACGCCCGAGCTCCTCGCCCACTACGCGGATCCCGATTGGACGTGGCGGCACTGAAGTCGAGCGCCGTATCTTCGTCGGTGTGATCCCTCCGCGTGCTTCCATGCGCCTGCTGGCGCTTCTTGCGGTGCTCGGGTGTGCCTCCCCCGACGCCAGTCGCACCGCCACGCTCGTCGTCGCCACCTCGGCGGAGCCGAGCTCGCTCCTCCCGATGTTCGTCACCGAGACGCAGGGACGCGCGGTGAGCGAACAGCTCTTCGACCGCTTGTCCGAGATCGGCCCTGGCCTCAACACCGTCGGCGACGCGGGCTTCGCGCCGCGCCTCGCCGAGCGATGGGAGTGGAGCGCGGACTCGCTGCGGATCGCGTTCCATCTCGACCCGCGCGCGCGGTGGCACGACGGGCAGCCAGTGCGCGCGATCGATGTGCAGCGCGCGTTGCAACTCGTGAAGGACTCTCGCACCACGGCGCCGCAGGCGAGCGACTTCGGCGCGATCGATTCGATCAGCGTCACCGATTCCCTCACCGCGACCGCGTGGTTCTCGCGCCGCTCGCCCCAACAGTTCTACCTCGCAGGCTATCTCCTCTTCCCCGTGCCCGCGCACGCGATCGCGGGAATCGCCCCCGACTCGTTGCGGACCTCAGCGTTCGCTCGCGCACCGATCGGGAGCGGTCCCTTCACGCTCGTGTCATGGCTCCCGCAGGACCGGATCGAGCTGCGGGCGGTCGCCGATCACTACCGCGGCGCACCGACGCTCGGCCGCGTCGTCTGGCAGTACGCGAGCGAGGCGAGCGTCAGCGTCCGTCGTCTCTTCGCGGGCGAGGCGGACTTCATGGAAACGCTGAGCCCGCCCGATGTGGCGGAGCTCGCGAAGTACCCCGAGGTGCGTGCGGTGGGGTATCCATCGTTCGACTACACGCTCCTCGCCTTCAACGCCCGCGATCCCGTCCGGCACACCCAGCCGCATCCGCTCTTCGGCGACCGGGCGCTCCGTCGCGCCCTAACGATGGCCGTAGACCGGCAGCAGCTCGCGCGCGCCCTCTTCGACTCGCTCGGGGCGCCTGGGCTCGGCCCCTTCGTGCGCGCGCAGGCCTTTGCCGACACCACGATCCCGGCGATCCCGTTCGACGTGGTCGCGGCGCGCGCGACGCTCGACTCGCTCGGCTGGCGCCTCGGCGCGAACGACAGCATTCGCACGCGTGGCGGAAAGCGCCTCGCGTGGAGCACGCTCGTCCCAGCGTCGAGCAAGAACCGGCAGAAGGCCGCGCTCATCCTCCAAGCCGCGTTCAAGGCGGTCGGCGCCGAGATGACGATCGAGGGGCTCGACTTCGCGGGGTTCCTCGCGCGGCAAGACGCACGGCGCTTCGACGCCGCCATCGTCGGATGGCGCCCGAATGCGGGCGCGGTGAGTCTGCCACAGACGTGGGGACGCGCGGGACTGCGCCCCGGCGGCAATAACCTCGCCTCGTACGCGTCGGACACCTTCGATGCGGCCGTCGACAGCGGCGTCAACGCGCTCTCGCCGGTCGAGCAGCGCCGCTTACTGCGTCGCGCCTTCGAGACGATCATCGCGGATGCCCCGGCGATCTGGCTCTACGAGCCACGGAACGTGGCCGGTGCGCACCGTCGCGTCGCCGTCCCCGCACTCCGTCCGGACGCGTGGTGGGCCGACCTCTCGCGGTGGACCGTCGCCGCACGGCTCCCGCGCGACACCGTGACGCGCTGACGCGTGGGGCGCGCTGCGGTCGTCCGCCTGCTGCACGCGCTCGGCGTCATCGCGGTCGTCGTCACCCTCACCTTCGCGCTCGCCCGGCTCCTCCCGGGTGATCCGTTCGCGAGCATCGCCGATCATCCGAGCGTCGATGCGGCGTGGCGTGCCCGATTGCGCACGACCTACGGCTTCGATGAACCGTTGCTCGCGCAGTTCGTGCGGTGGTGCGGCGCCGTGCTGCGAGGCGACCTCGGCTACTCGTTCTCGGCGCAACGACCGGTGCGGGAGTTACTCGCACACGCGCTCCCGTGGACGCTCCTCCTGTCGAGCGTTGCGCTGACCGTCGGCGGTGTGCTCGGCATCGCGCTCGGGAGTGGGCAGGCCGTCCGGCGTGGCGGCTGGGCCGATCGCCTCACCGGGAGCACGACGCTCGTCCTCGCGTCGATCCCCGATGTGGTCGTGGCGACGGCGGTGCTCGTCCTCTTCGGGCAACGGCTCCGCTGGTTCCCGATCGGCGGTGCGACGGGGCTGGACGGCGGCGGCGCCGGCGACGTCGCACGACACCTCGTCCTCCCGGCCGCGACGCTCGCCCTCCTCGTCGCGGTCACGCTCGCCCGCTTTCATCGTGCGGCGATGGTGCGCGGCGCCGACGCTGACTATCTGCTCGCCGCGCGCGCCTCGGGGCTCAGCCGCTGGCGGATCTTCTGGCGCCACGCGCTGCCGAATGCGATCGCTCCGACCCTGACGGTCATCGGCGTCCTCCTGCCGATCTTGCTGACCGGGACGATCTTCGTGGAGAAGGTCTTCGCATGGCCGGGGATGGGCTCGGTGCTCGCCAATGCGGTGCTCGCGCGCGACTACCACGTGGTCACCGCGGTCGCGCTGCTCAGTACCACGGCGGTCGTGGTCGCGAGCGCCGCGATCGATGCCCTGCTCGCATGGCTCGACCCACGGACCCGCGCACGATGACCGCTCGTCTCAGGCGCGATCCCGCGTTCGTGCTCGCGGCGGCGATCCTCGGCGCGTGGGTGGCGGTCGCCCTGTTGGCGCCACAGCTCGCGCCCTACCCGAGCGATCTGCAGCTCGATCTCACGCGTCTCCGCGAGTCCGCGCCGAGCGCCGCGCATTGGTTCGGCACCGACGGCGTCTCGCGCGACGTCCTGAGTCGATTGCTCGTGGGCGCGCGGGTCACACTGCTCATGGGCGCGATCGCCGTCGGCACCAGTCTCGGCCTTGGCGTGCTCTGGGGGAGTGCGGCCGCGCTCTCGCCGCTCTGGCTCGATCGCCTGCTGATGCGCACGATCGATGCGTGCCTCGCGTTCCCGCGCCTCGTCCTCCTGCTCAGTGTGGCCGCCGCGTTCGGTCAGCTCCCGCCGATCCCACTCGCCGTCGTTCTCGGTGCCACCGGATGGTTCGGCACGGCGCGGCTCGTGCGCGCGGAGTTGCGGGCGCTCGCGGAGCGCTCATGGGTGGTCGCAGCACGGGCGCTCGGCGCCCCCGAACCGCGCATCCTGCGCCGCCATGTGCTCCCCGCGCTCGTCGGGCCGCTCGCCGTCGCGGCATCGCTCGCGCTCGCGGCCGTCGTCCCGCTCGAGGCGGGGCTGACCTTTCTCGGCTTCGGCGTGCGTGCCCCGGCCGCGAGTTGGGGGAGTCTGCTGGCAGAGGCCGCCGACCGACCGGACGCGCTCTGGTGGATGGTGCTCTTCCCCGCGTTGGCGCTCGTGAGTGTGGTGGCGTCCGCGACCGTCGTCGGTGACCGCCTCCGCCGTCACTTCGACCTGGGCGACCGCGCGTGACCACGCCGTTCTTCGAGGTGCGTGCGCTCAGCGTCTCGGCGACGAGCGCCACGCTGGTCGCACCGGTGGACTTCGCGATCGCGCCCGGTCGCTCCCTCGCCCTCGTCGGGCCCTCCGGCGCGGGCAAGTCGACGATCGCGCGTGCGATCCTCGACCTCCTCCCGCGGGGGCTCACCCGCCGAGGGAGTGTGTGGCTCGACGGCGTCGCGATCCACGACGGCTCGGGGCCATGGCGCGCGCGGCGGATCGGCGCGCTCTTCCAAGATCCGACGACCGCACTGGACCCGCTGATGCGGATCGGCGCGCAGATCGCCGAGGTCGTTCGCGCGGGTGGGGAACGCGATCACCGGCGTGCCGCGCGCATCGCGATCGATGCGTTGGCCGAGCTCGGCATCGATGCCCCGGATGCGCGCGCGCGCCAGTATCCGCACGAGCTCTCGGGAGGCCAACGCCAGCGCGCCGCTCTGGCGCGCGCCCTCGTGTTGCGCCCCGCGCTCCTGATCGCGGACGAGCCCACGAGCGCACTCGATGTGACGACGCAGGCGCAGTTCCTCGCCGCGCTCGACCGACGGCGCGGCACCGACGGCCTCGCGGTGCTCCTCGTCTCGCACGACCTTGCCGTCGTGGCGGCGCACGCCGAGGAGGTGCTCGTCCTCGCGCAGGGCGCCGTGGTCGAACGTGGACGCACGACGGACGTGCTGCGCTCTCCCCAGCACGCGATCACCCGGGCACTCTGCGCCCTGCACGCGCCGAGTGCGCCTCGCGCACCGCACCACCCGAGCGACGGCGCTCCCATCATCGCGACCCAACGGCTGACGAAGCACTTCCCGGTGGCCGCCGGATGGCGTACCACTCACACAGCGCTCCACGCCGTCGACGATGTCACCCTGTCCGTGCACCCCGGGGAGGTGTTGGCGATCGTCGGGGAATCGGGGTGCGGCAAGTCCACCTTCGCGCGCCTCCTGCCCCGCCTGCTCGAACCCACCGCCGGCGCGATCCACTCGGGCGCACGCGATGTCCGCGCCCTGAACGGCCCGGCACTCCGGCGCTGGCGTGCGTCGACGCAGCTCCTCCTCCAGGAGAGCGCGGCGTCGCTCGATCCGATGCGCACGCTCGACGACGCGATTCGTGAAGGCCTCCGCCTGCACGCCGCCGATGCGCCGCACACGCACGACGCCCGCGTGCGCGCGGCCGCCGATGCGGTCGGACTCGGACGCGCCCTCCTCGACCGACCGCCCGCCCAGTGTTCGATGGGGGAACGCCAGCGTGCGGCACTCGCGCGCGCCCTCGTCGTCGATCCCGACGTACTCATCCTCGATGAACCGACGGCCTCGCTGGATGCGGTGGCGGCGGACCATCTGCTGGCGCAGCTGGCGGCGATCCAGTGCGCACGCACCCTGACTCTCATCGTCATCACGCACGACCTCGGTATCGTCCGTCGACTCGCCACGCAGATCGCCGTCATGTACTTGGGCCGCGTCGTCGAACACGGACCGGCGGCTGAGGTCCTCGCGACACCCGCGCATCCGTACACGCGCGCCCTCCTCGACGCCGTTCCCGGCGCCGCGGGCGTGCCGATCGCGGGCGATGTCCCCTCACCACTCGCGCCGCCGAGTGGGTGTGTGTTCCATCCCCGCTGCACGCGCCCCGACCGCAACGACGACTGCACGCGCCGTATCCCCCCGCTCCTCGACATCGCCCCCGCGCGCCGCGCCGCGTGCTGGCGCGCCGCTCCCGCTCTCCCCGAGACCCTCGCATGACGACCGCCGCCCACCCCCGTGACGACCGCGCCTTCTTCGGACATCCGCGCGGTCTCGGCCTCCTCTTCCTCGTCGAGATGTGGGAACGCTTCTCGTACTACGGGATGCGCGCGCTCCTCGTGCTCTACCTCGTCAACAAGCTCGGCTGGCCGAGCGGCGACGCGTCCACGCTCTACGGCACCTACACGGGACTCGTCTATCTCACCCCCCTCATCGGTGGCTACCTCGCCGATCGGTTTCTCGGCACCCGGCGCTCACTCGTCATCGGCGGGCTGATCATCTCGATCGGGCATTTCACTCTCGCGCTGCCGGACTTGGCCGCCTTCTACACGGGACTCGCACTCGTCATCGTCGGCACGGGCTTCTTCAAGTCGAACGTCGCGTCGATGGCCGGCGAGCTGTACGCCCCCGGCGATCCGCGGCGTGATGCCGGCTTCACGATCTTCTACATGGGGATCAATCTTGGCGGCTTCCTCGCCCCGCTCGTCTGTGCCTATCTCGGCGAACGCATCGGCTGGCATTACGGCTTTGGTGCCGCTGGCGTCGGGATGCTCCTCGGCCTCGCGACCTACCTGCGCTACCGCGATCGCTATCTCCCCGGCATCGGACTCGCGCCGTCGCCCGAGGCGCGTGCGGCGCGTGATGCTGAACTCGCCGCGAGCGCGAGCGGCGTCTCCAAGCCGTGGCATGCCATGGTCGGTGCCCTCGCAGGCTTCTCGATCTCCCTCGCCAGCACCGGCTTCGCCTGGCTCTCCCTCGTGATGGGGACGATCATTGGCGGCGGCCTCGGCATCGCATTGCTCGGCTCACGCGGCGAAGAGCGGAAACGCGTGATCGCGCTCTTCGTGATCGTCTTCTTCGCCGCCTGCTTCTGGATGGCGTTCGAGCAGGCCGGCAGCTCGATGAACCTCTTCGCCGATCAGCACGTCGACCGCATGGTCGGAAGTTTCGAGATCCCGACCGGCTGGTTCCAGTCGGTGAACTCGATGTTCATCCTCCTCTGCGCCCCGCTCTTCGCGATCGCGTGGCGCGTGCTCGGTGCGCGCGGACGAGAGCCAAGCACATCGTCGAAGATGGCGCTCGGGCTCTTCTTCCTCGGCATCGGGTTCGTCTTCCTCGTCCTCGCGGGGCGCGTCGCCGACGCGGGCGGCAAGGCCAGCCCGCTCCTCCTCATCGCGACCTATCTCTTCCACACCTTCGGCGAGCTTTGTCTGTCGCCGGTCGGCCTCTCGTACGTGACGAAGGTCGCGCCGCTCCGCTTCGCCTCGCTCCTCATGGGCGTGTGGTATCTCGCGAACGCGGCCGCGAACAAGGTCGGGGGATGGCTCGCGGCACAGACGGAGACGATCACCTCGTCGGCGAGCTTCTTCTCGATCCCGGTCGCGACCTCACTCGGGTCGGCGGTGCTCCTCGCCCTGCTCGTCCCGCTGCTGCGGCGTCTCACGGCGAGCGTCCCCGACGCCTGAGCCGCGCGGCGAGATCACCCCTCGCTGGCCATCCGCTTCTTGAGCGCTTCGAGCGCGGCGTCGGCGGAGGCGTCCTTCTCGGCGCGCTGACGCTGTCGCGCTAGGCCGTCGAGTTCGGAGCGGAGACGACTGTCATCGGGGAGGCCGAGTTCCTCATCGGTCGGACCGCGCGGCGCCGCGGACGGCGCGGAGCCGACGCCCGCGTTCGCGGCCTTCACCTGCGCCATCATCTCCTCGTATTCGGCACGCACGAGCGTGGCCTCCGCCTCCTGCGCCTCGAGCTTGCGCTCGAGCACGGCCACGCGCTCTGCGTGCTGCGTCTCATGCTTCGCCGCGAGCGCCACGGTCTCGGCATCGCCGATCCCCTCGGCGAGCGCCTTCCGTCGCTGCATCGTGGCGAGCTGTGCGCGGTGCTCGGCGAGACGCGTGCGCGTCACCTGCACGGCCGCCTCGAGGTCTTCCACGCCCATGCGCGCGTGCACGAGCGCGCTCTTCATCCCGTGCAGGATCGAACGCCGCTCCGGTCCGGTGGCGCGACCGCCGAGCAGATCGGCGAGGGTGGCCTTCAGCGACTCGAACATATGGGATGGAGTATACACCCCTTCCCGCCGGACTCGGGATAGCCGACTACGCGGCGCGCCACCGCACCTCGTCGGAGACCTGACGCATCAGGCGGTCCGCCGAGTGGTAGCGCGGAAAGAGCAGGGTGTCGGAGACCTGGTTGAGCGCGGCACGAAGCCGCGGGAAACGCTCCGCGGTCGCGCCGAACAGCGGCGCCACCCCGAGTTCGTTCGCGAGTCGGTGCTCCGCCGCGAGCCGAAAGCCGCGCGCGCCCATCTCGTCGAAGTACGAGAGGCCCGGCGCCCCCCGCCGCGCGTGCAGATGCGCGATCCGGTCCGGGAACATCCCACCCATCCAGAGCGCGTACTCACCGAGATGCACGCGCACGAGGAACGCACGACGCGGGTCGGGGCCATCCATCGCCTCAGCGAGCATCGCCAGCGAGTCGAACTCCTCATCGTCGTGCGCGGCCACCCGCTGGGCGCGGCGCCCGCGAGAGAAGTGCAACAGGATCGAGCTCACGAAATCCGCGAGGCCCCGGTCCTCCTCCCCCATACGGCGCAGCGCGTGCCGCACCGCGACGTAGGTGAAGAGCGCTTCGGAGGCCGCCGCGCCTCGGTCGTGCGTCCGAAGGGCGTCGGCGAGCGCCGGATCATCCAGCAGGCCATCGATCCCCGCCTCGCGGAGACGGAGCTCGGCGGCATCCGCCGCATCGCGTCCCCGCTCTCCGAGGAGCGCGAGCGCGAGCTGCACATCGGACCGCGTGAGTGTCGCACGTACGTTCGCTAGGATCATCGACCACCTCGCCTCTAGGTAAGGTCTTCGTCCTCGATCGTCGCCGGCTTTAGTACCCCGACGCCCGCGCCCCGTGCCTGGCAACGCCCCGCCGTGGCGTGCCGCCGCGCCTTCCCGGTAGATTGCCCCCTCAGTGCTCTATCTCTGCATCCCCGCTCACGACGAGGCCCCGACCCTCGGCGTCCTCCTTTGGCGCATCCGCAAGGTGTTCCAGGAGTTCTCGCGCGAGTATGAGATCCTGGTGTTCGATGACGCCAGCACCGACGCGACGCGCGAGGTCCTCGCACCCTACGCCAAGGTCCTCCCGCTGACGGTGATCGGGAGCGCGACGCGCGTCGGCTACGCCGGCGCGGTCGATGCGTTGCTCCGCGCGGCCAGTGAACGGACGCGCTACGCGCGTCGCGACGCGGTGGTTGTGATGCAGGGCGACTTCACCGATCGCCCCGAGCATCTCCCCGAGCTGGTGAAGCGGTTCGAAGGGGGCGCCGACGTGGTCTGCGTCGATCCCGATGCCGCCGCCGACGATCCCGAGCCCGAGCAGCAGTTCCGCCGCATCGCCCGCTGGGCCTTCTGGCCGGTGCGCGGCACCACGCGCGTGGACGGTGTGCGCGATCCGTTCGGATCGTACCGGCTCCTGCGCGTGACCGTGGTGCGCGACCTCCTGAAGGCCGCCGGTGACACGCCCGTGAGCGCGAGCACGAGTGTGCGCGTCGCGAACCTCGACCTCCTCCGCCGCGTCGCCGCCCTCGCGCGGCGCGTCGACGTCGTCACCGCGCCGCGCCGCTGGGACCTGCGACCGCGCCCGACCCGTCTCGAGCCCTGGCCCGAGATCAAGGCGGTCTTCCGCGCGGCATGGGCGGC
>JAIETI010000134.1 GCA_019745365.1 Gemmatimonadaceae bacterium | reverse complement strand
GCGAAGCACTCGAAGAGCGCCATCTCGTGCGCGATATCGAGGAAGGTCGTGGGTTCGTCGAGCACGAGCGCGTCGGCCCCCTGCGCGAGCGCGCGCGCCACGCGCACGCGCTGCCACTCACCGCCAGAGAGCTCCAACGTCTCGCGGTCCATGAAGGGCGCGATCTCCGTGCGCGTCACCGCCGCGTCGATCGCGGCGCGGTCGAGATCGCCGAGGGGTGTCCAGGTGCCGAGGTGCGGGAGGCGACCGAGCGCGAGGTATTCGCGCACGGGGAGTGGGAAGGTGAGTTCTTCGCGCTGCGGGACCACCGCGACGGCGCGGGCGAATGCGTCCCCACGGAGCGACGCGCGCGCGGCGCCGTCGATCGTGATGGTGCCCGCCGTGGGCGCGAGACGCGCGAGTAGCAGACGCACGAGCGTGCTCTTCCCGCTCCCATTGGGACCGACGATCGCGGTGATCTTCCCGCGCGGCACGTCGAGCGTGACGTCATCGAGCGCGGCGCGCGGCGCACCGGCGTACCGCGCGGTGATCGCTTCGAAGCGGATCATGCGGCCGCCGCGCGTCGGAGACGCAGCAAGAAGAACGGCACGCCGATCAACGCGGTGACCGCGCCGAGGGGGAGCTCGAGCGGTGCGCGCACAGTGCGTGCGATCACATCGGCGACGATGACGAGCGTGGCCCCCGCGAGCGCGGCCGCGACGAGCTGCGCTCGCGTGCCTCGTGCGCCGAGCGATCGCGCCACCGAGGGCACGATCAGTCCGACGAATCCGATCAACCCCGCCCCGGCCACGGTCGCGGCCGCCACGAGCGCCGCGACGAGGAAGAGTCGCGGGACGAGGCGATCGACGCGCACCCCCACCGCGGCGGCGAACTCCTCGCCGAGGGCGATCGCGTCGAGCGCGCGCCCCCAGGCGAAGAGCGCGGCGCCGCCGACCAGCACGTACCCCCAGACCATCGACGCGCTCCGCCAATCGGCGGCGCCGACGCTCCCCATCATCCACCAGAGCGCGCCGCGTACCGCCTGCTCGCTCGCTCCGGCGAGGACGATCATGATCGCCGCGTTCGCGAAGGCGCCGACAACCACCCCGCTCATCAGGAGCGTGCGCGTGTCGGCGCGTCCGGCGACCGCGCGTGCGACACCGAGGACGAGGAGCACTGCTGAGCCCGCACCGACGAATGCCGCAATCGGGAGAAGGAAGAACGCCGCACCGACGGCCTGCGCGATCACCGCGCCTACCGCCGCGCCGCCGCTCACACCGAGCAGATACGGCTCGGCCAGTGGATTGCGCAGCGTGCGTTGCAAGGCGCAGCCGCTCACGGCGAGCCCCGCGCCCACCCCCGCCGCGAGCACCAAGCGCGGGAGGCGCAGCGTCCACACGATCGTCGCGAGTCCCGCGTCACCGCCGCCTCGGGCGAGCGCCCACAACTCGGCGGGCGCGATCGACACACTGCCAAAGGCGAGCCCAGCCACACTCGCAACGGCGAGTGCGACGAGGAGGAGCCCCCAGACGCGCGTCGGCATCGGGCTCATCGGCGCGGTGCCGCGCTCGCCGCCGAATCGAGGAGGGCGCGCAGATGACGCGCGGCCTCACCCATGCGGACGCCCGGGCGCCCGACCAACGCCGTATCGACCACGAGGAACCGACCCGCGCGTGCGGCGGGGATCGTCTGCCAACGCGCCTCCATGCGCCACGCCGCGAGCGACACCGGTCCGGTGACGATGAAGTCGGGGTCGCGACGGACGATCTCCTCGAGCGCAATCGTGGGCGACGGCTCGGGGCGATCGGCGAAGAGCGTTGTGCCTCCGGCGATCTCCACCAGCTCATGGAGGAACGAGCCACGACCGACGGTCATGATCGGGCCGTCCCAGAGGCGCCAGAAGAGGCGTGGCGGGGTTGCGTAGCGCGGCATCGCGCGGACCGCCGCGAGGGTCGCTTCGACAGAGTCGGCGACAGCGATCGCGGCGAGCGTGTCTCCCACCGCGCGGCCAAGGATGCCGAGCATCCGACGGAGATCGGCGACGTGATCCGTGCGGAGTGCGATCACGCGCACCCCCGCCGCGCGCAGCTTGGTGGCCGCATCGCGATTCCCGGCGCTTGCGTAGAGCACCACGAGATCCGGGCGGGCGCCGAGCACTGCTTCGACATTCGGCTGCATCCCGGCGCCGAGGTCGGGGACGGCGCGCGCGGCCTCGGGATAGAGATCCCAGTGCGTGCGACCGACGACGCGGGCGCCAGCGCCCATGGCGAAGAGCGCTTCGGTGGTCGCGGGATTCAGCGAGACGATCCGCTGGGCCGGAGCCGCGGCGACCTGGACCGTGTCGCCATGATCGTCGATGAGCGCGGTCGCGCCCGTGCGCGGTTCAGGCGCACAGGCGGAGAGGAGCAGAACGGCGGCCAGCCAACGATGAGCAAACAAAACGGGCGACTCCGAATAGGGAGACGCCCGGTCACGTCCGGTCATATGGGAATACTCCCGACCGGTCGCCACGAGACCCTCCCCCGAGGGTGTTGATGCGTGGCGCGGACGGGGGTCGTCTCCTGGCTCCGGGCTCCCCACTCGCCTTCCCGGCCGATGGCCAGTGGCGGTATTGAGTGGGGATCGTACTTCGCCCGATACAGTGGCGGGGCCGCGTCGGCATTGTACCGACTTCCGTGTCCCCTGCCCGCGAGTGTGTCAGTTGTGAGCCCGAAACTATCGGACTATCGGGTGGACGCGCAAGTCAGGTAGTGCGCCGCGCCCCGCGCATCGCGTTCGTCGCGAGCAGCACCAGGAGCGCCGCGCCGACGACGGTGAGCACCGCGAGCCAGCGGAGCTTGGAGGCTGGCACCAGCGCCCCGGTCGTTGGAGCGCGCAGCCGAAGAACGGCGGGCGCGGCGACATCTTGGGCCAGCGCCCGGGTGAAGGAGCGGCCGTCGAGGACCACCGGCGCGACCGCGGTGAGCCCCGCGCCCTGGACGCGCCCGTTGACGTCCTCGATCAACACCTCGAGCACGTCCGTCGCACGATCGAGGAGCGCGCTGAACGCCGTATCACCCGGCACCGTGTAGCGGACGGCGAACTGATGCACGCCCGGGCTGATGGGGGCGAGCACTGACGCTCGCGTACCGTCGAGACGGACCGCGTCGCCGCGGAAATCGCCCTCTTCGACTCGCGCATCCCGGGCCCCGTCGAGGAGGCCAATCTCGAACACCGCTGCCGTGCCGCCCGCACTCACCCGCGTGATCGCCGAGTCGTTGCTGATGTCGTAGACCTCGACGACCCCGCGTCGTCCGGTGGAATCCACCGCTTCGACGATGAGATGGCGACCGCGGATCGTGAGTGGAAAGGCGCGGCTGGTGGTGTCGTAGACCACGAGTTCGGCATCCGCGCCGACGACACGCGCCTCGGTGAGCGGCGGATTGATGTAGGTCACGCCGCCGCGACTCGCCGACACGAAGTGGAGCGCGGTGGTGTCGGCGCCGGTGCGGTACAAGAAGCGATAGCCGCCGCGCGCGTCAGTACGCGCGGAGTCGACCTTCCCCGCCCGCTCGCGCCCCACGCGATGGAGGAAGACCCAGGCGTTCGCGAGGGGCGCGGCAGTCGTCGCGCTCCCGTTCAGCACGCGACCACGCACCTCACGCGCCGGCATCGCGCTCTCATGCTGCGCCATCGCGCGGCCCGCGACGACGCCGAGCAGGAGCGTCAGCGCAAGACTACGGCGAGAACTTCCCAAGGTCCTCAGGGCGAAGCTGTTCGAGGTAGCGTTGCAACTCGTTGGCGGTGAGCTCGTCGGCCTCGGGCTGCGGCGCGAACTCCTGCCCCTCCTCGTCGTCGCCTAGGAGCGCCTCCGCGACGTAGATCGGGGCGTTCACCCGGAGCGCGAGCGCCACGGCGTCGCTGGGACGCGCATCGACGATCACCGGCGCGCCATGCCGCATCACATGCAGCTCGGCAAAGAAGGTGTTGTCCTCGACCTTCGTGATGTTCACGCGCCGAAGCGTGGCACCGGCCGCGATGAGCACCGACGCGAGCAGGTCGTGCGTCATCGGCCGAGCGCGCTTCACGTCATTGAGCTGCGCCGCGATCGCCTCAGCCTCGGGCCGCCCGATCCAGATCGGGACGACCCTTTCCCCGTCGCGCTCCTGCAACAGGACCACGTACGCGTTGTTCGACGCGTCGTGCCCGAGCTTGGAGACAGCGACCTCGCGCACGCGGCGGGCTAGCCGCGCGCGTCGCGAACCGCGCGCTTCAGCTCGGCGGCCTTGTTGGTCTGCTCCCAGGTGAAGAGCGCGACCTTCTTGCCGAGGCGCACCGTCTTCTCCGGGGCGCGCCCGAAGTGACCGTACGCCGCGGTCGGGCCGTAGATCGGCTTCTTGAGATCGAGCGCCTCGATGATCCCCTTCGGGGTGAGATCGAAGCACTGCTCGACCGCGCGCATGATCTTCCGCTCGTCGACCGTCGCGGTGCCGAAGGTATCTACCATCACCGAGACCGGCTTCGCGACGCCGATGGCGTAGGCGACCTGCACCTCGCACTTCGTGGCGAGCTTGGCGGCGACGATGTTCTTCGCGACCCAGCGCGCGGCGTACGCGGCGGAGCGATCGACCTTCGACGGATCCTTCCCCGAGAAGGCGCCGCCGCCGTGGCGACCGTAGCCACCATAGGTATCGACGATGATCTTACGGCCGGTGAGCCCGGCATCGCCGTGTGGGCCGCCGACGACGAAGCGGCCCGTCGGGTTGATATGCACCTTCATCTTCTTCGCGCGCAGCTCGGGCGGAATCACGGCGTGGATGATGTCTCGCGTGACCGCCTCATGGATCGCCTTGTTCTTGACCGAGTCGGCGTGCTGCGTGGAGATGACGACCGTATCGACTTCGACCGGGCGCCCGTCGTCGTACACGACGGAGACCTGCGACTTGCCGTCGGGGCGGAGCCAGTTGAGCGTGCCGTCCTTGCGGCGGTCGGCTAGCGCGTGCGTGAGCTTGTGCGCGAGCACGATCGGAAGCGGCATCAGCTCCGGCGTCTCGTCGCAGGCGAAGCCGAACATCATCCCCTGGTCACCAGCGCCGCCGGTATCGACCCCTTGGCCGATGTCGCGCGACTGTTGGCCGAGCGCGTTGAGCACCGCGCACGAGTCGGCGTCGAAGCCGATGCCGGCCTCGGTGTAGCCGATCGTCTTGATCGTCTCGCGCACGAGTGCGCGCAGATCGACCCACGCGGCGGTCGTCACCTCGCCGAAGATCGTGGCGAGCCCGGTGGTGACCATCGTCTCGCAGGCCACGCGGGAGTGCGGGTCCTGCGCGAGGAGCGCGTCGAGGACCGCGTCGCTGATCTGGTCGGCGACCTTATCCGGGTGCCCTTCGGTGACGGACTCAGAGGAGAACAGGTGGCGATGGCGCACGGAGAGATCGGCAGGAGGTGGACGGGGTGATGCAGAAGGATAAACAGCGCAAGACGCAAGAGCGAGCGGGGCGTGGTTGACGCCGAGTGCGGGGGGTGCGAAATACCATCAGCCTTGGCACGCACGCTGAGGCGCCTCTCTCTCCCGAGCCCCTGATGCCCACTCGTTCCGCGTTCCCGCGGTCGCTCTCGTCGTGGTCGCGTTCGCGCGCCCTCGCGACGGTCGCGGCCGCCGGCCTTCTTGGCGCCTGCGCGCTCCAAGACCTCACCGATCCGCCCAACTGGGACCTCGGCCTCAACATCCCGGCGAAGAGCACGACGATCGCGGTCAGCACGATGCTGCCGACCGGCGTGTCGATGAGCAGCGACAACGCGGCGTTCATCGTGTCGGTCAGCTCGGCCAACGTGATGCGAACGCTCGCCCAGGTGTGCACGGACTGCGGCCCGCTGAACGGGCTGAGCGCGGCCAAGCCGGCGTTCAACTTCTCGGCGAACACGACGACCGCGCTCCCGAGCGACGTGACCACTGCGACTCTCGCCAGCGGCACGCTCGCGATCGCGATCCAGAACGGGTTCGGCTTCGATCCGCTCGGCGCCGCCGGTGCGATGGTCATCACGGTGACTGACGCGAACAATCGTCAGCTCGCGAAGGACTCGATCAGTGGCGCAGGCGTGATCCCCGCGAGCAGCACGATCAACCGCACGATGACGCTCGCCGCCGGGAGCCTCCGTGGTCCGCTCACGATCACGGCGACGGTGAACTCGCCCGCCGGGGCGGCGGTGACAATCAACACCGCGCAGCAGATCACCGTCACCGGGACGCCGCAGAACATCCGTATCGCGGATGCGACGGTGGCCGTGTCGAACAAGACGATCAGCACGAGCGCGACGGAGCTCGACCTGAGCGATATCGACAGCGCGATCCGCGATCGTCTGCTCGGTGGCAAGCTCCTGCTTGCGATCAACAATCCGTTCGCCGTCTCGGGGAATCTCTCGCTCCGCCTGCAGGGCGGCTCGGCGAACATCCTCAAGTCGCTCGCGCTCACCGGCGGGATCTCGTCGCCGTCGATCGAGTTCACGCAGAGTGAAATCCGCGCGCTGATGGGGAACAAGATCAACCTGACGATCAGCGGTCCCGTCAACTCGGCGGCGCCGATCTCGGTGAACCCGTCGCAGCAGGTGAAGGTCGACACTCGGATGGAACTCACGGTCAGCACGGAGAGCAAGTAATGACGACGACGATCCGCTTCCGTCGCGCCGCGCTCTGTGCCGCCGCGCTCCTCCCCGCCCTCGCGGGCGCCCAGCAGGCCAACCCGAGCGTGCGCGCCTTCGGGATGGGGAACAACTACACCGCCGCCTCCAAGGGGTATGAGACGATCGCGTGGAACCCCGCGATGCTCGCGATGGCGAATCAGCCCGGCTTCTCGCTCGGCGGCTTCATCGTCGGCGCGAGCGGTGGCGTGGGCCCGATCACGATCAACGACCTGGCCGACTACTCGGGCACGACGATCCCGAAGAGCGTGCGTCAGGGGTGGGTGAACACCCTCCGCGCCGATGGCCCGCAGACCGGGAACATCGATGGTGGGATGACGATCCTGGCGCTCAGCTGGGGGAAGTTCGCGGCCTCGGTCAGTGCATCGGGCACGGGCGCGATGAATCTCAATGCTGATGCGATGGAGACGATCTTCCTCGGCAACGCCGACGCGGTCGCGGCCAATCGCACGCTGCGTCCGTCGGGGAGCTTCTCGGCGTCCGGCTTCGTGACGACCGCGCTCTCGTGGTCGAAGGCCACCTCGTGGAAGCCGACCGGGAAGAAGGACGAGTCGTTCGCCTTCGGCCTGACCGGCAAGTACGTGATGGGAATGGCGAACGTGAGCGCTGAAGACGCCGGGTCGATGATCAGCAAGGACACGCTGAAGCTCCGCTTCCCCGTGCTCCTCAGCACCGGCAGCGCCGGTTCGGGGATGGGGATGGACCTCGGCGCGGCGTGGCACGGCGGTAACACGACGCTCGGCCTGACCGTGACCAACGTGTTCAACAGCTTCGGCTGGGACGCTGGGAACATCGAGTGCTCGGACATCTCGGCGACGATCGACGCGAACACCACGAACACGAACACGGACGAAGTGGCGTGCAGTTCTTCGGCAACGCTGCGCTCGCGCACGGCGGCGGTCGAGGAGCAGAAGTTCGCTCCGGGGATCCGCGCCGGCTTCGCGTGGGATGGCAAGAAGAACTGGACCGTGACGGCCGATGTGCAGTCGCAGTTCGGTGATGAGGCGACGACGATCCTCGTCGGCCCGAAGACGAGCATCGGTGTTGGCGCCGAGTTCCGTGGGATCGGATTCTTGCCGCTCCGCGCGGGCTTCGCGGCGATCACCGGTGGGACGGCGATCGCTGGTGGCGCGGGGCTCCGCCTTGGCCACTATGAGATGAACGTGGCGATGCAGATGCGGAAGCAGGATGGGGTGAGCAGCACGAACGTGATGTTTGGGTTGTTGTCGTTTCGGTAAACCGGGAACGACAGGCACTACAGGAACAACAGGAAGTACCTGGTAGGCATGAACGGGCCGCGCGAGAGCGCGGCCCGTTTGTGCGTCTGGGGTAGCGCCTTCGGTTGTGATTGCCTCGCGGTTCCCGCCGCGCCTCTCGGCACAATAGGCTGATCGGTGGCGCAGCCTATTGCGCTGAGATTGAGGTGGAGACGTGCGCGGTGAAGGCGTGGTGGGAGTGACAGTCGTTTTTGCTCCCGAGAGGTCGTGGCGATGGGCGACGGGACGCTGTAGCGTATGGAGTTAGGTAGAACGATCGAATACTCGTTACGCCGACCCCCGTCGGCTTGCGTTCGTACGGATAGCGTGTATAGTTTGTACGTACATCTATCTGGAGCGCGCGTGGCCACGACGAAGCGTACCGATGGACGGCGCGGGAAGGTCCGGAAGGAGTTCTGGCTCGACCCCAAGGCACTCCGCCGCGCCCAGACGCTACTCGGGACCGAAACGGAGCGAGAGACGGTCGAGCGCGCCCTTGCTCTCGTGGCCTTCGGGGCTGAGGTCCGTGCCGGCGTCGCCGCCCTCGCCGGGTTACAGCTCGCGCCGCGCGCGTAGTGTGCGGAAGTACGTCCTCGATACGAACTGCTACATCGACGCAAGTCGCGATGCCGATGCGCACCAGGCGTTGGCGACGTTCGTGTCGTGGGCGGCACCCGGCCTCTATGTCAGTAGCGTCGTCGCCGCCGAGTTGCGCGCTGGCGCCGGTTCAGTCCGCGACCGTCGCACCATCGAAGATCGGCTCCTGGGCCCGTTCGCCCGGCACGAGCGGGTGCTGACACCAAGCGCGGCCGCCTGGGATGCGCTCGGGCGGACGCTCGCGGCGCTTCGGGACAGCGACGGGCTCCAGCTTGCCCAGACAAGTCGCGGGTTCGCGTTCGATGTCCTGCTCGCGCACACGTGCCGCGAACACGGCGCTACCCTGATCTCCGCGAATGCGAAGGACATGGCGCGTATCCGCCGCGTGTTCGCCTTCGAGTCGATCGCACCCTATCCGCCCGCGCGGAAATAGTTCGGCCCGAGGCGGCGTAACGACGGTTGGTGCCGCCGTGGCGCGCGGCGGCATCAGTGATTGCGCCCGCTGGCTGCGTGTGCCAGCATCAATGAGACGTGGCCGCGAATCGCCACGCGGCACAACCCCACGTTAGGCAACGCAAGAGGCCTCATGTCGAACACGCCCATTCGCACACTGACTATCGGCTCCGATCCGGCCGGAATGATCAGCGCCAGCCACTCTGAACAGGCGCGCCCCGGCGAGGGAAACGTCCAAGAGGTCGCCAACCTCACCGTGCTGGTGCTGAACGAGTGGGGCGAAGGATGGCAGCCGCCGACGACTCCCGGTGACGCCAATCCGGAGATTGACGCGATGGCAGCGGGTCCGCGTGGAACGCTTCGACTTCAAGTGACGCGTGTTCCCAACAGTTCAGAGTACTGGCGCCGACTGGCTTCGGAGGGACATGTAGCCACGGTCCAGTCGCCCGAAGATTACGCCGGTCAGCTCATCGAAGCGATTCGTAGCAAGGCAGCGCGCTACTCGGCAGCGACCCGATCGAGGGTGGTGCTTGTTCTCGACGGACAAGGGGGAATCGCCTTCGATACGCCGCCGGTCCTTCGCGCCTTCACGAGTTGCCATTTGGACGAAGCCCGTGCATCGGGATTCGAGGACATTTTCCTGGTGGGCGTCGTGAGGTTCATCAACCTACTGCAGCCTCACGATTCTGATGAGTGGTTCCGCGTTGCCTAGCCGTGAATTGCTGCTGACGCGAATCGAACACTCGTACTCGATCGCGCGCGCTTTCCACGTGGTCGAGCATCAATGTGTGCGGCCCATCAGGCCGCGCAGCAGAATCCACTCTCGTTAGGCATCACACGGAGAATCAATGAGAGCTGTAAGGCTAGCAGTTCACAATTTTCGCTCGATCCTCGATGCGGACGTCGAACTAGAGCGCTACTCCCTGGTCCTTGGTGCGAATAATAGTGGCAAAAGCAATCTGCTTGCCGCAATCAGGGTCTTTTACGAGAAAGACCTCAAGTTCGAGGAGCAGCGCGATTTCCCCAAAGTTGCGACGACCGACCAAGAGTCATGGGTCGAGATCGAGTATCAGTGCACGCCCACGGAGGTCGCGGAACTGAAGGACGAGTACAAGCTGCCGGGAGATCGATTCCGCGTGCGAAAGTACTTTCAGAGCGCGGAGAAGGACGAGGAGGGAAAGGATCGACAGGGGATCTATGCCTACGTGAACGGAGCGCTCTCGGGAACTCGCTTCTATGGCGCGAAGAATGTTCAGCAAGGCAAGCTTGGCACTGTCATCTTCATTCCGGCGGCCAGCAAACTCGACGAGCACACGAAACTCTCTGGGCCGTCTGCGTTGCGTGATCTTCTGAGCTCCGTACTCAAGGGCGTGCTTGCCACAAGCGGCTCGTATAAGGCACTTGCTGACGCCTTCTCGGCCTTTGGGACGTCCGTCCGGACCGAAGAATCGCACCCTGGATGGTCACTCGCGCAGGTCGAATCGTCAATTTCGAAAGAGATCGAAGACTGGGGACTGAGTTTTGAGCTTGAAATCTCACCACTTGACCCGGACGAGATTCTCAAGTCGCTCGTCGGCCACCGGATTAACGACTGTGCGTTGGGTACCGCCCTTTCGTCGTCGGCATTCGGACAGGGCTTTCAGCGACACCTAATATTCGTTCTGATCCGCCTTGCGAGTAGCTACTCTCCCCCGTCGGCCGCAAAGAGCAAGAAGGAGTTCGCACCAGAGCTTGAATGGTTGCTTTTCGAGGAACCAGAGGCGTTTCTTCACCCGACGCAGATCGCTCTACTCGATGAACACTTGCGCGCGTACGCCGCATCTGACGGTCGTCAGGTACTCATCTGCACGCACAGCCCGATCTTTGCGTCGCGCGCGATGGAGGACATCCCGTCGCTCCTTCGCCTCAATCGCGAGGGTGCCCACTCTCTCGTGAGCCAAATTCGCGCCGCCGACGTTCCAACAATGCTCGCGGCGAATCAAGCGTGCGTCGCGAGCCTCACGGCTGTCGGAGTCGACACATCGACTGAAGATGCAACGGTTGAGATGGAAGCTGTCAAGTACGCGCTGTGGCTGAACCCGCTGCGTGCGCAGTTGTTCTTTGCTGAACGAGTCCTGCTCGTTGAAGGACCGACGGAGTACGCCCTCTTCTCCTTCTTGATGGCAAGAGGCGATCTCGTGACGCCCAAGCGTGGTATCTCGATCGTGGACACGCTCGGCAAATGGAATACGCATCGTTTCATCAATATTCTCAGTGCGCTGCGAATTCCGCATAGCGTACTGATCGACCAAGATGGTTCGACACCAAAGAGCACGGCACTGCAGGCAGCGATTTCCACTGCGGCCACTTCATTCACTCGGCAGGTTGATTCGTTCCCCGCGGACCTTGAGAGTTTTCTTGGTGTTCCCGCCAGCAAGCGTCCGGACAGAAAGCCGCAGCACCTGATGTGGCATCTGGCGTCGGGTAAGATTGACTCAGGCAGACTCAGTGCGCTGATCGCGAAGGTGCAGCCCTTGCTTGATGTGTGAAGTCAACCGTGAAGTGCAACAATGAGTGCTACGCGGCATAGACTTCCTCCGGGGTTCGGAAGCCGAGTCGTTTGCGCGGGCGGCGGTTGAGCTTGTCGGCGATGCGTTGGCAGTCGCCCTGCGTGACGTGCTTCATGGAGACGCGCTTCTTGAGGTACTGTCGAATCAGGCCGTTCGCATTCTCGTTGCTCCCGCGTTCCCACGAGTGGTGCGGGGCCTTACCCCCCGAACTACCTCCAGCGTGACTGCTAGTTTCGCGACCTGACGAATCGGGGTTCGAAGATGCCCGCG
>JAIETI010000078.1 GCA_019745365.1 Gemmatimonadaceae bacterium | reverse complement strand
TGACCGTCGCGGCGAGCTCCGACATCTTGATGCGCTTGGCGGTGCCGACGTTGATGCCGCGCAACAGCGCCACGTACATCGGCACGTCAGGCGCCCGGCTCGGACTCCAGCACGGTGCGGGCGATCTCGACCATCGGCTTCGAGCGGTCCTGACTCGACCGTTGGAGGATGCGGTACGCCTCAGGCTCACTGCACCCGGTGCGTCGCATCAGTACGCCCTTGGCCTTCTCGATGATCTTGCGATTCTCGAGCGCTTCTGTCGCCGTGGCCGCGTCGCGCCGCGCCTCGCGCAAGGCGTTCGCACGCGCGGCGGCCAATCGCAGGGTCGCGTCGAGCATCTGCGGGGGCGTCGGCTTCGGCAAGAACGCGACGGCGCCGGTGCTCAGCGCCTCCGCATCCGACAGCCGGATCGAGTCATCGCCGCTGATCAGCACGACCCCGATCCCCGGCAAGAGCGCATTGATCGCCTCGGCCGCAGCGATCCCACTCCCCGACGGCAGATGCACGTCGAGCAGCACCGCATCGGGCGACAGCGCCAGCGCCTGCGCGGTCGCGTCCTCTCCCGTACTCACCGCCGCGACCACATCGTGGCTGAGGGCAGCGAGCGCTTCCACCATCGTGTCGCGGGCGACGAGATCGTCTTCCGCGATCAGTACTCTAAGGCCAGTGGCCACAGCAGTCTCAGTGAACATCATCATCACGGTCCCGAGTGAGCCGGCGTCGGCTGTGCGACCGGTAGTCGTATTCCCGCCTGCGCGCCGCGCGGCGATCGCGTCGAGAGCCAGGCGGAACCGCCATGGCGCTCTGCGATACCGAAAACTACGGCGAGTCCCACTCCGGCGCTGGCCCCCGGCTTCGCGCTCACGAAGGGATCGAACAGCGCCGCTTCGTCCCCAGGGGTGAGACCCTGCCCGTCGTCCTCGACGATCAGGTGCACCTCAGCCGCGTCGCGCCCGACAGCTACCCGGATCGCCCCTCCGGTCGGAACCGCATCGACGGCGTTCAAGAGGAGCATCAGTGCCGCTTCGGCTAGCGCACTTCGGTCTCCACTGACCAAGACGTCCTCCGCAAGCTCGGACGAAATCCGAATACTCGGGTCGCGCTTCTCAATGATCCCCTCGACGACCGCGAGCGCATCGCGCACCGCGTCGGACAGCGGGAAGACACTCGCGATCCCAGTCTCGGCTTCTTGGCGCACGAATTCGCGCAGGCGGTCCGTCGCTG
Organism: Gemmatimonadaceae bacterium; assembly: GCA_019745365.1. Classification (GTDB taxonomy): domain Bacteria; phylum Gemmatimonadota; class Gemmatimonadetes; order Gemmatimonadales; family Gemmatimonadaceae; genus JAIETI01. Next base: position 10,678 of record JAIETI010000078.1, on the reverse strand, counting down.
CGGCGCCTGCGCGCGCGAGTTCAGCGATCCGCTTCGCGAGTTCACGCACCTTGGCCGGGTCGTCCGCCTTCAATTCCAAGAGGAACGCCGTGGACAACATCGGCTGGACAACGTTGCGGACGTCGTGCAGGATGCCGCGCGCCACGCGGCCGACCGCCCGAAGCCGGTCTCGCCGCTCGCGCTCGACCTCACTCATCGCCCGCCCTCCCCGGCGGTGATCAACCGAACGCCGCGCTGGAAGGTGAGATAGGCGTACCCCCACTGCAGCAGCACACTCAGTCGATTCCGGAATCCCACCAAGTACAGGATGTGGACGAAGAGCCAGAGGAACCACGCCGGCCGGCCGGTGACGCGGAGGAAGGGAAAGACCGCGACCGCGCGATTCCGCCCGATCGTCGCGAGCTCTCCCTTGTTCCAGTAGACGAACGGCGCCGGCGAGCGACCGGCGAGCCGCGCTCGGACGTTTGCCGCCGCGTGCGCGCCCATCTGCACCGCGGCAGGGCACACCCCGGGCACCAATCGCCCGTCCGTCCAGTCGACACGCGCGAGATCGCCGACCACCGAGACCGACGGATCGCCGGGAAGCGACAGGTCTGGCCGTACCACGACCCGCCCCTGCGCGTCGCACTCGGCACCAAGCGCGCGCCCGAGCGGCGACGCTTGGTTCCCTGCCGCCCAGAACACCGTGCGCGCCGCGAGCCACTCGTCGCCGAGCCGCACACCGTCGGCGGTCACCTCGGTCACGCGCGTCTGCAACCGTACCTCCACGCCGAGCCGCTCGAGATCGCGCCGCACCCGCGCCGAGATCTCGGTCGGGAACGCCGGAAGGAGGCGATCACCCCCTTCGACGAGCACCACCCGCGCACCGCCCGCATCAAACGTGCGAAAGTCCGGACGCAACGCCGCGCGCGCGAACTCCGGGATCGTGCCCGCCAGCTCGACGCCGGTCGCGCCACCGCCGACCACGACGATTGTCGTGAGCGCGCGTTGCCGTCCTGCATCGCGCTCCCATTCCGCTGCCTCGAACGCGGTCAGCAAGCGCCGACGCATCTGGAGCGCGTCCTCGAGCGTCTTGAGCCCCGGCGCGTGGGGTTCCCACTCATCGCGCCCGAAGTACGAATGCCGAGCACCCGCCGCGACGATGAGATGGTCGTACCCGATCGGCTCCGCGTGGTCGCGGACCGTGACCGTGCGCGCCGCACGATCGATCGCCGTGACGTCGCCGAGCAGCACGGTGGTGTTCCGCTGGCGACGCAACACGAACCGGATCGGCGCCGAGATGTCACTCGGCGCGAGCGAGGTGTTCGCGACTTGGTAGAGGAGCGGTTGGAAGAGATGATGATTCGTCCGGTCGATCACGACCACATCGACCTCCGCCCGCGCGAGCCGCTTCGCGGCGGCCAAGCCGCCGAACCCACCGCCGATGATCACCACCCGGGGGCGCGTCATCTCAGCGTGGTGCCGCCTGGCGTGCGCCGATGCTGAGCAACGAGCCGACCACCACCACCGTCAGCGCGCCGATCACGTTGTACCACAGGAAGGCGACGCTCGGTGCGCGATAGCTCACCATCGCCACCGTCCCCATCCCCGCGAGTAGGCCGAGGAATGCCCCGCGGGCGCGCGTCCAGGGGATCATCGCGAGCAGGAAGACGCCGAGAATCGAGCCGTAGAAGAACGACCCGAAGCGGTTCACGACCTCGATCAACGAGCCGAGAGATGCCGCAAAGGTCGCGACGATGCACGCGACGATCCCCCACGCGCCGGTCGCCGCGCGAGAGACGGTGAGGAAGTGCGCATCGCTCGCCTCGGGGCGGATCCAGCGCCGATAGAAGTCGATCACCGTCGCGGTCGAGAGCGCGCTCAGCTCCCCGGCCACCGCGCTCATCGCGGCCGCCATCACCGCCGCGATGAAGAGTCCGGCCAGTCCGATCGGAAGCTCATGCGTCACGAAGTGCGGGATGATGTAGTTCACATCGCGCGCGTTCTGCCCGGTGGCCTTGGCGGCGAGCGCGAGTGCCTCGGTGCGGACGGCGTCCACGCGCGCGTTGTCCTCTTGCAGTAGCACACGGTCACCGCGGTCCGTCGCGCGCGGTGCGTCGGACAGTCGACGCGCGGATGCTTCGCGCGCCACGAGTGCGTCGCGATACCGCCCTTCGAGCGCCGCGTACTCCGCGGGAGCCGCGGCGCGCACCTGCGCCTCGTGCTTCGGATTGAAGAGCAGCGGCGGTGCCCAGAACACGTAGTACACGAACACCAGGATCCCCACGAGCAGGATCACCCCCTGCAGCGGGATCTTCCAGAACGCACTGATCAGGTGTGAGCTCCGCGCCTCATCCACCGACTTCGCGGTGAGATAGCGCTGCACCTGGCTCTGATCCGTTCCGAAATACGAGAGCATCAGGAAGGTGCCACCGATGATCCCAGACCAGAATGTGTACTGCGACTTCAACGTGAAGGTGAAGTCGAACACCTGCAGTCGCCCCACCGCCCCCGCGATGCGGAGTGCGTTGTCCGGCTCCACGGGGATCCGCAGCAAGAGCACCACCACGATCGAGATCAACGCCCCGACGATGATGAACATCTGCTTCACGTCTGCCCAGGTCACCGCCTGCACGCCACCGATCATGGTGTAGATCACCGTCGGGATCCCGATCAACGCGACCGACCAGGTGAGATCCCAGCCGAAGACTGCCGAGAACACCACTGCCGGCGCGGCGATGATCGTGCCGCAGCTGAGTCCGCGTGAGCAGAGAAAGAGGAACGCCGTCAGCGAACGCGTCTTCGCATCGAAGCGCTTCTCCAAGAACTCGTACGCGGTGAACACCTTCGCGCCGTGCAGGAACGGCACGAGCGTCACGCCGAGGATCACCATCGCGACCGGGAGCCCGAAGTAGAACTGGATGAACTTCATCCCGTCCACCGCGCCCTGCCCCGTCGTCCCGATCATCGTGATCGCGGAGAGCTGCGTCGCCATCACGGAGAGCCCCACCGCCCACCACGGAAGCGAGCGGTTGGCGAGGAAGTACCCCTCGATCTCCGTCGTCCCCTTTGCGCGCCGCACCCCGTCGCCGACCACATACACGAGATACGCGACCACCACTGCCCAGTTCAGCCAATGCATCGCGTCACCCGGTGTAGCGCTGTTGGAGGAGCCAGAGCGCGGCGAGGACGATCACCTCGACGGCGAGCACGCGGAAGAGCACCACGCGGAAGGAGCGAGCGGCCATCAGGGTGTCACTCGGCTAGGGGCGGGCTTCGCATCGAGGAGATTCACGAACAGGCGCGCCGCACCCGGCACACCGTTCGGGAGCTGCCGAAAGAACGCCAGCGTCGTGTACACATAGGTGCCCTTTCCGTACGCTGCGGTCAACAGGAGCCCACGCAGGTCGGCCTCGCCCGGATCGTGCGACGCGAGCGGCGCGGCATAGCGCGCATCGAACGCGCGCGGCGTGTAGAGTGACCGATCTTGCACCCATCCATCGAAGTCGCGGAGCGAGATGCTGTTCGGCGCGCCGAGCACGCGTGCCGTGGAATCGACGATCGTCATCGGACTCGCCTCGTCGGTGATCCGGTCGCGTGCGATCGTCACCGGATAGGGCATGATCCCCGGGCGCGCCATCTCTCCCTGCCCGTACTGCACCACCATCGTCCCACCGCGTTCCACATACTCGAGTAGCAGTGCGTTGTTCGCGACCAGTGCGTCGCTCGACTCGTACGCGCGCGGCCCCACGACGATTGCGCTGAACTGCGCGAGGTTCGTGGTCGGGATCGCCGCGGGGTCGAGCATCGTCACCCGCACGCCGAGCTGACGGAGCACCGGTGCCGAGTTATCTCCCACCCCCTGCACGTAGGCGACATGCGCCTCGGCGGGGAGCGTCACGTCGATCGCCTCGAACGTGAGCGCCGCGTCGTGATACAGCCGGATGGGACGGATGTGCTCGTAATCGATGAGCTGGTAGCCCGCGGTGAACGCCGCGCCATTCGATTCAACAACGGCCGCGATTTTGTGCTGCCCCGCGGGGAGTGTCCCCGTGAGCGTGAAGGTCACGGTGCGGACCGCGTCGTAGGCGGGGAGCTGCACCTTGCGCGTCGCGGAGTCGGCAGTCACACCGGCTGGGAGCGTGAGTCGGATCGTCGCGGCGCGAGCTGCGGGGTCTGCGCTCCGCACCGTCACACGCACATCGCGTTGCATCCGCGCGCGCGCGCGCACGAAGCCGTTGGACTGGTCGAGGGTGACCGAGAGCGCGGGCGCGAACACCAGGGGACGCGAGAGATCACCCTTCGCCGCATCGACCTGCCGAAACACCACGTCCTTCCACACGGTGAGCGGCGTGCCGCGAATGGTGATCGTCACCGGCACGCGCACACTTCCGCGCGCCCGCTCGGCATCGACCCCCGCCCAGCCGATCGAATCGGGGAGCCCCGCCGTCGATCGCACGTCGAACCAGTCGGCAGTGCGCGGACGTTCCAGCCAGTATGCGACGGTCGAGGCCGCAGCCCGCACCGTGGTGTTCATTGTCGGCGCACTGTCCGGCGCCACCGTCGCGCGCTGATCGCCGACCGCCACGTCGACCGCCTCACGCCCGCGATTGAACGCCTGCACCTTCACCTCGACGCTGCTCCCCACCGGCGCCACCTCGCGCACAACCTGCGCTTCGAGCTGCACGCCGGATGCGAGCATCAGCGCACGATCCACCCGCGCGTCGAGCGCGTCGAGCATTCGCGTCGCATCCGACGCGGCGTCCCCGCATCGTGCTGACGCACGCGCTGTCGCGCCTCCCTCGATGGTACGTCGGAGCTGCTGCTTGAGCTGGACCAGCGGCGCCACGAAGGCCGCCGGATCACGGACATCCGGCACGGCGCTCACCGCAGCGATCCCCGCACGCACGGCGTCGAGCCGCTCCCGTGGATACGCACATGCGCCCGCAGCATACCGCGCGAAGGTGGTATCGACCCCATCGAAGAGCGACTGCTCGACCTTCGGATCCACCGACGCGTTCACGCGCGACGCCTCGCGGCGGATCGACGCGGGCATCGCGCCCCGACGCTGCAGCGTCCCGAACGCCTGACTCCGGTGCTGACTCCGGCTCTCCCCCGCAATCTCCGCGAGCCCCCGCCCCCAGAGCGGGAGATAGCCGCCGGCGTCGTAGGTGAAGGTCCCGCTCGTCGGATCGAAGAAGGTCGCGCGATACAACTTGAGCGGCGTCCACGGTGCGCCGAAGCGCACCCGCGGGAACGCCAGCGTATCCGCCGCCGCGTCGTACACCACGCGCGAGAGCAGCCCCGCCACCTGATGCTGCCCATGCCCATCGCGAGCGGTGCCGCTGAATACACTGACGATCACGTGCGGCTTGAACGCTCGCACCACGCGCACCATGTCGCCGAGCACGGTGTCGCGCGGCCAATGGCGGAACGCCTCCGCTGAGTCCTTCGAGAACCCGAAGTCGTACGCGCGCGCGAAGTACTGCGCCGCCCCATCCACGCGCCGCGCCGCGAGCAGCTCCTCCGTGCGGATCGCACCGAGCGCTTCGCTCAGCTCATTGCCGATCAGGTTCTGCCCACCGTCGCCACGCGTGAGCGAGAGGTACGCCGTCTCGACCTGATGCCCACGCGAGATCCAGCTGATGAAACGCGTGTCCTCGTCATCGGGGTGCGCGCCGATCATCAACACGCGCGCCGTCACCGGGAGCGAGGCGACCAACTCCGCCAGCGCAGCCGCCCCGCGCTCGGTGGGACGCTCGGGGCGCTGCGACGCGGCCGCGAGCTGCGCCGCGACGGGCGCTGCCGTCGCGGCGAGGATCGTGAGCGAGACCGCGGCGCGCACCACCGCGCGCAAAGGGCGAACGGTAGTACGCATCGGGATCCGTGAGGTCAGACTTTCACCGCGCTGCTCACCCGTCGCGGACCACCCGCGCGCGGGGCCGGCGCCTCGAGCGCATCGCCCACGATGCGTCCCTGCTCTGCCGCATGCTCAGCGGGATACCCCTCCGCCGGGCTCGCCCGCTCCGGGCGACCGAAGTACTTGATGATGAGCGCGTTGCCGATCGAGACCCGCAGGCGCGGCGCCACAAAGCTCCACGCCCCCTGATTCTTCGGCTCTTCTTGCACCCACGCCACCTCGTCGATGTTCGGATAACGATCGACGACCTTCGCGATCTCCGCATGCGGCCAGGGATACAACTCCTCGACGCGGACCACCGCACAGTGCGCGGCCGGTTCCTTCGCGATGAGGTCGTAGTACACCTTGCCGGTGCAGAACAACAGTCGCTTCACCGTCTCGCGCTTCGCGGCGCCCTGCGGATCGTCGATCACCGGCTGGAAACTCCCGGTCGCGAGCTCGCGGGAGAACGACGCGGCCTGCGCCAACCGCAGCAGCGACTTCGGCTGCATCAACACCAACGGCCGCCGCGGCGAGAGCCGCGCCTGCCGCCGGAGGATGTGGAAGTACTGCGCCGGTGTGCTCGGGTACGCGATGCGGAGGTTGTTCTCGGCGGCGAGCTGGAGGAACCGCTCCAAGCGCGCGCTCGAATGCTCGGGCCCCTGCCCTTCATACCCGTGCGGGAGGAGGAGCGTGAGCCCGGAGTCCTGTGCCCACTTGGCGCGATCGGCCGCGATGAACTGATCGATCAGCGGCTGCGCCATATTCACGAAGTCGCCGAACTGCCCTTCCCATAGGGTGAGCGTGTCGGGCGCGGCCACGGCATACCCGTACTCGAAGCCCATCACCGCGAGCTCCGAAAGTGCTGAGTTGTAGGCCTCGAACGCGCGCGCCGGATTGATGCGCGAGAGCGGCGCGAACTTCGCCGCCGTGTTCACATCGTTGAGCACCGCGTGACGATGCGAGAAGGTGCCGCGCTCCACATCCTGGCCGCTGATGCGGATGTTCGTGCCATCCGCGAGCAACGACGCGAACGCCAGCGCCTCGGCGTGCCCCCAGTCGATCCCGCCAGCGTCGCCCATCGCCTCGCGGCGACGTTCAAGCTGCTTCGCGAGCCGCGGGTGCGGCGTGAAGTCGCTCGGATAGGTGAGCAACGCCTCGTTGTACTGATTGAGCGTCGCGAGCGGCACCGCCGTCTCCACCGGCGCAGGTTCCGCACTCGGCTCGTGGTGATGGCCATGCGCGTGTCCCTCTGCCGACGCTGCCTGCCGCTTCGTCTCGTCGAGGATCGCCTGCAGCGACTCGGCCACCTTGCGCTCGAGCTCGTCCACCTCGAACTGCGTCGCCACACCTTCGGCGATGAGACGCGCGCCCCACACCTGACGCGGCGTGGGATGCGCCTTCACGCGCTCGTACAGCAACGGCTGCGTGTACGTCGGCTCGTCGCCCTCGTTGTGCCCGTGTCGGCGATAGCCGACGAGATCGACGAGGAAGTCCTTCCCGAACGCCGCGCGGTAGGCGATGCCGATCCGGATCGCGATCACGCACGCTTCCGCGTCGTCCGCGTTCACGTGGATGATCGGCATCTCGAAGCCCTTCGCCACGTCGCTCGCGTAGCGCGTCGAGCGTGCATCGGTCGGATCGGTCGTGAAGCCAACCTGATTGTTCACGATGATGTGGAGTGTCCCACCCACACGGTACGCGCGGAGCCGCGAGAGATTGAAGGTCTCGGCCACGATCCCTTCGCCCGGGAACGCCGCGTCGCCGTGGATGCAGATCGGGAGCACCGCGCGCTCGTCACGCTCGGCCGGGCGGCCGGTAAGGCGCTGCCGGGCCCGTGCCACGCCCTGCAGCACCGGGTTCACGATCTCCAGGTGACTCGGATTCGGGACGAGCTCCACCGTGACCTCACCCGCGCGCGTCGAACGCACGCCGTTGAAGCCGAGGTGGTACTTCACGTCGCCGGTGGAGGCATCGCCGAGGTGGTCGTGCCGCCCCGAGAACTCGTCGAACACCTGCCCGAACGGCTTGCCGAGGACGTGGGTGAGCACGTTGATGCGTCCACGGTGTGCCATGCAGATCGCGACATGCTTCGCGCCGGCGGCCGCCGACTCTTCGATCGCCGCGTCGAGCATCGGGATCAGGGCATCGGTCCCTTCCACCGAGAAGCGCTTGTACCCGGTGAACGCACGCCCGATGAAGCGCTCGAGCCCGTCCACCTGCGTGAGGCGATCGAGCACCTGCTTCTTCTCGTCGGCCGTGAGCGGGCGCGTGAGCGTCTCCGCGGTGAAGAGCGCGCGGAACCAGGCGCGTTCTTCTTCACTGCCGAGGTGCGAGACTTCGACGGCGAGATTCGTCGTGTAGCGCTTCCGCAGGCGGTTCGCGACATCGGTGCCCGTCGCGAGGTGCGGCAGGCCGAGCACCGCGCCCGGCACCACATCGAGATCGGCGGCGGTGATGCCGTAGAACTCCGGCGTCAGCTCCGGCGCCCCCGGCGGCGGCGAGCCAAGCGGATCGAGCTGCACGGCGAGATGCCCGTATTGGCGGATCGCGTTCGTATAGCGCGCGGCCCCCGCCACCTTGCGTGCGTAGTCCGGGTCCACGCTCGCGGTGGTCGACGCCACACCGGCAAGCTGGCTGGCCAGCTGAAAGAACTGGCGCCACGACTCCTCGACCGACGAGGGGTCACGACGCCAATTGTCATACTGCTCGGCGATGTAGGCGTCGTTGAAGACGCTCGTAGTGGTGTCCGACATACCCGGGAAATCTAGCACCCGGACCCCCCGGATTCACCCGCGCGGCGCCCCTACCCGACGCGCTCCAGCAGGTCGTGGAGTTCCCCGGCGGACTGGGGGCGGACAGCCGCCGATTTGGCCATCGTCCGAAGCACCAATTGCTCCAGTTCGGCCGAGACCTCGCCGTTCACGGAGCGGATCGAGGCGGGCGCTGCTTCCAGAAGCTGGGTGATCAGTGCAAGAGGGTTGTCGGCCCGGAACGGAGCCACCCCGGTGAGGCACTCGTAGAGCACCACCCCGGCGGCGTAGATGTCCGCTCGGCCATCGATGTCCTCCCCGGAGAGCGACTCGGGCGCCATGTACTCCGGCGTCCCGACCACCATTCCGGCCTGCGTGACCCCGCTCTGCCGCTTCGCGAGCCGCGCGATCCCGAAGTCCATGACCTTTAACACGCCGTCCGGCTGCACGACCATGTTCGCCGGCTTGATGTCGCGGTGGATCACCCCCTGCTCGTGCGCGACTTCGAGCGCTCGCGCGAGCTGTTTGGCCACCGAAAGCGCGACCGGCACGGGGAGCCGCCCACGCGAGCGGATCAGATCCTTCAGCGAGGTGCCCTCGGCGTACTCCATGGTGATGAAGTACACACCGCCGTGCTCTCCGAGATCGTAATTCCGCACGACGTTCCGGTGCGCGATCTTCCGCGCCAGTCGGATCTCGCTCTTGAACCGATCGAGCGCGGTGGCGTCCTCGGCAAGGAAGTCCGCCTTCAGCGTCTTCAGTGCGACGATCTCGTCTAGTTCGGTGTCGACCGCCTTCACCACCGACCCCATCCCGCCGACACCGAGGACCTCCTTGATGTCGTAGCGGTTGGCGAACCGTTGGCCCGGCACGATCCCGACCGCGGCGACCGCGTTCGCCATCGTGCCACCGAGCGCGTTCATCGCGACCGTCCGCGCCTCCTGCGGCGAGCTCCCGGCCTGGAGGAACTCCACGAGCGACTGCTTCTCGCGTAGATCGGTGAGCATCTGACGGAAGGCATCGGCGAGTGTGCCGATCTCGTCGCCCGAGCGCACCGCGATATCGGCCGAGTAATCGCCGTCGGCTGCTTTGCGCGTCGCGACCACGAGCGCTTCCACGGGGCGCGTGATCGTCCGTGCGATCCCGAAAGCGAGCAGTCCCGCGACCACGAGCCCCGCGAGCCCCGCGACGATGATCGTGTTGCGCAGATCGGTGAACGCGCCGAACGCCGATTCTCGCGTGCGCATCGCGACGAAGCCGCCCACCGGACGACCGCCCGCGCTATAGAACGGGTGACCGAGTCCGACGTAGTGTACTCCGCCGAGCTCCGCCTCCGCGTTCATCGCTTCGGTGGCCGCCATCGCGGGAGTCGGGGCCTCGGGGTCCATCGGCTTCGCCTTTGGCAGCGCGGCGAGGAACGCGTCGAGCGCACCACTCCGCCCGATCGTCGACGCGGCCACGAGCGGCGCCCCATCCTGCTTCAAGAGGAAGAACACCACGTCCACACCACCGGAGGCGCTCTTCACCGAGTCGGCGAAAAGTGAGTCCACGCCGCGCACCGCCATCAGGCTTCTGACGACGTTGTTGCTGCTCGTGCCGCTCACGGGGACGGCGACCGCTTGGAAGAGGATCGAATCGGCGTCGATCCCATAGCCGACCTTCGCCTCACCGCTGAGCGCACCACCGATCAGTGCGGAGCCCGAGAGTGTGTCCTGCGGTGCGGTCTGCTCATTGCTCTTGGCGAGCCGTACCCCATTCGCGTCGGTGATCTGCACCCAATCAGCGCCGGTCCGTTCGGCCGCTTCGATCGACTGGTCAAGCACGTCGCCGAGCGAGGGAGCGCTCCCGATCAGTCCGCGGAACACTGGATTCCCCACGAACACATCGGCCGCGCCGCGCATCGATCGCGCTCGGGCACTGAACGCGGAGACGACGTTGGTCCGCGCGCTCTGCAGCGAAGTGCGCACCGTCTCTTCGGCGGTGACCGCGGCTTTGCGGGCGGTGACGACCAGCGCGATCGCGAGCACCGCGCCGACGACGCCGGCCG
>JAIETI010000117.1 GCA_019745365.1 Gemmatimonadaceae bacterium | reverse complement strand
GCCGGCGACGACGCGGACATGCGAGCCGACCATGCGGCCACTGGACCACCGACCATCATCAGGTCGCGCAACGGACCGCCGCCGATTCGGGCGAGGTCGATGCCGTCGTTCGCCTGCGCCACGAGCGCCTCGGCAAACGCATCCTCGCCGAACAGCGGCGCACCGATGATCAGCGCGTGCACGTCACCAGGCAGTCGGGAGAGCGCGTCGATCACCACCTGCTGCCCTTTCCATGGCGCGATACGGCCGACCGTCGCGATCACCCAACGACCGTCGACGCCGAGTGCGCGACGTGTCGCATCGCGGGACGGTTGCGCGGAAACGAACGGGGCAGCGTCGATGCCATTGTGGACCACCCGCACGAGAGCCGCGCGGCCGCCCGACGCGACGAAGGCGTCACCCGCCGCGTGCGAGTTGACGATGACCCGCGTGGCACAGCGGTTCGCGAGCCAGGTCACCGCGCGTGCGTTCAGGGTGCTGAAGTGCGGTGCGCCGAGGAGATCGCGCAGATGCCAGATCAGGGGACGACGGCGTCGCAGCACGCTCAGGGCGGCGATCACGAACGCCTTCTGCGAGTTCGCGTAGAGGATCGCGTCGGGTGCGGCGTGCGCCGCAACGACGCCCGCGAGACGCCACGCATCGCGGAGCGCCCGCACCGTCGGGCGACGCGTCTCCTTCCGCACGCGCCCGATGTCGCGCATCGCGTGGACGACCGTCGGGATCCCGCGCGCCTCGAGCGCCGCGCGGAGCGGTCCATCGGCGAAGAGCATCGCGCTCGCAGGAGCGAGCGCAGGCACAGCGTCGAGGAGCGAGCGTTCCGCCCCGCCGAGGACACCCGCGTGGCCGAGGAGAAGGACCGGGCGCGTCACGCGCGTTGCGCCGCGAGGTACACGTCACGTGTGCGCGCGGCCGCGAGTCGCCAGTCGTAGGTGGTGCGCGCGAACGCACGGCACGCCTCCTCGTCGGGGACGGCACGCGTCCCGTTCAGCGCGCCGATCACGCCCTCGGCGATCGCCGCGGGCCCCGTCGCGCGCAGCACCAGATCTGGCGAGAGTCCGCGCACCGCCTCAGGAAGTCCGCCCACGGGCGTGACGAGGGGTGGCGTGCCTGCCGCGAGCGACTCCGCGACGATGAGGCCGAATCCCTCGAGCGCAACCGTTGGGACGACCGTGAGCTCGGCGGCGCGATAGGCGTACGGGAGCGCCGACTCCGGCAGGAAACCGACCAGACGCACATGGTCTTGCACGCCCAGCGCCGTGATCTGCTGAACGAGCGAGGCGCGCAGTGGTCCCGTTCCGGCGATCACGATGAGCGCACTCGGGGCGGCGTCGCGGATGGCCGGCGCGGCCGCGATGAGGTCCTCGAGCCCCACGCGCCGCACAAGTCGACGCACGGCGAGGACGATGCGACGATCCGCGGGCCAACCCAGCCGCTCGCGAGCACCGCCGCGCGTGATCGGGAGCGCGAACCGTCGCAGATCCACGCCCGGTGGGATGACATGGATGCGGGATCGCGGGATACCGAAGCGCTCCACGAGGATCATCGCGAACGCCTCAGAGAGCACGATCAGCGCGTCGGCACGCCGATAGACGAAGCGCTCAAGGGCTGCGATCGCGCGCGGCGTGAGCCCGCGCCGCCCTTCGGCGCGGACTTCATCGCCCCAGGGTCCATGGAAATGGAAGACGAACGGGCGGCGATGTAGCCAGCCGACCAAGGGCGCGGCGTAGAGTGCGAAGTGCGCTGCGATGACGCGATCGGGATCGTCGCGCAGAAACTGTACCGCCCGCCGTCGGACGGAGACGGCGCGTTGCCAGACGGTCGCGTCGACCGGGGCGACGGCTTCCACCCGTCCGCCCGACGCGGCACTCACCTGCGACGAGCCGACGACGAGTCCGTATTGATCCACGCCGACGTCGGGGAGCGCCGTCGAGAGCTCCCGGAACACGCGGTTCAGTCCGCCGGACCGCTCGCCCTGCCATTCGAGCCCGATGCCTAGGGCGCGCACGGACCGACGCCGGTCTCCGACAATCACATCGAGGGTGTCACGACGGTCCAGTGATGCATCGAGCGAAAGCCGCGCCCAGATCGCGAGCACCAACAACGTCCAGAGCTGCTCGGCCCAATCGCGCGCGCCCGACTCGTGCTCGGCGAGGATCCGACGCACGAAGCCGGGATCGACCCACCCATGATCGAGGAAGGCGGAGGAGTCGAGCGCCGCCCGGAGGTAGGGCGCGAGCTCACGCCGCAACCAGCGTCCAGCGGGCATCACGAACCCCTGCTTGCGGCGATAAAGCACCGATTCCGGCACGAGATGTGACGCGATCGACTTCAGCACATACTTCTGCTGATAGTGCCGCAGCAACGTCTGCGAAGGAATCGTTGCGGCGAACTCGACCATCGCGCGCGCGAGGAGCGGGGCGCGCACCTCGAGCGAATGCGCCATCGACGTCGCGTCGGCGTTGGGGAGCAATTGGTCCGGGAGATAGGTCGTGAGGTCGCCGTAGATCGCGCGATCGACATCGTCACCCTGCGCGTGCGCCCACACTTGCTGATAGAGCGCATCCGGATCGCGCGCGCCCACCTGGCCCCAGAGCGTCGCGCTGTATGCCGCCTCCCGAAAGCGTCGAAACGCACGATCGTAGATGAAGTTCTCCGCGGGAGAACGGTCACCCGCTTCTGCGAATTGCTGCAGGCGATTGAGGACGCGCACCCGGGAGCGCGACGGCAGTCGCGTCGCGAGCCAATGGCGCATCTCCGCCGGCACGATCTCGCGATAGGGCGCGGTCGCGGCGAGGAGCACCGGACGCGCATACCCACCGAAGAGTTCGTCGCCGCCGTATCCGTTGAGGGCGACCGTCATCCGCTGCCGCGCTTCGCGCGCCAGATAGAAGTGCGGCACGATCGACACGTCGGCCACCGGCTGCCCGAAGTGCCAGACGATCTCGGGGAGGTCGGCGACGAGTGCCGGGCGGAGCAAGGCCTCGTGATAGTCGAGCTTTAGATGCGACGCGACCTGCCGCGCGAATGGACGCTCATCGATCTGGTCGTCCTCGAAGCCGACCGTCATCGCAACCACCGGCGTCGAGGATTTCTGCGACGCGAACGCGGCGATCAATGACGAATCGACCCCACCGGAGAGGAACACGCCGAGCGGGACTTCGGCGACCATGCGCTCCCGCATCGCCTGGCGTAGGATCCGTTCCGTCTCGCCAGTGACCTCGGCCGCGTCCATGCGCACCTTGTGCGCGAAGGAGACGTCCCAATAGCGATACTCGGTGAGGCGCCCGCTCCGCGCATCGAAGCGGATCGCATGCGCCGGCGGCAACTGCCGCACATCGGTGAACATTGTCATCGGCGCGGGGACCGCTTGGTGGATCAGGAACGCATCCAGGGCGGCGGGATCCACCCGCGGGGTCTGCCCCCGCAGCGTGACCAGCGCGACGAGGGTGGAGGCGAAGGCGATCCCCGTGCCGCGGTGCTCGACGAAGAGGGGCTTCTCACCGATGCGATCGCGGGCGATGTGCAACGTCTCCGTCTCACCATCCCAGATGGCGAAGGCGAACATCCCATCGATGCGCTGCAGCAGTCCCGCGATCCCCCAGGCGTGATAGCCGTGCAGGAGGACCTCAGTGTCCGACCCGCCGTGGAAGCGGTGCGTCGCCGCCAGCTGCTCGCGCAGTCGATGGAAGTTGTAGATCTCCCCATTGAGGACCACGGCGGTCCGACCGTCATCGCTCACGAGCGGTTGATGGCCGGCAGGCGAGCGGTCCTGGATGGAGAGCCGACGCGCCGCGAGCACGCACCGTTCCGTGGACCATTCGCCAGCATCGTCGGGGCCGCGATGCAGCATACTCTCGCGGGCACGGGTGAGGCGCACCCGGAGCTCGTCCGGGATCGCCCCCGCGAGACCGATGATGCCACACATCGCTCAGCGCTCCGTCACGCGCGCGCTGCTTCGGCCAGCACGGCCAGATACGCGTCCGCCACCGTGTCCCATGCGTAGCGCTGGGAGTGCTGCACCGCGGCCGTACTCATGCGCGCCCGCAACGCGGAATCGTCGCGGAGCGTGGTCAGAGCGGTGCGCAGTGCGTCGGCCCCATGCGGCACGAGATTGCCGTTCTCCCCTTCCGTGATCAACTCCTCCGTCCCGTTGATCCGATGGCACACGATCGGGAGCCCCGCGGCGGCTGCCTCGAGGGTCACCAGCGAGAACGCCTCGTAGTGCGAGGGGAAGAGGAACAGATCGGCGGCGGCGTACCAGTCCTGTGTGCGCTGCGAGAACCCAGCAAAGCGGACGCGCTCGCGCGCACCGAGTTCCTGCGCGCGCCGCTCGTACTCGGCGATCGGACCGTGCCCGACGATCACGAAGAGAACATCGTGCAGTGGCGCGACGGCCGCCATCGCCGCGTCGAGCCCTTTCCGCGCCCAATCACCGCCGACGAAGAGCGCGATGCACTGATCGCGCGGCAACCCCAACTCATCGCGCAACGCCTGCTTCTCCGCAGCATCGCGTGCGGGTCGAAACGTGGCGTGATCGACCCCGTTCGGGACCACGCGCATGATCGAGCCGGGGACGCCATAGTGCTCGGCCAACTCTCGGGCCGTTCCGTGCGAGACCGCGATCACGCGCTTGAGCCGCGGGTGCGCGTATGCGTGGCGCTCGTGTGCCGTGAACCGCGACTGGGCGAACTGTTGCCAGCGTCGGCGCGCACCGGTGCCACCCCGGAGACCGCCGAAGCGCGCGGTGAACGCTGCTTGGCAGAACTGCGCCGTGATCACATCCGCGTCCCGCGCCGCGGCACCGATGCTATTGAGGAGCGTCGCGCCGACGCGACGCTCGGCGCGCGCCACCGCCCGCTGAAACGCGGCCGCGCGCAGGAGCGAGGGGCCGCGGCCCATCGCGATCGGCTCGAACCGAGCCACGTCGGGGCCGAGTTCGCATTCTTCGGCGAGCACCGTGACCGGCACGTGACGTGCGACCCGGGTGAGGATCTCGGCTGCCGCCCGTTCCTGACCACCATGGCGATGGACCGCGTGCGCCGCAAAGGCGAGCGAGAAGGCGGTCACGGCGCGGAGCGATGGGGGGACCGCTGAGGCACGGCGAGGCGGGCGAGAGGGGAACGCGCACGGGACCCGCGGCGGCGCCGATTGCGGCGCCGTGTGTGGACCCCGACAATTGTAATATGCGAGCCGTCACGTCCTGAGGAATCCGATGTCTCCCCCGCCCCCGCTCCGCGTCTGGCTCCTCTGTACCGGGCTCGGGCGCGTGGCGCGTGGCTTTGAGACGGTGACGGCGGAGACCGTGCTCGCCCTCCACGCGGAGCCGGGGCTCGCGCTTCGGGTGTTCCAAGGCGGCCCCACGGCGCTGCCGCATGCGACGACCGTGTGGAACCTCCCCCGCGCGGGCGCCACGAATCGCGCGATCGCTGGGCTCCTCCGATGGGAGCCGTATTTCCTCGAGCAGGCGACCTTCGCACTCCCGATCGCCGCGCGCCTGCTGCTCGACCCACCGGAACTCCTGGTCTTCTCGGACCTCAACCTCGGCAACGCGCTCTGGCATCTTCGGCGGCGCACCGGGGGTCGCTATCGGATGCTCTTCGTCAACGGCGGTGGGTCGACCGCGCCGTTCACCCGCTGCGACCTCGTGCAGCACGTCACACACCTGAGCGCGAACGCCGCGATCGCCCGCGGCGAACCAGGTGAACGCCAGCGCGTGCTTCCGCACGCGTTGGCACTCGATGCGCACGCGCCGGTGTTCGATCGCGCGGCGGAGCGCTCCCGACTCGGGCTCCCGGTCAATCGACCGATCGTCGTCTCCGTCGGCGTGCTCTCCGCGCATGAGAAGCGGATGGATTACGTGATCGATGAGGTCGCCGCGTGCGCGCCGCGTCCGCATCTGCTCCTGCTGGGTCAGCGCGCGTCGGACACCGAGGCGATCCTCGCCCGCGCGACCGCACGCCTCGGCGCGGACGGCTTCACGGCGCGGACGCTCCCGCGCGATGGGGTCGCGGAACAGCTGCGTGTGGCTGATGCCTTCGTGATGGCGTCGCGCGGCGAAGGATTCGGACTGGTGTACATCGAAGCGCTCGCGCAGGGGCTCCCCGTCATCGCCGATGACAATCCGCTCACGCGCGAGCTGCTCGCGCCGATCGCGACGCTCGCCCCGCTCGCAGAAGCGGGAGCGCTCACGCGCGCACTTACCGCGGCACTGGCCGGGGCCGACGGCGGCACGACACGGGAGGCGCGCGCACGGTTCGTCCATGAGCGCTTCAGCTGGGATGCGCTCCGCGAGCGATACGTCGCGCTCTATCGCGACGCCGCCGCCGCGCCGCTCACATGAGCACGATCGCGGTGGTGGTCCCGACCTACCGGCGCGCCGACGCGCTCGCGCGCTGCTTGGACGCGCTCGCGACGCAGTCGCGCGCCCCCGACGAGGTGATCGTCGTGCACCGCGCGGAGGACCGCGAGGCCGCGGCGCTGGTCGCGACCCACGGACTGCGTACGCGTGGCACGCTCCGGAGCGTCATGGTCACCACACCGGGCGTGGTCGCGGCGATGCAAGCCGGACTCGACACCGTGCAGAGCGACATCACCGCACTCACCGACGATGATTGTGCCCCGCACCCCGCGTGGTGCGCGCAGATCGTCGCGGCGCTCGAGGCGCGCCCGGCGTGCGCCGGGGTCGGCGGGCGCGACTGGCAGCCGATCGAACGCGGCGTGCGCGAGCCGGTGGGATGCCTGACGTGGTACGGGCGGGTGTTCGGGAATCACCACCTTGGCGGCGGCCCGGCGCGCGCGGTGGACATCCTCAAAGGCGCGAACGCCGCGTTCCGCACCGCGCTCCTTCGCGCGATCGGTTTCGATCATCGACTCTTGGGATCCGGCGCCCAGCAACACTGGGAGCTCGCGCTCTGTCTGCCGCTGCGCGCGGCGGGCTGGTCGCTCTGGTACGACCCCGCGATCGCCGTCGATCATCACATCGCGCCGCGCCATGATGCCGACACGACACACCGCGGTCGGTTCGCGGAGGGGCCGCATGCGGAGGCGGTGAGCAATGAGACGCGGCTGCTCCTCGAGGCGCTCTCGCCGCTGCGCCGCGTGGCCTTCATCCTCTGGTGTGTGCTCATCGGTGCCGGCAACGCGCCCGGACTCGTGCAGCGCGTCCGCCTCGCGTTCCTCTCGCGCGAAGCGGACCCGGGCGCGGTCTGGCGAGCCACCTGGCAAGGGCGCCGCGACGGTTGGAGACGTTGGCGGAACGAGCCGGTGCGCCGGGTCCACCTTCCGGCGCCTCGCTGATGCGGATCGTCCACGTCCTGAACCACGTCCGCCAGATCGGCAACGGGATCGTCAACATCACCGTCGATCTCGCCTGCGCACAGGCGGCAGCGGGCCATGAGGTCACGGTGGTGTCGATGGGGGGTGAGTTCGCCGCGCTCCTCGAGGCACGCGGCGTGCGCCATGTGCGCATCGACCAGACGCGACGACCGCGCACGCTCTGGCGCGCGCATCGCGCGTTCGGGCGACTCCTCCGCGACGTCTCGCCGGACATCGTGCACGTGCACATGGTGACGGCCCTCATCCTAGTCATGCTGCACCGTCCCTTCGCGCGCTGGCGCGTGGTGGCGAGCGTACACAATGAGTTCCAGCGCTCGAGCAATCTGATGGGCTGGGCGGATCGGGTGATCGCGATGAGCACGGATGGCGTCGAACGCCTCGTCGCACGCGGGATCGCCCGAGCGAAGCTCACCTCGATCCGCAACGCGGTGCTCGGCGGGGTGCGCGATCCCTCAGCGGCGACCACCCGCGCCCAACTCGTCCACCCAGCGATCGTGACCGTGTCGGGGGTCTACGAGCGGAAAGGGATCGGCGATCTCATCGCCGCCTTCACGCGGATCGCACCCACGCACCCCGACACCCACTGCTACATCGTGGGGGACGGCCCTGACCGGGCCCGATACGAAGCCGAGGTCTCGGCCTCCCCCGTTGCGGACCGCGTGCACTTCGAGGGTTTTCGGGCGGACGCAGGGAGCTATCTACGCGCGGCGGACCTGTTCGTCCTCGCGTCGCACGCGGAAGCCGGGGGCCTCGTGCTCGGCGAAGCTCGTGCCGCTGGGTGTGCGATCATCGCGACCGGGATCGACGGGACGCCGGAACTCCTCGATCAGGGGCGCGCCGGGATCCTCGTCCCTGTGAAGGACTCCACCGCGCTGGCCGCGACGATCGATCGACTCCTCCGGGATCCCGAGGAGCGCGAGCGGTGGCGCGCCGCAGCGCGGACGGGGCTCGATGACCTCTCCATCCTCCGGCAACACCGCGAGGTGATCACCGTGTACGAGACTGCGCTGCGCCGCTGAGCGTTCAGCCCGTTGGCGATGGCCCGTGCGGGACGATCGATCGGACCGTTCGCCAGCGTGCCTCCCAGAGCTTCGCACGCCCGCGGAGCCACCACGCTTGCGCCACGATCGACGCCAACGCGACGAGCGAATCGCGTTGCCACGGATAGCGCCAGATCCGCACGAGCTGCCCCCGGAGCTGTCCGCGCCACACGCGCCGCGTGACCGCGTCGCGATCGCCGTGCAAGAAGCGATAGAGGACCTCGCTCTCGAGCATCGCCGCGTACGCCGCGCCGAACTTCAGTCGGCGGGGCGGATGATCGACTGCGGCCTCAGCCACGAACCGTTCGCGGAGCCCCGCCCGCCGGAAGCGTTCGCGGAACTCCGTGTCCTCCATGTGCGCGAACGGGAACCGCTCGTCGAACCCGCCGAGCCACTCGAAGCAGTCGCCACGATAGCAGACGTTCGCACTCCAGAAGCAGCCCCCGGTCGGATTGATCGGCGACCACATCATCGGCGACCGTACGCCGTCCGCGCAGTGGATCGCCCCTTCGTACATCTCCACCTCCGGACCGATCGCCGCGACCCAGGTACTCAGGAAGTCCGCGACCGGCACGCAATCATCATCGACGAAGAGCACCCATGCGCCGCGGGCGGCACGCGCCCCGGCGTTGCGATTCGCGGCGGGTCCGCGTCGCGGCCCGGCGCGCCAGCGCACCCACGGATACGCGTTCGCGATCAACAGCTTCGTGCGTTCACTCCGCGAGTCGTCGGTGACGATCACCTCGACCACACCGTCGCGCGCGAAGGGCTCGCGCCCCAGGGCATCGAGACAGGCCTGCAGTGTCTCCGGGCGTTCGTACGTCGGGATCACGACCGAGAGCGTATGCGGGGCGATCATCCCTGCCCCCGCGCGGCATCGATCACCGCATCCCACCAGGCCGAGTAGGCGGAGATCATCCGCCGCACATCGAACCGTGACTGGGCATCGGCGGCGGCGGCCCGCCGCAACGCGCTGGCCTCGGCGTCATCTGCCTCGAGACGGGCGCGCAACGCGGTCGTGAAGGCCGCGGCATCACCCGCTGCGACCACATGACCACCCCCGTCGAGGCCGTCCCACTCGCGTACTTGCTCGGGCACGCCGCCGACCGCGGTCGCCACCACCGGCGTCCCGCAGGCGAGCGATTCCAGGATCTGCGTGGCGAAGGTATCCGCCCGCGTCGGATGGGCGTACACATCCGCCATGCGGAACCAGTCCGCGACCTCGCGCGGATCGTGGAGGGCACCGGTGGACCGTACGCCGGGGGGAAGGAGCACTCCCGGTGGGACCGACCCGAGCGCCACGACTGTCACGGTCGCCGGGAGCGCCCGATGCACCGCCGCCCACAGCGTCGCATCCTGCCAACTCGGCCTCGCGAATGCGGCCACGGGGACGAGCACCACGGGGCCGCGCAGATGATGCCGCGCACGCAGTGCCGCGCGATCCACCGCGGGAGAAAAGGTCGCCAGATCGACGCCGTGCGGGATCACCCGCAGCTCGCGCACTGCGGGCGCGACGATCGACGCGCGCACCCGCGCCGCCAACCACTCGCACGGCACGCCGACGGAGAGACGTGACCGAGCGAGGAGGTCGCGCTTCCGCTCCCAGTTCGCGGCCGACCCATCCACCGGGATCGCGGGGTAGATGTCGAGGTGCGGACAGCTCCCACACCCCGTGCGCCACCGTTCGCACGCGAACGAATGCGCGCAGTGCCCCGCCAACAGCCACGCATCGTGGAGCGTGATGACCGTCGGCACGCGCGCGGTGAGCGCGGGGAGCTCCCGGAGATCGAAGTAGCCACCATGCAGATTGTGCAGGTGTAGCAGCGCCGGCGGTCGTGGCGGCAGCTCCAACAGCCGCGCGGTCGCGGGAAACTCGAAGTCCTCCGCGCCTGCCGCGATTGCGCGAGCGCGCGCGGGCTCTCCCACGCGCCCGCGGAGCGCGCGCGCGAGCGGTGCCAGTGTCGTCGGGAGGGCGTCGGCGACGCGACGCGCCACGCGCGCCCGGAGCGGCCGCGCGGCGTCGTTGGGGATCTCGAGCGTGCGCGCATCGTCGTGGTGGCGCGTCCCCACGGCCAGCCAACTGTCATCACCCCGATCGAGCGCCGCGCGGTGCAACGCGAGCGCGATCGCCTCGGCACCCCCGAGGCGATCGGCGCTGCTCACGTGCAGCACGCGCCGCGACTCAGGCATCGAAGAGTGCCTCGATCCGTGCGGTGAATGTCGCGAGGTCCCAGCCTCCGGTCACGACCAACCGGGGCAGGTGCAGCGGGCGATCCCCACGCCACGCGGCACGCGCATCCGTGGTCCACCCGGCCTCGAACCCTTCCGCGGCGGCCGCCCGCTCCGTCGCGCGGTCCACCGCATCCGCTGTCCCGAACGGATAGGCCGCGTGCACGATGGGACGCCCGACGATCGCGGTGAGCGCGTCACGGGCATGCGCGATCTCTGCGCGCTGCTCCTCGTATGGGCGCTGCGCGAGCGCGGGATGCGTGCGCGTGTGGGCGCCGAGCGTGATCCGCGGTGTGTGCGCGAGCGCGCGGAGCTCGTCGCGATCGAGCGGAAGATGGGATGCCCGCACGGACGGCACCGCGGGGTCGTCGAGGAGCTGCCGCAGCACACGATCACGCGCGTCCGGCGAGGCACCGCGCAGGGCACCGAGGATGGCACGGTAGGCGACGGTCCGCGCGCTCGCGTTCGGATCGAAGGCGCACCACGCGGCGGCCGGTGGCGGGCCGCTCGCATCGACATCGATGCCGATCGCCGGCAGCGTCCACCGCGCGCGGCCCACGACTGGTAGCAACACCGCTCGTTCGACGGCGTCCCACCAGAACTCCTCACGGACCCCGGTCATCCCCGACGTCACGAAGATGGTCGCCGGGAGCGCGGCAGCCGCGAGCGCGGGCGCTGCCGCGTGCAGGTTGTCGGCGTAGCCATCGTCGAAGGTGATCGCGGTCGCGCGCGGGGGCAGCGTCCCGGCGGCGCGCCGCGCGCTGAACTCCTCGAGCGCGAGTGGCGTCGTGTGGGCGGAGAGCCACGCGAGCTGCGCGGCGAAGTCGGCGGGTGTCACCGCGAGCCGCTGCGGGTCGGTGGCCAGCGACGCGATGCGATGGTAGCAAAGCACGACCCCGCGTGGCGATCGACGACGGCGCCACCGCGTCCAGCGCCAATCGATCGCCCGGGCCAGCCGATCGGCGACGCCCAGCGTCACCGCGGCCGGCGCATCGCGAGTATCCGCGCGTGACGCACGGTCACTTGATGCACGCGGGCCGCCATCGCCAGCCCGATGAGCATCATGGTGAGGTGACCGATCACGCCGGCGAAGATCTCATTCACCGGGAGCGTGATCGTCAGCGCCGCACTCGCGGCACGCACCCCCGCCAGGAAGGGATCACCGCGGACGTTGATCGAGGTCATCACCCGCCCCACCAGAATCACGAAGCCAGAGTAATAGAGCATCCCCCCGAGCCACCCGAGCGTGAAGAGCACCTCGAGCACGCCGTTGTCGAGCGAGCGGACACCGACCTCCGACTTGAGCTTCGACGCACCGCCGGTGGCGCCGAGTCCGTTGCCTTCGGCGCGATCCACGATCTCGTTCGCGAACCCACGCGTGAGCGCCACGCGACGCTGGAACGAGCGGTCCTCGCTGATATCCGAGAGCGACATGATGCGGCGGAGCACCGACCCACGAGAATCCGCGAGGTTCAGCACGGGGAGTACCAGCGCGCCCACGGCGATGATGATGAGCCACTGCTTCGGGAGTTTCCGCAGCGACGAACCGAACTGAAGCACCACCAACCCGATCGGAAAGACGACCCACGACGACCGGACGCGGGTCAGGAGGATCGCGACGACGCCCAGCGTCAGCGACACCCACTGGAAGCGCGACTTCAGGCCGAGCGACGCCAGGATCACGACGAGTAACACCAGCGCGAACGGCCCAGGCGTGTTCAACGAGCCGAACACCCGGAAGGCGAAGGGGATCGCCGGCCCGACACTGTTCATGCGCGCGGCTTGCAGCCACGCGGCGTCCCACGCCGGGAGACGCACGAACTGGTAGATCCCGTAGGCGGCGAGGATCGGGACGGCCCAGACGAACAGGCGCCCAAAGGAGCG
>JAIETI010000045.1 GCA_019745365.1 Gemmatimonadaceae bacterium | reverse complement strand
CGGCGCGCAACAGCGAGAGCGAGTCCACCGCCCCTCGCGGCGCCATCCGCACCAGCGCGAGCGCGCCGTCGAACCGCACGAGCCACGCCGCGCGCTCCGGGTCGATCGCGGCGCGCGCGGCGCGGGCACCATCGGCGCCTTTCTCCTTGCCGACCAAGCGCACGCGTGCGAGATCGACGACCACGCGCGGCGGGCGGCCGCGGAGGTAGACACGTTCGGCCGCGCGCGCCCGCTGGAGCGCGGCGATCGCGCGCTGCATGGGCGGGATCGCTCGCGCGGGCTCCACCACCTCGAGCGCACTCCCCGCCTCCCACATCGCGTTGTACGCCTCGAGCAACGGCGCGTTGATCGCGACGATCGGCGTCTCGTCGCCCTCATTGTCGAGTGCCTGCCCGGCGTTCCCACCCGTGGCGCGCGACGCCGCCGCGAGGAGCGCTGCCGGATCGAGTGGCTTCTCTTCTCCGTGCTCGTGGCCATCGCCCGCGAAGTGCGCGTGCTCCGAGTCTTCTTCGCCACCGAGGCGTTGGTACACGAGCGCTCCCACGCGCCGACGCAACTTCACCTGGTCCCGCGCGATCGCGCGCGACGAGTCGGCGAGCGCCGCGCGCGTGAGCGACCGCGCGCGGCGCACGAGCGCCTGCGTGCGGATGAGGAGCATGCGCTGGCTCATCGCCCCCTTCTCCACCTCCGGCGGGGGCGCGGCCTCCACCGCCACCGAGTCATACTCTGAAGGACGTGCGACACGGATCGACCGCGTCTCACTCGCGCCGAGATCGCCACGCGGATTGCGGTCCCGCGCCGTCGCGCGGAGATGCACGACATCCCCCGGCTTCAGCGCCAACCCATCAAGATCGAGCGATGCGGTCAACGGCACCTCGCGCTCCCCGGCAAGCGTCTGTGCGCCGAGCCGGAGGGTGCGGAAGGTGAAGGTCTCGCCACTTCCCGCACTCACGATCACCTCGAACGCGGCCTGCGCGAGCCCAAGGTCGTCGTGCGCGTCGGCGGCGAGCGCGATGCGCCCACGGGCTTCACGCACCACGGTGTCCGCGATCGGCATCGAGAGCAGCACCGAGGGCGCCGAATCGGCGACCGGCTCGAGCACCATCACCCGCGCGCGCGCCGCGGTGTGCAACGTGAGTGCCAGCGCCGAGTCGGGCATCGTGAGCGCGACGCGCCAACGGTCGCCCCGCCGTTCGACCGCGCGGCGCACGCCGGCGGTGTCGAACTGCACGGGCACGCCGACCTCGATCCCTTCGACGATGATCTCCGAACCGACCAGCGCGGCGACGGTCGCGGGATCGTCGAGCGCGCTGCTGCGGCGTCCGCTGTACGCCGGCGGGCGGACCTCCACGCGAAGCGCGGCGAGCGGATCGCGTTCCGCGCGCGCCGCACTCGTCGCCGCGGCGAGACGATCCCCGCGCACCAACGCTGTTCCCGTGGCCAGTGCACCATCGGGGAGCGCGAACAGGATGGCCGCGCTCGCCACGCTCACCGCTGCCGGGACGCGGAGCAGGCGCCCGAGCGACTGCCTGACGGTGCGTTCGAGCGGCGCCGCATCGATGCGCGCACGGCTCCGTTCCCCGAGCGTGTCGCTCGTCGCGGGATCGGCAGCGGTGACGAGCGCGTAGCGGAGCTGCGGGAGCCGCGCCTCGATCCAGAGGGCGACCTCCGTGGGCGCGCGCGCATCGCCGCCGATAGCGCGCAGCCAGTCGACCAGCACCAGCGCCGCCGCGCCGATCCACACCACGGCCAGCAACCACGACGGTCCGCCGAGGAGCCCGGCGACCGCCGCGACCACACTCGACGCGAGCACGATCGCCACCGTGCCGAGTGCCCGACGCGCCCACCACCCCCAACGCAGCCAATGACTGATGCGCGCCAACCGCTGCGTCGTCGTCATCGCGCTCTCCGGAGCCAACCCTCGCCCAACAATGCCGCGAGCGCCAACACGAAGGCGAAGGCCGCGAACGACCGACTGGGGAGCATCGCGTCCGCACGCCCCGCAAGAAGCGCGGTCCGCTCCTCGCGCTCAAGCGGCATCCCGCGTGCGACGAACTCGCCGCACGGTGCCACCGCCGCACGCGCCAACGCCCGCGCCCCCGCCCGCGTCGCCACATCGCCACGACTCGGGATCGCGACACCGACCTCGCGCACACACCCGGCACCGAGCGGACGCTCCACGATCGCGGGTGCACCGTCGGCCCAGCGCGCGACCGCACCCCCGCCCGCCACGCTGCGCATCGCCAGTGGCGCCACGAAGCTCGCCGTCCCCCACGCCACTCCGCGCGGCGCGACATCGTCGGTGTCACCCGCCGATGGCACGAGCACCAGCGCACCACCGCCGCGCGCGAGCGCGCTATCGCTCGCATCTGCCCGCTCCGCCACGATCACCGGCACCCCACCCGACGCGCCCGCGCGCGTCACCGGCGCCGCCACGCGGAACGGATGGTCGTCCGTCACGCGCCACCGCACATCACGCTGCGGCGCGGTCGCCGCGCCGACCTCCTCGAACTCGAGCGCGCCACGGATCGCGTCGACCGCCTCGTGCGTCGCGACATCGACTTCATCGCTGGTGAACGCCGAGAGCAGCACCGTCCGCGCCCGTTCGCCACGCCGCCACAACGAGTCGCTCGCACGCGCCGCCGCCAACAGTCCGACCGTCAGTCGCCCCGGCGCGCGCGACGACGGCAGCACCGAGTCCGACACCACGCTGTCGAAGCCGATCACGATGTCCGCGCCCGCGCGCCGCGCCTCGACCGCCCTACGAAGCGCCGCCGAATCCGCGGAGCGCGAGCGATCGACTACAAGGATCATTCGCTCCGGTGCATCCATACGCTCCACTCGCGGATCGGCGAACCCCGCACCGAGCGCGAGCACAGCGAGTGCACGCAGCGCCAGCAAGAGCAGATCGCGCGGCCGCGAGAGCTGGCGCGACGCCCGTGCCTCCGCATCCGGGAGGAAACGCATGGTCGGTAGCACGTACGGCCGCGCACGCGCCGTCGCGATCAGATGCAACGCCACCACGCCGAGCGCGCCGAGCGCACCCGCGAGGAGGTACCCGGGCGCGCCGAAGGTCATCGCGCGCGCGCGCCGGTCAGGGCGCGCCGCAACACCGCGTCCGTCGGCTCATCATCGACGCAGGCGACATACACCACCCCGGCATCCCGCAGCCGCCGCGCCACCTCCGCACGCCACGCCGCAAAGCGCTCCTGATACTCGCGCACGACCGTCGCCGTCAGCGGACGGTCGCGATCACGCCCCTCGGGATCCACGGCCGTCACATCGCGCGGCGAGGGCTCGAGTTCCTCCCGCGCGATCACATGGAAGAACCAGGGCTCATGCCCGAGCGCGACATGCACGCGGAGCGCGCCGAGCAGCGCGTCGAGATCACCGAGTGCATCGCTGATCACCGCCACGCGCCCACCGATCTCGGGGAGCGATCGCGCCAACGACTGATCGCCCGCCGGCGTCACGGCATCGAGCGTCGCCGCGATCTCCGCCACCACGCCGCGGCGCGTCCGCGGTCGCAACGCGCGCGCACCCGCCACGGCGATCACCAGCCCCACGGGGTCACCCTGCGCGTGGGCCACCGCCGCGAGCGCCACCGCCAATCGTTTCGCCGCCGGCCACTTCCCGACCTCCACCTGCGGATGCACCATCGAGGCCGACGCGTCCACCAGCACGGTCGTTGCGAACACCGAGCGATCGGGCGCCAACCGCAGAAAAGCGCGATCACTCCGCCCGAGCAACTTCCAGTCGATGCGGCGCGGATCGTCGCCCTGGCGATAGGGACGGTACTCCGCGAACTCCACCGCGACGCCGCGCGACCGAGCGATATGCGCGCCCGCTGCGCCTCCCGCCACCGCGCGCCGCGCCGGCCAGCGCACGCCACGCACGGCATCGAGCATCGCGCCGTACGGACCGACCGCCATCGCTACAGGCGGATCGCGCTCGCGGGTGGGGCGACGTGCGTGAGCAGGTCGTCCACCACCTGCTCCGCCCCGACTCCTTCGGCCTCGGCCGCGAAGTTCGGGAGGATCCGGTGCCGCAGCACCGGCCGCGCCACACGCCGGATGTCATCCGGATGCACCGCGTCATGCCCGGCGAGCAGCGCGTGCGCCTTCGCGCCAAGGATGAGCGCCTGCCCGGCGCGCGGCCCCGCGCCCCAGCGCACATACCGCTTCACGAGCGCGGTCGCCTCTGGCGCGTCGGGGCGCGTCGCGCGCGCGAGTGCCGCTGCGTAGCGCAGCACCGGATCGGCCGCAGGGATCGCGCGACAGGCGCGCTGGAGTCCCAGCGCTTCACCGGCGCCGATCACGGGGGTCAACGCCGCACCCACGCGCCCCGTTGTCGCGCGGAGGATCGCCAACTCCGCGTCCGCATCGGGATACCCGATGCGGATGTCGAACAGAAAGCGATCGAGTTGCGCTTCGGGGAGCGGATAGGTCCCTTCCTGTTCGATCGGATTCTGCGTCGCGAGCACGAAGAACGGCTCGGGGAGCGACATCGTGTCGCCCGCCGCTGTCACCCGATGCTCCTGCATCGCTTCAAGCAGCGCGGCTTGGGTGCGCGGCGGGGCGCGGTTGATCTCATCCGCCAGCACGATGTTCGCGAAGATCGGTCCGCGGACGAAGCGGAACGAGCGGGAACCCGTCGCGCTGTCCTCCTCGAGCAACTCGGTGCCGGTGATGTCGCTCGGCACGAGATCAGGGGTGAACTGGATGCGACGGAACTCCAACTGCATCGCCTCCGCGACCGTGCGGATCATCATCGTCTTCGCGAGTCCGGGCACCCCGGTGAGGAGCGCATGCCCCCCCGCGACGAGCGCCATCAGGATCTCTTCGAGGACCGCATCCTGTCCGATGATGCGTTCGGCCACGGCGCCACGCAGCCGCGCGGCGCCCGCGAGGAGCGCCTCGGTGGTCGGCGGCG
Organism: Gemmatimonadaceae bacterium; assembly: GCA_019745365.1. GTDB lineage: Bacteria > Gemmatimonadota > Gemmatimonadetes > Gemmatimonadales > Gemmatimonadaceae > JAIETI01. The sequence goes on along the minus strand of JAIETI010000045.1, from coordinate 7,917 downwards.
CTACCGGCGTCGCCGTCAGCGGACCGGCCGCCGCGCGCGGTGGTGCACGAGGAAGGTCGAGCCGTCGCGCGCGCCCGCTTCAGCAAGCGTCACCGACTCGTCGCGCACCTCATGCCCCTTCAGCTTGATGACCCAGTCCTCGGCCAGCGCCACATCGGTGCCGAACGCTTCGAGCGCGAGCGCCTTCAGGGCGCGCACGCCCACCGAGGGATCGGTGCGGAGCGCCACCGTCTCCCAGCGCTCGATCATCTGCGCGCGCACCGTGATCGCGTCGGACCCAGGCGTGCCGACAGTGATCGCGTCCGGATTGCGCCGGAGCGTGTTCACGAAGGCGCTCATGCGGCCACCTCGGGTGCGGTCGGCAGCGACGCGAAGAAACGCGCGATCTGCTGGTCGAACATGTACGACGACCCGCTCACGATCGTCCCAGCCCCATCGGGCACGACGCCGAGGACGATCTCCTCACCGCCCTGACCGCGGAGCGTGAGATGCGTCGGGCCCTCCTGCTCGAGGAACGCCGCGTACACGCTGTTGCGCCGCACGAAGAAGGTCCTCGCCGCATCGAGCACGGCGGACGGCCCCAAGGTGGTGCGCTGCTGCTGGAGCGTGCGCTCCCGCTGTGAATTCCTCATCGCCATCGCATCCTCACGAGACTGTGACACCGTCATCCCGCAGTACCGTTGCCTGCGAGCGGAACGATCGGGAGATCCAACACCGCCTCACTCATCCCGACCACTGAGTGGAGCTCCAACGTCCCGCCGAGCAACCGCGCCAGATCGCGACCGCGCGCCAGCGGCGTCATCGTGCCGACGGCTCCATCCGGACGCCGCAGCACGTCGAACGCGGTCGCCTGCGCCGCCGCGTCGGCCGCCACCCCTGCATCACGAACGCGGAAGCGCACACGAGCGCTGGGCGCGTCCACATCCACCGAGACACGCACCGCACCGTCCAGGGTCCGCGCGCAGGCCTCACGGATCAAATTAACGAGGATGCGCGCCACCGTCCGGCGGTCGGAGCGCATCGGCGGTACCGCGAGCACCGGCAGCTCCGCCTCGACCCGGACGTGTCCATCGGCGGGTGCGCCTTCGCGTATCGCCTCGCGCACCGGAGCGCGCGGGTCGAAGTCCTCCCACACGAGCTGGACATCACCGGCTTGCAGCGATGCGGCGTCGAACAGCGACTCGAGCGCCTGCCGAAGCCGTTCGGCCGCATCCTGCGCCGCCGCAAGCTCCCCGCGCTGCGCCACGGTCAGCTGACCCGAACTCTCGGTCGCGAGCAACGACAGGTTCGACAGGAGCCCGGCGAGCGGCGTGCGGAGATCGTAGGTCACCTGCGAGAGGAAGTCATCCCGGCCGCGCTGGGCCGCCGCCGCCACGGCTTCGGCCCGCCCCGCGTCGATGTCTGACTCCGCCTGCGCGGCCTCCGCCCGCCGTCGCGCCTCCTCGGCGCGCAGCTTCGCGAGCGCGAGCCCGAGCTGTTCCGCGGCGAAGCGCAGCACGTGGCGCTGGTCCGGCGCGAGGGCCCCCGGTGCCGCGAAGTAGAAGGTGAGCACGCCGAGGAGCTGCTGCGCGCCGACGATCGGGAGCGCGAGGAGCGCGTGGACGTCCAGCTCGGCCGACAGATCGCGCCACTCGTCGGGCATCTCCGGAGCGCGCAGATCGGGGACCTCGATCGCGCGGCGCTCGGCGGCCGCTTCACCGGTCGGGCCGAAGCCGATGCGGACGCGCATCGCATCGAGCCACGGGCGCTGCGCCTCCGGCCACTCCCAGGTCGCACTCAACCGCAGCAGCTCGCTCTCCCCATCGACGAGGTAGAGCGCCGCGCAGCGAGCGCCGCTCACCGGCCCGATCCGTTCGAGCGCGAACTGCTGCACCGCCGCCACATCGCTCACGGCATGCGCGGCGTGCAGCACATCGGTGAGCGCGACGAACGCGCCCGGGACCGAGGTCGCCGGCGGTGGAAGCGGGACCGGCGTGGTCGCGAGTCGCGCGCCGAGGCGTCGTCGGGGGCGGGCGGGCACCGTCATCGCGCCGCGCGCGCCGCGATCTCGTAGATGAACCGCACGCCAAATGTGAGCGACGCGAGCGGGAGCCGCTCGTTGTTGCCGTGCATCCGATCCTCGTCGTCCTGCGCGAGGGGGAACGGAAGCAGCCCGTACGCCTGCATCCCCCACACGCGGAGCCGCGCGCTGTCGGTGGCGCCGGTGGAGAGGTAGGGGACGACGATGATCGCCGGATCGATCGCCCGCGCGGCGCTCCGCACCGCGTCGAAGAGCGCGCCCGAGGCCGGCATCGCCGGGGACTCCTCGCCGCGCGACGTCACCTCGATGCGCACGAGCGAGTCATTGACGGTGCGACGCAGCCGTTCGACGACGGCGTCGACGGACTCCCCTGGGAGGGTGCGCACGTTCAACGTCGCCGTCGCGGAGGCGGGGATCACGTTCGAGCGGATCCCGCCGCCCACGATCGTGGGCGAGATCCCGTTGCGGAGGACCGCATCGAACACCGGCGTTGCGCGGAGGACGGTCGCGCCCGCCGCGATGCGGTCGGCGACACCGGAACTCACATCGGCCATCGCGCGACCGACGCGGCGGTCGGGCCAGCTCGAGGCGAGGTCGCCGAAAAAGCGCGTCGTGGTCGGCGTGAGTACCGTGGGCTCCCGATGCGTGCCGATCGCCGCAAGCGCGCGGCCCAGGCGGACGATGGCGTTCCCATCGAGCGGGATCGACGCGTGCCCATCGGGTCCACGGGCGGTGACCGTCACCACATGCGAGACCTTCTCGGCCCCCTGGAGCGCGACATAGCGGCGCCCCCCGGCGATGATGCGGGTGCGTCCGCCCTCGTTGAGCGCGAACTCCCCGCGGATCAGGTCGGGATGATTCGCGATCAACCATCCCATCCCGAACTCGCCGCCGGCCTCTTCGTCGGAGTTCGCGATGAAGATCACATCGCGCTGCAAGACCGCGCCGGCGTCCCCTTCGCGCTTGAGGCGGAGCATGGCCATGAGATTCGCGACGAGCATCCCCTTGTCGTCGATCGCGCCGCGCCCGTAGAGCGTATCGCCGCGGAGCTCAGCGGCGAAGGGATCGGCCACCCACTGCTCGCGATGCACGCCGACCACGTCCATGTGTCCCATCAGGACGATCGGTTTCCGGGCACCTGTCCCGGTGATGCGCGCGACGAGCGCCGCGCGGCCCGGCGCGGGGGTGAACCGCCACGTCTTGATCCCCGCCGCGGTGAGCACGCTGTCGAGATAGGTCGCGACCGCGATCTCGTTGCCGGGCGGGTTGACCGTGTTCATCCGGATCAGCGTGCGGAGATGGCCGAGCGCCGCCGCGCTATCCGTCGGGGCACTCTGCGCTGCGGCGAGCGCCGGCGCGATCGCGCCGACGATCACCCCGACGAGCCGGGCGAGCGTCATCGCGCGGCGAGCGCGCCGCAGGCCGCCAACCGAGCGTTGAACGCCGCCTGCAGTCGACGCGTGATCGCGCGCGGGGCGCCCGTGCCCACCGTGCGGCCATCGAGCGAGGTGATCGGCTGCACATCGCTCGTCGTGGCGGCGATGAAGAGCTCCTCCAATCGCGTGAGCTCGGCGTGCAGGATCGGCTCCTCGCGTACCGGGATCTCGAGCTCGGCCGCGAGCTCCAACACCACCGCGCGCGTGATGCTCGGCAGGATGTAGTTCGAGAGCGGATGGGTCCGGAGCACCCCGTCGATCACCCCGAACACCGCGGTCGAGGAGCCGTCGGTCACCACGCCATCCCGCACGAAGATCGCCTCGAGCGCTCCCGCCTCGGTGGCCGCCTGCTTTGCGAGCACGTTGCCGAGGAGGTTGACCGTCTTCAGGTCGCACCGCGCCCAGCGGATATCGGGATACGTGATCCCCGCGGCGCCGGTGCGATGCAGCTCGGCGAACGGCGTGAAGGGTGACGCGCTGAGGTACACCGTCGCCGGGACCGCGCTCTTCGGGAAGAAGTGCGTGCGTGGCGCGGCGCCTCGCGTGACCTCGATATAGACGGTCGCGTGGCCGCTCGTGAGGTCGTTGCGAGCCAACAGCTCAAGGCAGATGGCCTCCAGGCGCTCGACTGACGCGTCGGGTGCCGCGATCCGAAGCCCCGCGAGTCCGCGCTGCATCCGCGCGAAGTGCTCCGCGCCGGTGAAGATCGCGCCGTCCACACAGCGCACCACTTCATAGATGCCATCGCCGAAGATGAAGCCACGGTCTTCGACGGAGAGCTTTGCGTCGGCCTTGGGGAGGTACGAGCCGTTGAGATAGACGATCATCGGACGAGCGGGTGGAGGGTGGTCGGGGCAGCATCGCGCCCGTGGGGAAAGATACCCGCCCCTCGTGTGACTGGGGGACGACCCCGATTCGGGCCGACACCGGACAGGGCTCGTTACATAGCCGTGACAGGAAGGAGGCCGGACCGTGGGGTCCGAGGCCGATGATTCCCCCGTTCTGGTCCGTGCCCTCCCTCCCTCTTCGGTCCCCATGCGCTTTCTGCGTCGCTCGTCCTTTGTCGCGCTTGCCGCGACTCTCGCCACCGCCCTCAACCTGCACGCGCAGTCCGAGGGCACGGGCGTCCTCACCGGCAGAGTGACCGATGTCAGCGGTCGCCCCCTCGGCGGCGTGCTGATCCGCGTCGGAACTGCAACCCTTGGCGTCGCAACCGAACGTGACGGCACCTATCGCGTGGTGCGCGTACCGGCGGGTGCGCAGCAGATCAGCTACCGCTACATCGGCTTCACCCCGGTGAACGCCACGGTGCAGATCGTCGCCGGCAAGAGCGTGGCGAACAACGTGCAACTGAAGGAAGCGGCGACGAAGCTGAGCGCGGTCGTGGTCGAGGGGCAGGTCGCTGGGCAGGCTGCGGCGCTCAACCAACAGCGCACCGCGTCGAACATCTCCAGCGTCGTCGACAACGAACTCGTCGGACGCCTCCCCGACCCCAACATGGCCGAAGCGCTGGCCCGCGTCCCCGGCATCGCGATGATCCGCGACCAGGGCGAAGGACGCTTCGTGCAGATCCGCGGCACGCGTGCGGATCTCAACTCGCTCTCGATCAACGGTGAGCGCGTCGCGACGCCGGAGCAGTCGAGCCGCCAGATCCCGATGGATATCATCCCGTCGGATCAGGCCGCCGCGATCCAGGTGTCGAAGACGCTCTCGGCCGACATGGACGCCGACGCGATCGGCGGCAACGTGAACATCGTGACGCGCATGCCGCGCGCGGGGCAACCGATGTTCAACGCGACGATGGCAGGGGGCTACAACGCCCTCGGCGGCGGCGCGCTCCGCAATCTCAACCTGAATGCCGGCAAGCGGTTCGGCGCCAAGCAGAAGTTCGGCGCGATCGTCGGCATGACGAATTATCGCAACGACCGCGCCTCGCAGAACTTCGAGGGGACGTGGTGCGTGCAAGACGGCGACTGCGGCGTGGCGGGGAACAGCTCGCTCGCCTCGCTCGACGCGCCGCGCCTCTGGGAGACGCGCGATTACCCGCAGGTCGATCGCCTCCGTCAGGGCGTCAACGCGGGCTTCGATTACCTGCTCGGCGAAGGGAGCAAGATCTTCCTTCGTGGCACGTGGAACGGCTTCGTCGATGATGAGATCCGCTTGCGCACGCGCTACGGCTTCCGCGGCGGGTCGGGTTCGCGCTGGACGCAGGTCTCAGCGGACTCCGGGATCACGACCGGGAGCCGCATGGATCGCGACATCCGCTTGCGTCTCGTGCGGCAGCGCATCATCTCCGCGCAGCTCGGCGGCGAGCACGTCTCGAACCGCGGCGACATCCTCACCTGGTCGCTCGCGACGTCGCAGGCGCAGGAAGACCGTCCGAACGTCCGCACGATGGTGTTCCGTCAGAGCAATATGTCGTTCGGCTACAACTTCGAGGACGAGGAGCGTCCGCGGGTGAACGTGGCGGCCGGTTCGTTCGACGACCCCACCCGTTTCGCCTTCAACAGCTTCACGCGCGAGGTGCGGTTGACGGCAGACCGCGATGTCAGTGCCCGTGTGAACTATCAGTATCCGGTCGCCGTCGCGGGCTTCCGCGGCTTCGTGAAGGGTGGCGTGGTGGCGCGCATCAAGGACCGCGAGAACCGCACGCAGCAGACGATCAGCACGAGCGCGCTCGCGGCGAACACGCTGGGCGCGACCGGCGCGACGTTGTTCAACGGGCTCGTCACGCAGACCTCGGGCAACCGCCTCTTCGGCGGGGACTATTCGATGGGGCGGCACGCCGATGCCGAGCGCGTGTCGTACTTCTTGAAGTCGAACGGCGCGTCCTTCACGACCGATGTGTTCAACTCCACGCTTGCGACGGCGGGCAACTCGTTCAAGGTGGGCGAGGACGTGATGGGCGGGTACCTGATGGCCACGCTCGACCGCGGCCGACTCCGCCTCGTGCCGGGGCTCCGCGTCGAAGCAACGCAGGTCGACAACCGCGCTAACCGGATCCAGGTGCAGGGGACGACCGCCACGGTCACGCCGGTCACGGGGACGTCGAGCTACTCCAATCTCTTCCCCTCGCTCAACGCCACGTGGGCGTTCGACGAGATGACGAACATCCGCGCGGCCGTCACGACGTCGATGGTCCGCCCGCAGTTCGTCGACATGGTGCCCTACACGCGCATCGACATCGGACAGCCCACGGCGCGCATCGGCAACCCGGCGCTCAAGGCGACGACGGCGTTGAACTATGACCTCATGGTCGAGCGCTACTTCCGTGGCGTCGGCTTCGTCTCAGTCGGCGGCTTCTACAAGGATCTCACCAACTTCATCTACGCCACCTCGCGCGCGCGGACGGCCGATGAGCAGCTCGGCCCGGATGCGACGCTCGTCGTGCAGCCGGTGAACGGCCCGAAGGGGAAGATCTACGGCTTCGAACTCGCCTGGCAGCAGACGCTCTCCTTCCTCCCGGGGATCTGGAGCGGGCTCGGCATCAACGCGAACTACACCTACACGCAGTCGGAGACCACGCTCCCGCTGCGCGGTGCCGAGAAGTTCGCGCTTCCTGGGCAGACCGGGAACGCCGGCAACATCGGCGCCTTCTTCGATCGCGGGCGCGTCTCGATGCGCGTGGGCGCGAACTACGCGGGTGACTTCATCTCCTTCATCTCGCCGGTCACCGCGCTCGCCGACCAGCGCACGCGCAGCCGCATGCAGATCGACGCCTCGGGGTCGGTGCGCCTCAACGGGAATGCGAAGTTCTTCGTCGAAGCGATCAACCTGAACAACGTGCCGCTCCGCGCGGTCGTCGGCGGGAAGAACAACCGCGGCGGTGGCGGCGAGGACCCCTCGTTCGAGTTCTACCGTCCGTGGGCGATGGCGGGCTTCCGCATCGAGCGCTGATCCACCAGAATCCACCGATGACCCCTGCCCTCCGCTCGTTTGCTCTTGTCATCGGGATTGTGCTCGCCTCCGCCCCCGGCTGCGCTGACGCGCAGTCGGGGGCGTCGGGGGCGATCGGCGTCCGCAAGCCCGCCCCGGCCCTCGAGAAGCCGGCCGATGCCCTCAGTGTCCTCGTCATCGGCGACTGGGGTCGCCATGGGGAACACAACCAGCGGCTCGTCGCCAGCGCGATGGACCGCGCCGCCAGCGCGCTCGACGCCGAGCTGGTGATCTCCACCGGCGACAACTTCTACCCCAACGGGATCCAGAGCACCGGCGACCCGAACATCCGCGCGTCGTTCGAGGACGTGTACCGCCAGCACGCGCTGCAGGTGGACTGGCTCGTCGCGCTCGGCAATCACGACTACCGTGGCAACGCGCAGGCGCAGGTGGACTACACGGCAAAGAGCCGTCGCTGGCGCATGCCGAGCCGGTACTTCGCGGTAAAGAAGGCGATCGATGATAGCACGAGCGTCGAGTTCTTCATCCTCGACACCTCACCCTTCCAGCGCGACTACTACGCCG
>JAIETI010000179.1 GCA_019745365.1 Gemmatimonadaceae bacterium | reverse complement strand
CCCGCCGCCGCGCGCGCTGGGATCGCACCCGCCGCCGAGCTCGCACCCGCCCCCGCTCCCGCGCCGCTCCCCGATGATCCGAAGGCGTGGCTCAGCAAGAAGAGCTCGAAAGGACTCATGCTCTTCGGCGGCGCGGCCTTCGCGACCGGCCTGGTGGTCGATGGTGGTGCGGGCCGCGTGATCTCGCTCGGCGGCGCGGCGGTCTTCCTCGTGGGGCTCTGGCAGTACCTCAAGTGAGCAGCGCGTTCCCCGAGCGGATCGCGCTGGTCCTCGGTGGGGGCGGCCTCAAGGGGTTCGCCCACATCGGGGTCCTGCGCGCACTTGAGGAACGGGGAATCCGTCCAACGCGGATCGCGGGGACGAGCATCGGCGCGCTGATCGGCGCGGCGTGGGCGGGGGGACGGTCCGTCGATGCCCTCGAAGCAGCCGCGCGCGCCGTGACCAAGAAGGACCTCTTCCGCATCGACCATGTGAACATGGTCATGAAGCGGATGCTCTCCCCCTCGCTCTACCTCGCGCAGCCGCTCCAGGCCGTGGTCGACTCGTTGGTGCCGAAGGTGCGGTTCGACGAGCTCCCGATCGAGGTCTTGGTGAACACCGTCGATCTCGAACGAGGGGCGCAACTCGTCTTCGGGCTTCCGGGGCTCCGCGACGTGCCGGTAAACGAGGCCGTCTACGCGAGCTGCGCGCTCCCGGGGTTCTTCCCGCCACGAGTGATCCGGGGGCGCCCCTGCGTCGACGGCGGCGTGATGGACAACGTCCCCGCCACCATCGCCGCCGCAGGGATGGACGCGATCATCGCCGTCGATGTGGGATCGAGCAACATGGCTACCGCGCGCCGGATCCAGAACAAGGGGTTTGCGGCGATCTACATGCGCGCGGCGCAGACGATGATGAAGTCACTCCAAGGCGCCCAGCTCCAGAGCTGGTCGGGTCCGCCGATGCTGCTCGTGCGACCCGCGGTTTGGCGCTATCACTGGTTCTCCTTCGCGCACGTCGATGCCATGATCGACGCGGGGTACGCGGCCGCTGTCGACGCGCTCGACCGGGTGGGCGACTCCCTCATGAGCGCGGGGGGGATCTATCCGCGACGGATGGTCGATGTCCGGATCGACGCATCCAAGTGCACCGGATGCAGACTCTGTACGCTCCTCGCCCCCGACGTCGTCGAGATGGGGGACGACGGCAAGGCGCGGGTCATCGAGAGCCCGGTGGAGTGGTCCCGTGCCGACGGGGACTTCGTGCACCAGTGCCCGACCGACGCGATCTCGGCCGCCGTGGCAGAAGGGGGCGTGATGCGAACGACGATGGAGCTCCCGGTGGCGCCGGAAGAGGACGAGGTGGACGCGGAGCCGTAGCCCGCCCCGCCTGCCGCCGATACTCGGTATATTCCGGTCAGCCTGACGCGCCTCGTCGCGTCAGTGGCTCAGGCCATCACTCTGCCCCGCGATCGCGCAGGGGCCATCAGCACCCCAGGCCATGACAACCACGAATTCGTTCGGCAGCCGCGCCACGCTCACGGTCGACGGCAAGACGTACACCTACTATCGCCTCGACGCGGTCCACGGACTCCCCGGGAGCACCGCGAGCCGCCTCCCCTTCTCGCTCAAGGTGCTCCTCGAGAACCTGCTGCGGAACGAGGACGGCGCCTTCGTGAAGAAGGGCGACGTCGAAGCGCTCGCGACCTGGAACGTGAAGGCGCCTCGCGATCAGGAGATCGCGTTCCGCACGAGCCGCGTGCTCCTGCAGGACTTCACCGGCGTTCCCTGCGTCGTCGACCTCGCCGCTATGCGCGACGCCCTCGCGCAGCTCGGCGGCGATGCCCGTCGCATCAACCCGCTCCAGCCGGTCGATCTCGTGATCGACCACTCGGTGCAGGTCGATGAGTACGGCACCGACGCGGCGTTCATGATCAATGTGAACCTCGAGTATGAGCGGAACGTCGAGCGCTATCAGTTCCTCCGCTGGGGGCAGACGGCGCTCAAGAACTTCCGCGCCGTGCCGCCGGGCACCGGGATCTGCCATCAGGTGAACCTGGAGTACCTCGCGCAGGTGGTGTTCGTGAATCCGGAGACGAACGAGGCGTACTGCGACTCGCTCGTCGGCACCGATTCGCACACGACCATGATCAACGGGCTCGGCGTGCTCGGCTGGGGCGTGGGCGGGATCGAGGCCGAGGCGGCGATGCTGGGGCAACCGGTCTCGATGCTGATCCCCGAGGTGATCGGCTTTAAGCTGACCGGCGCGCTCCCGGCGGGCGCCACGGCGACCGATCTCGTGCTCACTTGCACCGAGATGCTGCGCAAGAAGAAGGTGGTCGGGAAGTTCGTCGAGTACTTCGGCGACGGGCTCGACGGGCTCTCGCTCGCGGACCGCGCGACGATCGCGAACATGGCGCCCGAGTATGGCGCGACGATGGGCTTCTTCCCGGTGGACGCCGAGACGCTCAAGTATCTCCGCCTCTCGGGGCGGAGTGAGCATCAGGTCGCGTTGGTCGAGGCGTACTGCAAGGCGCAGGGGTTGTTCCGCGAGGCGGGGAGCCCCGACCCGGAGTACACCGACACGCTGACGCTCGATCTCTCGACGGTGGTGCCGTCGCTCGCGGGCCCGAAGCGCCCACAGGACCGCATCGCGCTGACGGACGTGAAGGCGAACTACACCGCGTCGCTGGCGGCGCATGTGGAGCAGCAGGCCGCGGCGGCCGCGAGCAAGGGGCAGCCGGCACCGGTCGCCGTGCCGCAGTCGCTCTCGCATCGCGGCAAGTCGTTCGAGCTCACCGACGGCGCGGTGGTGATCGCGGCGATCACCAGCTGCACGAACACCTCGAACCCGAGCGTGATGCTCGCGGCGGGGCTCGTCGCGCAGAAGGCCGTCGCGAAGGGACTCACGAGCAAGCCGTGGGTGAAGACCTCGCTCGCGCCGGGCTCGAAGGTGGCCAAGGACTACTTCGACAAGGCGGGGGTGCAACCCGCGCTCGACGCGCTCGGCTTCCAGATCGCCGGCTACGGCTGCACGACCTGCATCGGGAACTCGGGCCCGCTCCCCGAGCCGATCAGCAAGGGGATCGACGATGGGAAGCTGACCGTCGCGGCGGTGCTCAGCGGCAATCGCAACTTCGAAGGGCGCGTGAATCCGCAGACGCGCTTCAACTACCTCGCGTCCCCACCGCTCGTGGTCGCGTACGCACTTGCCGGGCGGATGGACATCGACTTCGACCGTGACCCGATCGGCACCAGGAAGGACGGCGCGCCGGTGTTTCTCAAGGACATCTGGCCGAGCGCGAAGGAAGTCGAGGACGTGGTGCTCTCGAGCGTGAAGCGCGAGTACTTTGAGCGGCAGTACGCCGACGTGTTCGGCGGCGACGAACAGTGGAAGGCGATCGCGGTGCCGACCGGTGATCGATACAGCTGGGATGCGAAGTCCACCTACGTGAAGCACCCGCCGTACTTCGACGGGATGACGATGACGCCGCCGGGAGTGCAGCCGATCAGCGGTGCGCGCGTGCTCGGGATGTTCGCCGACTCGATCACGACGGACCACATCTCGCCCGCGGGGTCGATCGCGGAGAAGTCGCCCGCCGGCGTCTGGCTCAAGTCGCTCGGCGTGGAGAAGAAGGACTTCAACTCGTACGGTGCGCGGCGCGGCAACCACGAGGTGATGATGCGCGGCACCTTCGCGAACATCCGCCTCAAGAACGAGCTCACGCCGGGGCTCGAAGGGTGGTGGACGCGCACCGCGCCCGACGCGGAACCGACGAGCTTCTTCGACGCGAGCGAGGGGTATCGCCGCGCGGGGACGCCGTTAGTGATCATCGCCGGGAAGGAGTACGGCACCGGCTCGTCGCGCGATTGGGCGGCGAAGGGGACGATGCTCCTCGGCGTGCGCGCGGTGATCGCGGAGAGCTTCGAGCGGATCCACCGGTCGAACTTGGTCGGAATGGGGGTGATCCCGTGCGAGTTCACCAATGGCGAGACGCGGCAGTCACTCGGACTGACCGGGTTCGAGACGATGACGATCGAGGGGTTGAGCGAGTCGATGTCGCCGCGCGCAGCGCTCACGGTGGTGGCGACGGCGCCGGACGGATCGGTGACGCGCTTCGCGGTGCGGAGTCGGATCGATACGCCGGAGGAGCTCAACTACTATCGTCACGGCGGGATCCTGCCGTACGTGCTGCGGAACCTGGCGAAGTAGTCTCGTTGTCGATGTGACGACGCCCCGCCGCGCGATGCGCGGCGGGGCGTCGTGCATCCACGGCTCGGCTAGTGTCCGGTGATGTTGACCGTGTAGTTCATCGGCAGCACCGCGTTCCAGACCGTCCCGTTCGTGGAGCAGGACTCGACTTCGATCGAGTAGTAGAGGTCGGCGGACGGCGTGACCGTGACCGACTTCGGATTGGTCCCAGACCCTTGATCCAGCACGGAGGCGACGATCTGGTTGTTCTGCCAGAGCACGAGGCACCCGTTCGAGTTCGGGGTGTTGTGCGTGAGGCTGATGGTGTAGCTCTTCCCTCCGTACAGCCGAACGCGATACAGGTCGTATTGGAACGGGAGGCCGCGGAACGCCACGAGCGGCGAATTCTGTGGCACCGTGGCGGTGCAATCCGTCGTCGTGACCGTCCCGGTGAACGACTGCCCCGCGACGACCGGAAGGTTCTCGCAGCCGGAGCGGGATCCGACCGCGGCGGTGCTGGTGGTGACGGTGTACGCCCCACGCGCGAGACTGTCGATGCCCGAGAGGAAGACCGAGTAGGATCCGGGGGGAACGAGCGTGACCAAGGTCGCACCGACCGAAGCGCTGGAGAGCGCGCTGAGCCCGCGTCCCTGAATGCCGAAGGGCCCGGTCACGGCGCCGGAGATGTTGAGGCTGAGGATCGTCTGTTCCGACACCGACACGGTGAAGTAGTCCGATCGCCGGCCGTTGTTGTTCGCGACCACACAGTCCGCATCATCGATGGCACCCGTGAACGACTGCTGCGGCGAGAGCAGGATCGGCGCGCAGGGATTGATCGGAGGGAAGTACGGGGTGTAGGAGGGCCGCCACGACCAGCTGTGGAACGCCACGGGGGTGCTGCCGGACAGTGCGAGGTTCCCCGATGCGCGGAGCGCCGCGCCATGCTCGGGCGCACCGCCGAGCTGCGTGACCGCGAGCTTCACGGCACCCGAGACGGAATCGATCTGCAGCCCCGTCTCCAGCGGTACCCACCCGCTGTCGGTGAGCTGTGCGACCCGCATCTCGCGCGCCGCGCGCCCCGGCGGAAGCTTCGTCTTGTCGTACTTGAGCGTGAGCGTCACCGGCGTGGCGAACTTCGTCCCCTCAGGACCGAACTCGTAGGCCGTGCCACCCACACTGCGCGTATCGCCGCGCGGATCAGGCTTCGTCGCCACGGTGATCTTCACATCGGAGGTCAGCGCGCCCGCCGGGATCGTGAGCGTCGCCGCGCCACCCGTTGTCGCGACGGTTCCACCGGTCTTCCCGACGACGTTCGGGTCCTTCACTGGGGCCGAGGGACCATCCTTCCTGCCACAGGCAGCGAGCGCGAGTGAGAGCAGAACCAGCGACCGAAATCGGATCATCAGAACGGCGACCTCAATAGAGAGAGTGAATCGAACGGCAAAGACTAATCGACACGCACATCAACCGCGCCGTGGTGCATGCGACGCGCGAGCTCAGCGCGGTTCGACACGCCGAGTCGCGCATACGCCGCTTCGAGATGATGCCGCGCGGTGTGCTCGCTGATCCCGAGCTTCTCTGCGGCATCGCGCAGCCCGGTCCCCTTGGCGACGAGCTGCGCGACCTCGCGTTGTCGTGGCGTCAGCGTACTGCCCCACGCCGCGCGACCCGCGCGCGGCTCCAGCACCGCGATCACCAGTGGGTCGCGCTCGTCGAGCGCGACCTCTTGGGTGCTGACCCGCCAATCGGCATGGTCGAAGACCACCGGGCCCACGGCTCGACCGCCCGGTCGCGCCCGCGCCGCGCGCACCGCCTCGATGAGCGCCACCCGCTGTCGCGACGACAGCACCTGCCCGATGCGCGAACCGGTGAGCGCACGGAGTCCACCCAGGCCGCCGAAGACGATCGCAGGGAGCCCCAGCGAGTCGAACAACGCGACGAAGCGTTCCGCACTCGGCGACGGATCGGAGGGGATGTGTGTCATGTCTTCCATCTTGAGGGCGACGTGTCCGCCTAGGCGCGACCTGAGCGTCCTCCAAACGTCCACGCGGCGTCCCATTGCCCTCTCGTGCGCGCGACGCCAAAATCCCCGCCGATGGCCTCGCCGACCCCCTTTGCGACCCGCGCACCGCACGCCCCCGACGCACCGATCCGCTTCGGCTGCCTCGGTCGGATCGAGCTCCTCGGCGCCCCCGCCAGCGACGAGGTCGTCACGCAGCCGCTCCGCGTCGCGCTGCTGACCCTGCTCTGCGTCGACGGCGCGCGCGGATTCGTCCGCCGCGATCGTCTCGCGGCGCTCCTCTGGCCCGAACTCGATCAAGCGGGCGCGCGCGGTGCCCTGCGCCGTGCGCTCTACGCGTTGCGCCGAGCCCTCGGCGAGGCGGCAATCGAGGCGCGCGGAGAGGAAGAGCTACGCGCGGATCCGGCGATCGTCTGGTGCGATGCGGTCGCGTTCGACGCGGCCGTGGCAGCCGGCCATCACGCCCGCGCGCTCGAGCTGTACGTGGGTCCGCTCCTCGAAGGATTCCACGTCGAGAGCGCGGCTTTCGACCCCTGGCTGAGCGAGGCCCGCCGCGCGCGGCATGACGCGGCCCTCGAGAGCGCCTGGGCGCTCGCCACCACCTTCGAGACGCAGGCCGACCTCACCCAAGCCTCACGCTGGGCACGGCGGGTCGCGCGACTCGCGCAGACGGACGAGCGGCGACTCCGGGGCGCGATGGGGCTGCTCGCGCGCACCGGCAATCGCGCCGACGCCGTGCGCGTCTACGAAGAGTTCGTGGTCTATCTCCGGCGCGAGTTCGACGTCGCCCCATCCGCAGAGACGCAGGAACTGGCCCGTCAGCTCCGCGCGAACTGACTACGACCCTGCGATCGCGCGCCACCGCGCGACGCGCGGCTGCAGCACCGGATCCGCACCACGCCAGAGCGCGACGGCGTGTGTCGCATACCGCCGCGCGTTCATCCGGTCCCCGCGCGCGGCACTGAGTTCCGCGATAAGACCGAGCGACCGGCCGATCAACGCCGGATTCGTCTCGCCGACGAAGAAGCTCGGCGAAGAGGTCGGGAGCGCGTCGAGGGGGCGCTGCAGCGCGCGGATCGCGCCCGCGGTGTCGGCGCGCGCGAGCCGGACGTGCGCTTCGATCATCCCCCACTCGAAGTTCTCGACGGGCCCGCCGCGGAGGCGGAGCTGATCCAGCGCGGCGAATCGCTCGAGCCCGTCATCAGGCAGGCCGCTCGCGAATGCTTTCGCCGCTGCCATCGCGGGAAAGGTCGGTCGCGCGAATGTGCGCGCCGCGTCGAGCCCGAGACAATCGAGGGCGAGGCCGATCGGGCGCTCGAGGAACGCTTGCTCCACCGCTGGCGGTCGCGTGGCGGGCGGCATCATCGCGTCGAGCACGCGGCGGAACTCCACGGGCGCCGCGCGTACGTCGTCGTCGCACACGCCGAGCGCCGCCCGGACGGAGAAGCCGGCGAGCGCGCGCTTCGTGCTCGCGGGAACGGCGATCGGCGTGCCGTCGACACCGCGGAGGAGTCGCACGTAGCTGGCGCCGAGGTCGGCGAGCGCTTCAGTCGCGCGCGTGACGCGTCCGGTGAGCGCGGCCATCACCAACACGCCGTCGGAGAGCGCGAGCGTACTGTCGTGCGTGGCCAGCGTCGAGTCCGCGAGGGCGGCCGCCGCTGCGAACTCTCCCAGGCGCAGCAGGATCCTCGTGTGCGTCTTGCGCGCGGTCACATCAGTCGCGCCATCACGGATCAGCGCGCGAGCACGTCGGATCGACCCGAGCGCGGTGAGGCCGTCGGCGCCCCCCTCGCGGATCCGTCCCGTCTCTTCGAGGAGTTCGGCGAGGAACGAGTGCGCCGTCGGCTCATCAGGGGCGCGGCGCGCCCACGCGGCGAGGATGGGAACCAAGCGCTCGCGGGTGAGCGCGAAGGCGGCGGCTTGTCGCTCGACCGACCCGTCGTCGATACGCCGCGGTCCGGGCTGCGCGGCGACGAACGTCACGGTGTCGCCGATGCGTTCTGGAAAGCCGAGCCACGCGGCACCGTCGGGGCCGATACCGCGCCGCACCCGACCCGTCTGGGTGAAGCTCACGTTGCGGAGCCGGAGGTACGGAAGGGGTGACGCGCCGCTCCCCAGGCGCGACGCGCGGAGATAGTACTGCTGCGCCTCAGCGAAGCTCGTGCGAAAGCGCGCGCCGTTCGCGTCACGCACCACCATCGCATCGCTCTCGCGGCAGTCGCCGGTGCCGATCAACGCTTCGAACCCCTCCCGGACCGCGAGCGCGCGCGTGAACGCCGCGCACGCCGCCGGATACGCGCGTTCGGCGAGCGCCGCCGCGCCCTCGACCACCGCGCGTTCGTACGCGTCGAGCGCGGCGCCACCGCGCCCCTCGACCGCGGCGAGCAGAGCGCGACGCGACTCGAGCGTGCTGCTGTCGCGCGACCATGACGCGACGATCGCGCGGCGATAGGCGGTGCGGACGTCACCGGCATCGAGGGTCGCCAGACGATCGAGGTACGGAAGGGCTCGCGTGAAACGTGCGGCCTCCCACTCCGCGTCGACGGAATCGGCGAGCGCGGCCCGCACCGCGGCGGGATCGAGCCCCGGTGCGTCCGCGGCCGTCGCGGTCGGTCCTGCGGCCGCGGTCGTGATCGGCGCTGGCGGTGGCATGACGGCGCTCGCGCTCGTTGCCGACCCCGTGCGCCACGCCGCGGCCGCGATCACGAGCCCGCCGAAGACCGCACCCGCGATGGCCGCGCGCCGGGCACGCGAGGAGCGCATCGCACCGTCGAGCCCCGCGACGAACGCCTCCACCGACGCCGTCCGCCGCGCGGGGTCGGGCGCGCTGGCCCGACGGAGGACCGCGGCGATCGCCTGCGCGCGAGCGGAGGAGAGCACCGGGTGTCGGCTCCGAAGCGCACGCACCACGGCGTCCTCACGGGCGCCGGCGGCGCGCGTGCCGGCCAACAGCTCCTCGGCGACGCAGGCGAGCGAGAACAGGTCGGCCTGCACCGAACCCGCGCCCTCGGGGGCGACGTAGCGCTCCTCGCCCGCGACGCTCAGTGACGGACCCGCGCCGTCCTCCTCACTCGCGAGCGCGCGCGCCACGCCGAAGTCCGCGAGCACCGCGTGGCCGTGGCTGAGCAGGACGTTCCCCGGCTTGATGTCGCGATGCACGATCCCCGCCCGGTGTGCGTGGGCGACGGCGGAGGCGAGCTCACGGATGATCGTGTGGGCGTCGTCGAGCGCGAACACCGCCCCGTCGGCAAGGCGGCGCCGTAGGCTTTCGCCCTCGACGAACGGCGCGGCGTACCACGCCACCGCATCGTCACCCCCCGCCGCGATCAGCGGAAGGATGTGCGGGTGCTGCAGTTGCGCGGTCGTCAACACCTCGCGAGTGAAGCGGCGCAGACTCGCGTCCGAGAGGAGCTCGGGCGGGAGCACCTTGATCACGACCTCGCGCCCGAGCGCGACCTCCGTGGCGCGGAACACGCGACTCATCCCGCCGCCGACCAGTTCCACCCCGAGCTGGAACCGATCACGGAGCTGCGATTGTAACCGCGCGACGAGGTCCGAAGCCATCAAACGGCGACCCGACGAGAGAAAGCGATCAAGGCGAGCGGGGAAATCTCTCGCGGGGACCGTCACCGCTCAACTCCGGATCACCCGCGAGAGTTCGGCGCGGTTGCTGACGCCGAGGCGCGAGTACACCTGCTCGAGATGGCGCCGAGCGGTGTGCTTCGTGATGCCAAGGCTGGCACCGACTTCGTCCGCCCGTTTCCCCGCAGCGAACGCGGCGGCGATCTCCGCCTGTCGTCCCGTGAGCCGCAGGCGCCACGCGCCGCTCGCGGGGAGCGCCTGCAAGACGCCAAGCACCACCGGCTCGTCGCGGGTCCCAGCGAGCTCGTGCACGCGGACGCGCTGATCCTCCCAGAGGAAGGTCGTCCCGATGCTCCGCGGGACTCGGGCGCTCGCGTGCCGATGCCGGACCATCGCGTCGATCAGGGCGGCGCGACGCGCATCATCGATGATCGCCTCGAGGCGGATCCCCAGCGTCGGCGTGTCGCCGACGAGGGCGATCGATGGAAGCCCGAGATCATCTAGCAGGGCGAGGAGCCGCGTCGCGGTCTCTTGCGGCACACCGCGATCGCGTCGGGCGGCGGCGAGGGTGAAGGGGAGGATCGTCGTGGCCATGGCGTGCTCCATCGGGAAGAGGGGGAATCCGTTCCGCGGTTCCACACTCCACGCCCCACGTTCCCTAGGGTGGGTGCCCACCGTTCCCTAGGGCGTACCGCCGCCGTTCCGTGAGCGTCGCGAGGGTAACCCCCTTCCGCACCAGCGTTTCGTGCGTTTGGTTGGTCGCCGTGACGCTCGACCCCTTGGCGCCGACGCGCCCTATCTCACTCCGCGTGTTCGGGAGCCCCGCGATCCTCGGCGTCGCGGAGGCCGACGCGTTCCTGGCGCAACGCAAGCGCGTCGCGTTGCTCGCCTATCTCGCCATTGCGCGCCCCGACGGGTGGGTCCGGCGAGACACGATGGTCGGGGTCTTCTGGCCCGAACTCGACTCGACCGGCGCACGCACGCAGCTGCGGAAGGCGGTGCACGCGCTGCGCCAGCTGCTCGGCGAGGACGCGATCCTCGGCCGCGGTGACGATGAGCTGCGGCTTGACACCACGCGGGTCGCCGTCGATGCCCTCGACTTCGATGCGGCCCTGCGCGACGACCGACTGGCGGCCGCCCTCGAGCTCCATCGGGCCGACCTCCTCGAAGGGTTCTTCGGCGAGACCGTGGAATTCGAACAGTGGCTTGAGCTCACCCGCGCGCACTACCGCGAACGCGCGGCCCATGCGGCCTGGACACTGGCCGAACGCTTCGAGGGCACGGCGGATGTGACACTCGCCGCGCGCTGGGCCCGCAAAGCGGCGCGCTTCGTCGGCGTCGATGAGCGGACCGTGCGGAAGGCGATGCTCCTCCTGCAGCGTGCCGGCGACCGCAGCGGGGCCGTGCAACTCTACGAGGAGTTCCGCGACCGCTTGCGTCGGGAGCTCGACGTCGAGCCGGACGCGGAGACGCAGCGCCTCGCGGCCTCACTCCGGAGCTGAGGGCGGCTGTCGCCGCGGCGTGAGCCGTGGCATCTTGCGATCGTGTCCGAGGTCGCCCTGATCATCAACCCGGTCGCCGGTGCCGGGCGTGCGCAGCGGCGCGCGCCTGCCGTCGAGGCCGCGCTGCGTGCGGGTGGGGACCTCCGCGTCTTCACGACGGTCGCGGCGGGCGACGAAGCCACCCAGGTGCAGCGCGCGCTCGACGCCGGCGCCCGCACCATCGCAGTGCTCGGCGGCGATGGCAGTTGGAGTCAGTCCGCGGCAGCGCTCTTCCGGAGCGGGGCCGACGCGCGCCTCGCGCTCTTCGCTGGCGGGACCGGTAACGATCTGGTGAAGACGCTCGGCGTCCCCGCGCATGACGCGGGTGCGATGGCCGCGCTCAGTCGGCGCCCCAACGCGACGCGCACGATCGACCTCGTGGAGATCGACGGACAGATCAGCGTGAACGTGGCCGGCTTCGGTTTCGATGTCGCCGTCCTCGCGCGTACGCTCCGCGAGGGAAAGCGTGCCGGCGTGTTCGCGTATCTCGACGCGGCGCTGCGCGAGCTCCGCGATTTCGCGGGCATCCAGTCGATCATCGACGGCCGCGGGACGCCGCAGCCGACCTACTTCATGATCGTGATCGCCAACGCGCAGCGCTTCGGTGGGGTCTTCCACATCGCACCGAACGCGCAGCCCGACGACGGGCTCGTCGACCTCATCACGATCGGCCGGATCCTAGGGCTCCGGCGTCGCATGCCGCTCCTGCTCCGTGCGCTGCGCGGCACGCATGTGCGCGACGCGGAACTACGCATCTCCCGGCACGCGGCGTTCGCGATGCATTTCCGCGAACCGCCGCTCTTCGAGGTCGATGGCGAACTGCGGCAGGCGCGCGACCGTCGGGTGGAGGTCGCTGTGCACCGCCACGCGCTCAGGGTCGTAGCCGCCCCTCGCTGAGCGGGCGCGTCGGCGCACGCATCCCTTTCAGGCGCTGCAGCAGTTCGCCGCTCGCGAACGCCTCGAACTGACGTCGTTGCTGCGCCGGGAGCCACTTGTAGTTGTGAGGGATGAAGAGCTGCCGTGGTACGCCAGCGGGCACACTCCCCTCACGGGCGAAGATCACCCAGAGCGTGTCGCCCGCGGCTGCATTCACGAAGTAGGTCGGCGGTGTGAAGCGGAGATCGCCGGTGGCGGTCACTTGATGCCGACCAGGCGTGAGCTTCACCCAGCCGTTGCCGACGATCCCGCTCGCGCCGCCGTCGAGCGCGATCTCGGTAGAGGCACCGATGGTCGAGACGCGGAGCATCGCGAAGCTGGGTACCGCGCTGGGGCCGGGTATCGGCGGCCCGGGCACGTTCGGCGCGGGTTCGGCCGTGGCGGTGGGCTTCGATTCGGTCGTCATCCGCTGCGCCTCGAGCCGATCGGCGCGCTGCTGCGCTTCGATCGCGATCCGACGCGTGTCGGCGAGCTCCCGCTGGAGCGCCTGCGTCACACTGTCCATTGGCGTAGGCGCGGCGGCCACAGTCGGCGACGCCGTCGCCGCGGGTGCTGGCGGAGCGTCCACCGCGAGCGCGCCACGCGCCGCCGCCATGCGTTGCTCGCGCCACCGCACCGCCGGGATCGCGGCGGTGCTCAACAGCAACACGAGCGTCACCCATCGCCACCGCGCGCTCGACGC
>JAIETI010000170.1 GCA_019745365.1 Gemmatimonadaceae bacterium | reverse complement strand
TGGCGAAGCATGACGTCGACCTCGATCGATTGACGAAGTGAAATCGGCGCGTTCGGATACGCGCCGAGAATCGACTGGGAGCCGATGATGATCACTTCGCCCACTTCGGCGACATCGCACACTGCGCGGATCGCGTGCTCCAGCTGCGACCTCGTCATGTCGATGACCCATCCTGGGCGGAACTTGCCGCCGCGCGGAGCAATTGTCGCTCTTGCTCGGTCAGGACTGCGGGGAAAGGCATGGATTGCCGCATGCGAACTGCGCGCTCCGAGGTTTGTGCCAGAAAGTCGCGCAGTCGTGCGTTCGAGTACGACTGGAGGATGTCTCTCCACTCCTCAAGCTCGGGAACCTCGTTCGGAGATGATGCTGGAATGCGTCGCTCTAGGTAGCGCAGCGCCTCGCGCACGAGGCCCGGACGTCGATGAATCAGTCGGGCGATCTCTGCGCCGTAGGTTGCGGACCTTCGGTCGTGCTGCGCGTGTGTTCTTTCCTGGGCTTGCGCGAAGTCCCCGCTGTCTCCGCGTCGATCGAACAGCGCCGATGGCGGAGGCCCGTGAATGGGTAGGGCCTTTCGAAGGAGGTCGCGCTCCGTCTCCTCGAGCGACAGAAGGTCTGCCCTCCAGCAGACCCGCGTCTCGATGCCGACGTCTTCCGTTCGTTGAATTGTGTTCAGTCCCCTGCGTAGCTGGGGCGCCCATGCCTTTCGGTCGACCGTGTCGGCGAGGACGCCGAGCACCAGCGCATCTGATGAGTAGTCGTCTCCTGAGGCGACGGGGCCTTCAATCCACGCGGAGCGGGGAGGGGGGTCCAGTTGAGCAATCGCTCGCTTGAGGGAGTCGAGAATGCGGACGAAGCGATCTCGTTCTGCAAAGAAGAGCGACTGAATACTCTGGGCGAGTGGATGTTCGAGCCGGAGGCGAGTTGGTCTCGATCTTCCTTCACCGACCGACTCAGCAATCCCATGCTTTTCGAGTCCCTGTACGACTCGTGCGATTCCGTTCACGTGGAGCCCGCTCTGCCGAGCGAGCTCGCGCCGCGCGAGCGGAACCTGAGCGAGCACGAGTGCGCGTAGCACTCTGACGGCGGACTCGGTGCTGAGCAACTCGTTGAAAGGGAAGCGTAGCGTACTCTGGTGAGTCGAAATGGGTCGCACGGAACTGCTCCCAATAGGATGGTTACGCAATGATACGCACTAAAAACCATTACTGTGCGCAAATACACATTATAATGTACGAAATACTCCAGAAACATCAACAAGATGGCATTTCTCCATCAAAAAGTGCCCAACTTTTGACTGAGAATTTCGTTATAGTTGAAAGCGATGGCGATTGATTCTGCAAAGTACCGACTGAAGTACCCCCACCTTCGGTTTTCGAGGATGTGGGAGGTCTCCGGTGAGCTGCACTACCTCTTGGGCCAGTGCGACGCCCTGGTTTCTTCGCTCGGCACCATCCCACTTCTCCCAGAGGCGCGGCGCGATCTGCTGCTCGTGTCCCTCAAGAAGGGCGCGCAGGCGACGACCGCTATTGAAGGAAACACGCTATCGGAAGACGAGATCTCGTCAGTCGTCGAAGGTCACCCGGGAGTCCAAGAGGACGGGTACCAGGAGCGTGAGGTCCGCAATATCGTCGGTGCGCTGAACGAGCTTCTGCAAGAGCTCGCGGTGAGGGATCGCGCACAGCGCATCTCGCCGTTGCTCCTGCAAAGACTCCATTACCTCGTGGGGCGCGATCTCGGAGGGCAGTTTCGGGCGGTCCCCGGACAGTTCGCCAGCGCCTCTCGCGTCGTAGGCGGATATCGCGCGCCGGCGAAAGAGGATGTCGAGGACCTCGTGGAGATCTTTTGCGCTTGGCTCCAGGAGGAGTTCCACTACCCGAGTCAGACCTTCGCGCAGGCGACGATACAAGCCGTCGTTGCGCACGTCTATCTCGAGTGGATTCACCCCTTCGATGACGGCAACGGGCGCACGGGTCGCCTAGTCGAGTTCTATATCCTCGTTCGCGCAGGGTTGCCAGACATCACATCGCACCTGCTCGCGAATCACTACAACGAGACGCGGAGCGAGTACTATCGCCAGCTTCAGGCGGCAAACGACTCTCGAGATCTGACCCAGTTTCTCAAATACGCCATCCAAGGATTCTTCGATGGCCTGAAGCGCACCTTAGCGGACGTGCACACGAATCTGCTTCGACAGATGTGGCGCATCTACGTGTACGACACGTTCTCTCAGGTGCAGATGCGGCAAAAGGGCACATTCCTGCGCCAGCGCGCCCTCGCGCTAGCCCTTCCGCTGGATCGTCCCGTGACGTACTCAGATATCCCCTCGCTCACGGCGGAGCTCGGAGATTTCTACTCGAGAGCGCCGTCCGCGAGTACCGTTACCCGTGACGTTCAGCAGTTGGAACGTCACGGCCTCATCGAGCGGAACGCGGCGCTCATCAGCGCGAAACGTGACGTACTCGAGCGCAGCCTGCCGGTACGGCGACCCTCCGGCGTCGCGAATCAGGGCGTGCCTACAGCACGCCCCCCGGCCGATACCGATCCTTCAGCACGAACACCACGATGAGCGCGGCGTACTGCAGGAAGGTCGAGATCTCCGAGCGCCACGCCTCCGCCCAGCGGTAGTCGCCGGTCGAGGGCGACGCCGCGGGCGATGGGATCCACCGCGGCGTGCGCCGCTTGAAGCTCAGGTACGCCTCGCCGAAGATCGACTCGAGCACCCCTTCTTCGTACGCGACGATGAAGTGGTACTCCACCGCGAAGAGCACCGTCGCCACCGGAAGGAACCACCACACCCCTGACAGCGCG
Organism: Gemmatimonadaceae bacterium; assembly: GCA_019745365.1. GTDB lineage: Bacteria > Gemmatimonadota > Gemmatimonadetes > Gemmatimonadales > Gemmatimonadaceae > JAIETI01. Next base: position 10,222 of record JAIETI010000170.1, on the reverse strand, counting down.
ACGAAGCCCATCCAGATCAGGTAGTTACCGTTGTACAGCGGATTGCGGCTGAAGTTGAACGGCCCATGCGTCACGAGCGTCTGCACGTCGCGCGACCGACGGCGCGTCACGGTGCCCGCCGTGGCCACTCCCCACAGGCGCCACCCTTCGCCGATCACGATCAGCACTGCGGCGACGGCGATCGCCGTCGGCGTGATCTGCCCGGGCACCAGCAAGGGGATCAGTAGAAAGGGGACCGGGAGCCAACCGCGATTGCGGAAGAGCACGGCGCCGACCTGGGCGGCGCGGCTCTGCTCCTGGGCACTGACAGGGGGCTTCGTCATTCGCTCGTGAGTTGGGTAAGGAATTCAGAGAGGACGTGATTGAAAGCGGCCGGGCGTTCGACATTACTCACATGCCCCGCACCCGCGAGGAGTTCGAGATGGCTCCCGCTGATCGCGTGGTGCATCGCGCGCGACTCGGCCACCGGCGTGAGCACATCCTCGTCGCCACAGATGATAAGGGTCGGCACGTCGATTGTGGACAGGGTCGGCGTCGAATCCGGTCGATCGCGCAGTGCCGCGAGCGCGGCCGTGACCCCCGCGACGGGGGCCCGCACCATCATCTCCCGCATCGACTCCACCAGGTCCGGGTGCTTCTCGCGCGTGGTCCTGCCGAGCATTCCCGGGAGCATCCGATCCGCCACCGCCGCGCTTCCATCACGCTCGGCGAGGGCGATCAGCTCGTCGCGCGTTGCGCGGCCGGCCTCGCTGTCGGCGCCGGCGCGGGTGTCGCACAGCACCAGCGCCCGTACTCGCGCGCGGTGTCGCCGCCAGAAGGCGAAGGCGATGTACCCGCCCATCGAGAGCCCGCCGAGCACGATCTTGTCGAGGCCGAGCTGATCGCAGAGGGCGGCGATGTCGTCGGCGTAGCGGTCCATCGAGGTGGGGCCGCTACTCTCGCTCTCGCCGAACCCCCGCAGGTCTGGGGCAATGGTGCGGACCGGTGCCGCCAGCCCATTGAGCTGCGAGGCCCAGAGCGCTCGGTGGTGGGGAAAGCCGTGGAGGAGGACCACGGGGAGCCCGCTTCCCACATCGTCGCACCCCATCGCGATCCCAGCAGCTAGCACGGTCACCGACGAACTGCTCCTGGGTGGGGGGATAGGACGAGGGTGTAGATTCCTCAGCGATGAGCCCTGCGACTCCTCCGGTAACTTACCTCGACTCGGCGACCGCGGCCGCCGCCTGGCTCGACGGGCTCGGCGCGGTGACGCAGCTCGCGATCGACACGGAAGGGGCGAGCTTCCACAAGTTCATCGACCGGATCTACCTGATCCAGCTCTCGACGCGGTCGCAGCACGCGATCATCGATCCCCTGCCGATCGGTTCGCCGGCCACCTTGGGGCGCTTGCTCGAGGATCCGAAGGTGGAGGTCGTCTTCCACGACGCGGATTACGACCTGCGGTTGCTGCATCAGGATTACGGCTGGCATGTGCGGCGGATCTTCGACACGCGGATCGCGGCGCAGCTGATCGGCGCGAAGGCGTTCGGGCTCGCCGCGCTCTTGGAGCAGCACTTCGGGGTGAAGCTCGACAAGAAGCACCAGCGTGCGGACTGGTCGATGCGCCCGCTCACCCAGGGGATGCTCGACTACGCCGCGCAGGACACGTTGCATCTCCTCGGGTTGCGCGATCTGATGTACGACGCGCTCGAGCGGATGGGGCGTCGTGCGTGGGCGGAAGAGGAGTTCCAGCGCCTCGAAGGGACGCGCTGGCCGGCTGAGGACCCCGCGACCGCGTTCATGAAGATCAAGGGGGCGCGCGATCTCACCCGCCGTGAGCTCGCCGTGCTGCGCGAGGTGGCGCAGTGGCGCGATGCGCGCGCGCGCGAGGTGGATCGCTCGACGTTCCGCGTGCTCGCGAACGAGGTGATGTTCGACATCGCGCGCACGCAACCGCGCGCGGTGGACGCACTCATGAAGCTGAAGGGGATGCCCCGCAGCTTGAACGACCGACATGCGCGGGAGCTGATCGACGGCGTCGCGCGGGCGATGGCGCTGCCTGAGAACGAGTTGCCGAAGTACCCCAAGGCGCCGCGCTGGGACAAGGACCCGGATTTCGATCACAAGTTCGGCGCGCTCAAGAGTGTGCGCGACGATGCGGCCGCGCGCCTGCAGCTCGATCCCGGGTTCTTCTGCTCGCGTGAGCGGATGGAGTCGGTCGCGCGCCTCTTGCCACGCAGCGTGGATGAACTCACGCAGATCCCCGAGCTGCGCCGCTGGCAGATCGAGACGCTGGGGGCGGATTTCGTCGCCGCGCTCGCGCCCTTCGCTCGTCGTGCGGCGAAGACCACCCCAGACTCCCCCTACGCGGACTGACGCCGATGTCGCTACGTGACGCCTCGCTGCTGCGCACGGAGGGCTACATCGATGGGCGTTGGGTCGCTGGCGCGAGCCGTTTCGCCGTGACCGATCCGGCGACCGGCGCGACGATCGCCGAGGTCGCGGATCTCGGTGCGGCGGATGCCGAGCTCGCGATCGCGGCCGCGGAGCGCGCGGGACGCGCGTGGGCGGCCCGCACGGCGAAGTCGCGCGCGGCGGTGCTGCGTCGCTGGTTCGAGCTGATGCTCGAGACGCAGGACGATCTGGCGTGGCTCATGACGAGTGAGCAGGGAAAGCCGCTCGCTGAGGCGCGTGGTGAGGTGGCCTACGCGGCGTCGTTCTTCGAGTGGTTCGGCGAGGAGGCCAAGCGCGTGTACGGCGAGGTGATCCCCACGCCGATCGATGGGCGTCGGCTGCTCGTCCTCAAGCAACCGGTGGGCGTGGTCGCCGCGATCACGCCGTGGAACTTCCCACTCGCGATGATCACGCGGAAGGCGGCACCGGCCCTCGCCGCTGGCTGCGGCTTCGTGGTGAAGCCCGCGGCGGAGACTCCGCTCTCAGCACTCGCGCTCGCGGTGCTCGCCGAGCGCGCCGGCGTTCCTGCGGGTGTGTTTAACGTGATCCCCTCGACGCACGCGAGCGATGTGGGGTTGGTCCTCACCGAGAGCCCGACGGTGCGGAAGTTCTCCTTCACCGGATCGACGGCGGTGGGGAAGCAGCTGATGCGGCAGTGCGCAGGGACGGTGAAGCGCGTCTCGCTGGAGCTCGGCGGGAACGCGCCGTTCATCGTCTTCGACGATGCCGACGTCGATGCGGCGGTGCAGGGCGCGGTCGCATCGCGCTTCCGTAACACGGGGCAGACCTGTGTGTGTGCGAACCGGTTTCTCGTCCAGGCGAGTGTGTACGATCAGTTCGCCGAACGGCTCGCGGCGGCGGTGCGGGGGCTCGTAGTCGGTGATGGTCGCGAGCCGGGCGTCGTGCAGGGGCCGTTGATCACGGCGCGGGCGGTGGAGAAGGTGGAGCGGCTCGTGGCCGATGCCACCGCGCAGGGTGCCCGCGTGGTGTGTGGCGGTTCGCGTCACGCGCGCGGCGGCACGTTCTACCAACCTACGGTGCTCTCGAACGTCACGCCGGCGATGGCGATCGCACAGGAGGAGATCTTCGGGCCGGTCGCGACGCTCGTGCGTTTCGAGACGGAGGCGGAGGCGATCGCGTTGGCGAACGCCACGCCGTTCGGACTCGCGGCCTACGCGTATGCGCGCGATGTGGGGCGGATCTGGCGCGTGACCGAATCGCTGGAGTTCGGGATGGTCGGGATCAACGAAGGGGTGATCTCGACCGAGGTCGCGCCGTTCGGCGGGGTGAAGGAAAGCGGTGTGGGGCGCGAGGGCGCCCGGTAGGGGATCGAGGAGTACCTCGAGACCAAGTACGTCGTGATGGGGGGGCTCGGCGCCCCGGCGAGCTGAGCTAGAAGCCCAGGTACGCGCGCACGCGCGGCTCGATCCGGTCCGGCGTCCAAGGTGGCGACCAGACGATCTCGACCTTCGCGTCGGTCACGCCCGCTAAGCCCCGCACCGCCTTGTCCACGTCCCCCGTGATCTCGGGGCCGCTGGGGCAGCCGGGCGAGGTCAGCGACATCTCGACGCGCACCTCGCTGCCATCCACGTGGATCGCGTACACGAGGCCGAGGTCGACGACGTTGAGGTTGAGCTCGGGATCCTTCACGCGGCGCAGCGCGACCTTCACCTGATCCTCGGTGAGGAAGGGGGCGTCGGTCGGGAGCGCTGGTGCGCTCTCAGGAAGGGTCGATTCGTCGGCGGTCACTTGGAGAGGCTCTTCTTCTTCAACGCGCGAGTCGGCGTCGAGTTTCCCGCCTTCGCCTTGGTGGTGGGCTTCTTCACCGAGGCCTTTTTCGCGACCGGCTTCTTCACCGTGCTCTTCTTCGGGGTCGCCTTCGACGGAGTCGCCTTCGACTTCGTCGTGGTACGCACCTTCGCGCTCGCACTCGCCGTCGGACGCGCGCGGCGCACTCGACGACTCCGTCGCACGCGCATCGGCTTGTTCCAGTTCACCGCGCGATCCGCGCGGAAGGCGACGGGCATCGTCTCCACGCGCAACTCATCATCCATCACGGCGAGCGCGGCCGCGTCGGCGAGATCCGAACGCACGTCTGCGATCACGGTCGCGGGCCGCCGTGCGCGTGCCGCGTGCACGCGATTCGTCAGGAGGATCACGAAGAGTTCGCGCGCGGGGTCGATCCAGAGCGATGTGCCGGTGAAGCCCACATGGCCGAACGCGAGCGGGCTCAGGTACACCCCGGCGCCGTGCCGTCCTTCGGCCATCTCCCAGCCGAGCGCGCGCGAGCCCGCCGCGCGCTGCGTGAACAGCTCGACCGTGCTCGCCTTCACCACGCGCACACCGTCGTACTCGCCACCATTCAGCATCATCTGCGCGAAGATCGCGAGATCGCTCGCGGTCCCGAAGAGCCCCGCGTGCCCCGCGACGCCACCGAGGGCGTACGCATTCTCGTCGTGCACCTCACCCTGCACCGGATAGCCGCGCGGCGGCGACACCTCGGTGGGCGCCACGCGCTCGCGCACATCGAGCCCGGGGCGGAATCCGGTGCTCGTCATCCCGAGCGGCTCGAACACACGCGTGGCGAGGAACGTATCGGCGCGCTCACCCGCGATCGCCTCGCACAGCATGCCGAGGAGGTCGGCGCCGAGGTCGGAGTAGATGTACTGGCTGCCCGGGCGATAGACGAGCGCGGTACCGAGCACCTCGGTGCGCGCGGCATCGGGTGAATCCGTGATGCGCCAGAGGTCGCGGCCGGCGGGGAGCCCACCACGATGGGTGAGCAGCATCCGGACGGTGACGTCTTCCTTCCAACGCCCCTCCCACTGTGGGAGATACGTCTGGACCTTGGCGTCGAGGTCGAGTTTCCCCTGATCGAAGAGGATCATCGCCATCGTCGTTGTCGCGACGACTTTGGTGAGCGAGGCGAGATCGTAGATGGTGCGGTCGGGGGTCGCGGCCGGGCTATCGGCGCCCCAGGCCTGACGACCGTATCCCTTGGACCAGACGGCGGCCCCCTTTCGGCCGATGACCACGGTCGCGCCGGGGTACCCTCCAGCGGTGATCCCGCGCTGGACCACCCGGTCGATCGTCTCGAGACGCTCGGCTGACATCCCCACGCTCCGCGGAGACTGGACCGGGACACCACCCGGGCCGCCACCGACGGTCGCTGCGAGGATCAGGGAGAGGAGCATCGGCTACGGAAAAGGACGTCGCGCCCCTCGGCCGACTGGCTGGGGCGGGGATGGCAATCTATGGTACTCTACCCCCCAGTGACGAGTTTCGGTCGGTCGGGTCACCCCGGCAACCCTCCACCCCTGGCACGTGACCAAGTTGGTGTAGATCACATGGCCACTGATCAGATCACCATCCGGCGCGCCGTCAACGGCGATGAGTCGGCGATGCGGGCGCTCTGGAGCGCGCACGCACCGCGCATTGATGCCGTCGTGCGGCGTTTGGTGGGTGACCCGGATCAGGCCGCGGACATAGCCCAAGAGGTGTGGATCCAGATCTTTCGGGCGCTGCCGAGCTGGCGTGGGGATTCGCAGTTCTCCACCTGGGCGCATCGGATCGCGGTGAACCGGACGCTGAACGCGCTCCGGTCGTTGCGACGGGTGCAGTTCGCGGAAGTGGAGATCGAGGAAGGGAGCGCGACGACGAACGAGGATCCGGATCGGAGCTTCGTGGCCGAGTCGATCGACGAGGCGGTGCGGCAACTCGCCCCCGGCGCGCGCGCGGTGTTCGTGTTGCACGATGTGGAGGGGTACACGCACGAGGAGATCGCCACGGAACTCGGCATCACCACGGGCGGCTCGAAGTCCCAACTGTTCAAGGCCCGCGCGAAGCTCCGCCGGTTGCTCGCGCACCTGGTCGACGTCCCAACCCCGGCGAAGGACCTGGATGATGTCGCATCTCTCAACTGATCGTCTCGCCGCGCTCGTCGACGAGACACCCTCGGCGGCCGAAGCGCTGCACCTGAGCGCGTGCGCGAGTTGCACGGCGGAGGTCGCGTCGCATCGCCGACTCGTGCGCTTGGCGGCGCAGGCGGCCACGCGCACTGACGCCCCGCTCTCGTCGTTCGACGCGCTGGTGCCACGGCTTCGCGCGGAGGAGCTCTCCGTCGAGCCCGCGGCGCGTCGGCGGCGGATGGTGATGTGGGGCTCGCGGATCGCCGCGGGGCTCACTCTGCTCGTCGGTGGCACCGCGATCGGCCGTGTGAGTGCAGGCGCGCCACTGCTGCCGAAGGGGGATGAGGCGCCGATCGTTGCGGAGCTGCCGAAGATCGCGCAGCCGGCGACGTTCCGGAACACGAATGATGCGATGCAGGTGCTGAGCGCGTCGCAGCAGCAGTATCAGGAGGCGGCGGCGTTTCTCGCGGCGCAGGACACGACGTCGCACTTCATCGGCTTGAACCAGACGAGCTTCCAGGCGCGTCTCGCCGCGCTCGACCAGATGGCGGCCGCGACCCGGGCGGCGCTCTATCAGGCGCCGCAGGATCCGGTGCTGAATCAGTACTACCTCTCGGCACTCGGTGCCCGTGCGGCGACGCTCAAGCAGATGGGCGCGGTGATGCCCGCGAATCGTCAGTTGGTGAGCTACTGATGCGCGCGCGTGGGTGGGTGGCGCTCGCGCTCCCGGGCGTGCTGGTCGCCCAGCAGCAGGGAGGGACGCCGGCGCCGACGCGGACGACGCGCGGCGGGGTATCGATCACGGTCGATTCGACGCGGCCGGGGGATTACACGGTCACGATCAACACGAACAGCCCTCAGGAGCTGGTGAAGCTCTTTCTCGAGAGTCAGGCACGCGAGCAGCGGCTCGGCGCCACCCTGCGCTCGATGCAGTCGCGCGGGGAGAATCGCGATCCGGAGGAGTTCCGTCGCGTGGCGGAGGAGCTGTCGCGCGTGGCGCGGACGAATCTCGGGCTCCTCTCGCGGTTGGAGATCTCCTGCGCGAAGGCGCCGGCCGCGCCGCAGGGCTACCTCGGCGTGACCTTCGAAGGCGCGATGCAGATCAGCAACAATAGTGAGGACGGTCCGGTGTACCGCTTCCGCCAGTGGCCGTCGATCAGCACAGTAGAGCCGGGCTCGCCGGCGGCGAAGGCGGGCATCCGTGCGGGGGATGTGCTCGTCTCGCTCGATGGGCAGGATGTGCGGGACGGACCGATCGTCTTTCGTATGCTGCTCACCCCGGAAAAGAAGCTCCCGGTGCGCGTGCAGCGCGACGGATCGGTGCGCGACGTGAGCGTGCTTGTCGAGAAGCGTCCGGCGGCGTACGGGAGCGAGTGTGGTGAGTTCAGCGATCTCTCGTTCAGTCGGACGCCCGGGATGTTCGTCTTCACACCGGAGCAAGGCACGCCTCGCACCCGCGTGAGTGGTCGCGTGCTGCGCGTGCCGGAGCCACCGACCCCTCCCTCGGTGCCGACGGTCAGCGTGTGGAGCGGAGAGATCCCACCCCCGATGCCGGTCTGGGTCGCAGGCGGCGGCACGACGGCGGTGGCCGGTGCGACGATCACCTCGCTCAATGACGACTTGAAGGAGTCGACCGGTGTGGAGCGCGGCGTCTTCGTCGTCTCGGTGACGAACGGGAGCCCGATGCGCGATGCCGGGGTGCGCGGCGGTGATGTGATCGTCGGTGCGAACGACAAGTCGGTGGCGTCGTACGCCACGTTGCAGCGCCTGATCGGTCAGTCCACCGATCGACAGGTCAAGCTGCAGGTGGTGCGTCGCGGCAAGAAAGAGTCGCTGACGCTGCGCTGGTGAGTGATCGCGTGTGCACCCTACGGGGTGCGCACGCTCCCCGGCGGCAATGAATAGATCAGGCGCGCGGTCCGGAGATCCATCTCGGTGATCCGCGGGATACGCACGGTGGCCGACATGATCAGCGTGTCGGCCTGCGGGTGATCGAGCCCGATGAGATGCCCGACTTCGTGTGTGGACACGGCGCGCAAGGCGACCGCGTCGAGGGCGCGCCCGTCCATCTGGTGTAACGCGAGTTCGATGTCGCCCTGCACGATGCGCCAGTACTGATCGCGCCCCCAGCGGGTGCGGCCGCTGATCCGCTCGGTGAAACGATCGACCCACGTCACGCGAACGTCGGCGCTCGCGCTGTCGACGACCTGCAGAAAGCGCACCGGGAGCTCCGCGCGCCCCCATGCGTCGAAGCCCTCGCGCGCGGCGGAGATGAAGGTCGGGTCGAAGCCCGCGAGCGGCGGGTTCGACTGCACCCAGACCTTCAGCGGCTCGAGCGTGCGATCCGGCCACCGCGCGAGGTGCCCATCGCGCGCGGCGAGGATGTCGTTGATGTAGGTGCCCGCGGAGTCGCGCGCCAACACGCGCTGCAGCTCCGCGAAGTCCCGCGTGGGGGGCGGACCACTGCTCGGCCGCACGATGACCTCGGGCTCCCCGAGCGCGGTGCGCACGGCAGCACTCTCTGCCGGAGTGAGCGAGACCGACGCTTCGGTGGGAAGCGGCGTGGCACGCCGCGGCTGGCGAAGCACGAGCGTGGCCACGAAGCCCGCGAAGAGCGCGACGATCAGCGCGAGCCAGAGTTCAATGCGCCGCATCAGCGGTTGAGAAAGGCGCGCACGCGCCCGAAGAAGAGTTCGGGCTGCTCCCAGAAGGGCATGTGCCCGGCGTCGGGGATCGGCACGAGCGTCGCGTCGTGCAACAGCGATGCCGTGCGTTCCGCCTGTGCGACGGGGATGAGGTCGCTCGTGCCGTGGAGGAGGAGCGTCGGCGTGCGGATGGTCCCGATGCGATCGCGCCAGTCGTACCCCTCACGCCGGAGTCGCGCGACCACCGCCGCGCCCGTCTCGCTCTCCGCGCGGGGGGGCGCGAAGGCGGTGCCGAGGGCGCGGTCGTGGAACCAGGCGGGGTAGAGCGCGCGGTTGTAGTCGCTCTGGGCGAGCGCGTTCGGCTGGTGGAGCGCGATCGGGTCCCAGGCTGCGAGCGCGGCGTAGAGGGTGGGGTCGTCCGCGAGCCGTGCGAGCGCGAAGGTGTGCAGGTCGGCGAGCCACTCGCTCGCGGCCCCGACCGCGTCCACGAGCACGAGGCGACGCAGCGCGGGAGGTGTATCGGCCGCCGCGAGCATCGCGATCCCGCCGCCCCACGAGTGTGCGAGCAAGTCGAAGCCTGAGGGCGCGATGGCCTCCGCGATGGCGAGTAGATCGAGAGCGTCGTGCTCGATGCGGGCCGCACGCACGCCTGGCGGTGCCTGCGATGCGCCACGGCCGCGCAGATCGTAGAGAATCACCTGCCGCTCGTGTGCGAGCGGGGCGAGCGCCGGCCAGAGAAGGGCGTGCGAGTACACCATCCCACCGTTCACACAGACGAGCGGCGGCGCGCCGTCCACCGGCGGCGTCGCGAACACTGCGAAGTCGAGACCACGCGCGGCGACGGTCTGCTTGCGTAGCGTCGCCGGGCGACCGCTCGCTTTGCGGAAGGCGTTGAAGCGTTCGCGCGCGGTGGTCACGTGCCGTGGTTGTTCAACGAATGCGGGTATGAACCCAGGGGGCGGTCGTCTTTCGGTGCCATTGATGGGGAATCTTGTGACCTCGGCAGGCAATCGCTACACTAGCCACTCCAACTTCCTATTCGGAGGCGACACATGTTTGCTTTCGCTCTGGTAGTAGCGGTGCATCTACCGGGCGCCCGGCCCGGGGCGGGGGGGGGGGGGGGGGGGGGGCGGGGGGGGGGGGGGGGGGCCCCCCCCCCGCTCGAGCCAGCCCCGAGGCGGACGTATTTCGCCGGCGCCACATTCGACGGTGGCCCCACGCGGTGACCGATTAGAA
>JAIETI010000155.1 GCA_019745365.1 Gemmatimonadaceae bacterium | reverse complement strand
ATCTTCACGATTCGCCGCGGCGTCGCCTTCGACACCCACATCGTCACCGGCGCCTCACCCCCGGTGAGTTCGAGCTTCCAGCTCTCGAACGTCCCCGCGGGCACCGTGACCGACTCCTCGCCGACCACGCTCACTGTCTGCGGGGAGAGCGCGCCTTTCCCGCTCTGGAACACCGTCAGCGGGATCTTCGCGCCCGCGCTGAGCTTGAGCGCGGGAACGATGAACGAGAGGAAGTTGTCGTCCACGGCACCAGCCGGGAGCGCGACATCGACCTTCACGTCGTTGACGCCACCGGTCGGCGACGGCGTCTTCGCTGAACCCGTCGCCTTGCCGTCGGCGACGGTTACGTCGATGCCGAAGTCCATCCCCTGCATCTTCGCAACCTGCTTCACGCTCTTCAGCATGAGATCGTTCCCGACGATGCTCGTCGTGGACTGGTTCACGATCGGGCCGATCACCGTGTTCTCGGTGTACGTCCATCCCTCGGCACTCTTCGTCGTGGTGCTGCGCTGGAATCCGAACGGATTCCCCTGCAGGAACACCACAAACGAATCCGAGCGCGCCTGAAGCTGCGCCGCATCGAGATCGAGGGCGGTCGCCTTCATCACCAGGTCGCCCGGGGTCAGCATCTTACCGGTCACGTCGATGATCGTGGTCGGCGCGATCCCCTTCACCTTGTCATAGATCGCGGCACCATCGCCCACGAGTACGATTAGCGCTTCCTGCGGCCGGATCGCCGCCTTCGCGGCGGCCAACGCCTGCACTGGCGTCACCGCCGCGAGCTGCTGGCGATACGTCGCGACGTAGTTCGCCGGACGGCCGAGGAGCTTCGCGCTCGCCACCGCACCCGCCACCGCCGACGCGGTCTGCATCTGCAGCGGGAAACGGCCGACCAGCCCACCGCGCGAGTCGTTGAACTCCTTGGTCGGCACCAGCTGCGATGTGATGGCCTTCATCTGGCTGAGTAACTCCACCAGCGACGAATCCGTCACGGCCGTGCGCACTTCCGCCGTCGCCTCGAACGTTCCCGCGCGCAGGTTGTCATCGAGACTCGAGTACGAGCCGTACGTCCACCCCTTCTTCTCGCGAAGCATCAGGAAGAGCCGCGACTCCGACCCGCCACCGAGCACCTGGTTCGCGACCTCGGCCGCCGTGCCGCGCGGGTCGTTCGGACGCCAGGTGAGGTTGCTGATAGAGATGTTCGTCTGCACCGACCCCGGTCGATGCACGAGGAGGATCTCGGTCTTCGTGCGCGCCGGTGGTGCAGCCGGTGCCGCCGATGCGGCCACCGTGCCGGTCCAGTCGCCGAACGCCTTTGTCGCCCAGCTCGTCGCCTGCGCGAGCGTCACGTCGCCCGCGACCACGAGCAACGCCCCGCTCGGCTGGACGTGGGCCTTGTGGAAGGCGACGATGTCGTCGCGCGTGATCGCCGCGACCGACTTCGCGTCCGCTCGACGGCCATACGGATGCGCGCCGAAAAGCGTCGCGGCGCGATACTTCGCGAGGATCGCATCAGGCTGCGCCTCTTCGAGCTTCAATCCTGAGAGCGTCTGCGTCCGGAGCAGCTCAACTTCCTTCGTATCGAAGGTCGGGCGGCGCGCCGCGTCGGAGAGCAACTCGAACGCGAGGGCGGCGTCGCGCGAGAGTACGTTGGTGCTCAGCGTGAGGAAGTCCGTCCCCGCGGATGCGGAGAAGGATCCGCCCACCCCTTCGATCGCGGCCGAGAAGGCATCCGCCACGCGGGCGCCGGCCCCCTTGTTCAGGAGCCCGGCGACGGCTTCGGCGGTCCCGCTCTTCCCCGCAGGATCGTAGAATCGGCCGGCCGAGAAGGCGAGCGAGACGGCGAGCACCGGCTGCTTGTGGTTCTCGACGACGATGAGGCGCATCCCATTCAGGAGGGTCGCCTCCTGGAACGGAGGCATCTGCATCGCCTTCACCGGGAGCGCGGCCGGCGGTGCCTGCTGCGCACCGATCGCGGTCGTCGCCGAGAGGGAGGCGAGCGTGAGAGTCAGGAGGGCCCGCATCACTTCTTCTCCGGTGCGATGAGGAGGGTCAGGCTGTTGTCAGCGCGGAGGTACTGCTTGGCCACGCGCTGCACATCGGCGAGCGTGACCGCGTCGTACCGCGCGAGATCGGTGTTCACGGCCTCGGGCGAGCCGAGGTAGGTGTTGGCGTAGTGGATCGCCTCAGCGAGCGCCATCGGCGTCTGCCGTTCATTCACCTTGGCGGCGAGGAACTGGTTCTTCGCCTTGGCGAGTTCCGCCGCGTCAACGCCGGTCGTCCCGACCTGCGTCATCACCGCCGCGAGCTGCCGCTCCACCGAGTCGATGCTCGCGCCCTGATTGGCGATCGCGAGCGCGCCGAAGAGGCCAGCGCCACGCATCGGACCGAACGGGTTCACAAGCGTCTGCGCGTCCGCCGCGACCTTGCTCTCGCGCACCAGCGCCTTCTTGATGCGCGAGCTCTCACCCGCGCCGAGGATCCGGCCGAGGAGTTCGAGCGCAGGGAAATCGGGGCTGCTCACCGGCGGTACGCGATAGGCCACCAGCACCGCGGGGAGGGTGGCCTTGGCATCCGCCACGGGCTTCCGCATCGCACCCGTGTTCATCTTCTGATCGCAGGTGACCTTCGGCGTCGGCTTCCCTGCAGGGATCGCACCGAAGTAGTCGGCGATCATCTTCTTGGTGGCGATCGGATCGAAGTCGCCCGCCACCACGAGCGTCGCATTGCTCGGCGCGTAGTAGAGATCGAAGAACGCCTTCACATCCTCGACCTTCGCGGCGTTCAGATCATCCATCGACCCGATGATGGAGTGCGAATAGGCGAAGCAGGCCTCGCGGTCCCAGAGCTGCGGGATCGAGTCGATGAACGCGCCCGAGTAGGGCTGATTGTCCACGCGCAGACGGCGCTCTTCCTGCACCGCCTTCCGCTGGTTGTCGAGATTCTCCGGCGTGATCGCGAGCGAGCGCATGCGATCGGCCTCGAGCCAGAGCGCGAGGTTGATGCGATTCGACGGGAGTGCCTGGTAGTAGTTGGTGCGGTCCGGCTGCGTGGAGCCGTTGTACACGCCCCCCGCGCGTTCGATGAACTGCCCGTGCTCGGCCTTCTTCACGTTGGCGGAGCCCTGGAACATCATGTGCTCGAACAGGTGTGCGAAGCCGGTGCGTCCGGCGCGTTCGTTGCGCGCACCGACGTCGTACCAGACATCGACCGCGACCACCTGCACCGTGTGATCCTCGGCGAGGAGGACTTTCAGTCCGTTCGGAAGTGTGTAGCCGTCGATCTTGAGCGCACCCGGGCCCTGCGCGGTGACGGGCGCAACCAGCGCGCATCCGGCCGCGAGGGCGAGGAGAAGACGTCGCATCGTGATCCTCGAGAGTATGTGGGGGTGCGGCGGGGGGCCGCTCCCTGCAGGAAAGCTATCTCGCCGTCCCGATCACTTCATACCCCGGTGGAGCCGAACCCGCCCATGCGATCGGTCGTGGGCTGGACCGCTTCCTGGACGAAGGGGAGGACCTCGAAGCGGGCGAGCACCATCTGGGCGATCCGTTCGCCGTGCGTGACCACGAGTGGCTCCACGCCCCAATTCGCCACGGGAACGCACCACTCTTCGGGGAAGTCGGCGTCGATCGTCCCGGGGCTGTTCGCGATCACCAAACCCGTCCGGAAGGCGAGCCCCGAGCGAGGGCGGACCTGCGCTTCCACTCCTATCGGAAGCTGCGCGCGGAATCCGAGGGGCACGAGTGCCTTTTCGCGAGGCGCGAGGCGCAGCACCCATCCCTCCTCCGTGGACTCCGTGGGTCGCTCGCTCACCACGCCATCCAGCGCCACGCGCACCGTACGCGCCACAAGGAAGCAGCGCAGATCGTACCCCGCGCTCCCGGTCGTACTGCGGCTTGGCGGTGCGACGCCCTCGTGGAGTGGCTCGAATCGGATTGCAGCGTCGTCGGTCACGGTCATCTCCCGGGTAGGTCTCGGAAGATACGTGGGTGACGGGGAACGATGCCTCCCTCATGACGGTAGATTGGGGTATGCCGTTCTCTGCCGCCCGCACCGCCGCCGTGCGCCTCGTCCTCCTCAGCAGCGCGACCGCGGCCCAACTCCAAGCCCAGATCATTCGTCCCGGCGCACCGACGGTCGAACCGACGTTCGGCGCGGTGAATGCGGAGTCGATGGGGCGCCGGGCGCAGTACGAGTTCGAACGCTTCCGGCTCGAGCATATGCCGTCCTCGCGCGACGGACGCCCTGGGCGTTGCGATGAACAAGTGGGGCGGTTCTGCTATTGGTACGACGAGAAGGGGCCCGCCGCGCCGCCCGAAGCGGGGGCGACGATCGAGGCGCGCAAGCGCTTAACGGCACAGCTTGATTCGGCCGCGCGACTGGATCCGTACAATCGCTGGCTGAGTGGCCAGCGCGTCCGGTACCACAACGAGGATGGCGATTTCGCTGGGGCGATTGCGGCGGCGAATGAGTGTCAGGTCACCGGCTGGTGGTGCGACGCGCTCCGGGGGTTCGCGTACCACGAAGCGGGACGCTTCGTCGAGTCGCTCGCGTCGTTCGAGAAGGCACTCGGCCGTATGCCCCCCCGTGACCGTTGCAGATGGCGTGACCTCTCGTTCCTCATCGACGACGACGCACGGCTCCGGTACCGTGGGCTCGCCTGTGGCTCGCCCGAGCGCGAGGCGTACGAGGACCGGGTCTGGTGGTTCGCCAAGCCGACCTATGCCATGCCGGGGAACGATGCGCGGACGGAGTACTACGCCCGCATCACCTATGCCGAGTTCCTCACGGATGCGCCGAGCGCACACCAGTTTGGGTTCGACGACGACGAGCGCGAACTGACGCTGCGCTTCGGCTGGCCGCGCGCGTGGTCGCGCAGCGGGGGCGGTGGTGGTGGCGGATTCGGCCCGCCGCCGATGCGCCCCGGTGGGATGGGGGGGATGGGTGGCCCGATGGGGCGTCCGATGCCGCCCCCCATGCCGGCCGCCGCGCCCGTCTCGGTCACGGGCCACGAGCGCACGCCGGCGTACCGCTACATCCCGGCGGGGTACGTGCTGCTTGATCCCTCGAATTCCGATTCGACCGATTGGCGGCTCCAAGCGCCGCCCGTGATCGGGCGCTATGGACCGACGTACGCGCGCAAGGTGCGTATCCTCGAACACCAAAAGGCACTCTTCCGACGCGGCGACACGGCGCTCGTCGCCATGGCATACGACGTGCGCTCCGAGCCCGCCGTGGGCGCCGCACCGATCCGGGCGGCGCTCGCGGTCACGCCGGGGCTCACTGTCGCCCCGAAGATCGCGGCCGTGGACAATGCGCCGCGGATCGGCGTGTTGCAGCTCCGCGCACCGTGGGGGCCGCTCGTCATGAGCGCCGAAGTCACGGCACCCGACAGCGCCGCACTCATCCGGGCGCGGTACGGGATCAAGCCGCCATGGGCTGTGGGGGTGCGCGTGACCCTCAGCGACCTCCTCTTCTACAACGCGGGTGGCGAGCTGCCGTCGAAAGCCGAAGAGGCAATCCCGCGCATGCTCGCCACCGAGCGCGTGCGTGCCGACAAGCGCCTTGGCGTCTTCTGGGAGGCGTACGGCACCGACCCGGCGGGCGAGCGGATGAAGATCAACCTCACGGTGGTGCGCGAGGTGGAGGAGAGCGGATTCCTCCGGAAGAAGGCGCAAGCGCTGAAGCTCACCCGCGAAGCCACTCCCGTGACCGTCGGCGTTGAGGACATGTCGGCGCGCGGATCGCGGACCAGCGCCCGCGCGGTCGAGCTCGATATCTCGACACTGAAGAAGGGGTCGTACATCGTCCAACTCGAGATCGAAGTCGCCGGGCAGTACACCGTGCGCGCCGACCACCGGATCGAGATCATCTCACCGTAGCGCGCGTTGGGAGTGCCGCCGCACGCGACTAGATTTCGCGCGTCCTCCACCCCGCCCTCTAGGATGCAATTGCGTCGCCGCGCCCGCCCTCTGTCGGTCCTGTCGTTCCTCTGTTTCCTGTCGTTCCCCGCTGCCGCGCAGTCTCCGACCCCCAAGCGCGCGGCAACGCGTGCGGGCAAGGCGGCGGTCAAAGCCGCACCGCAACCTTCCATCGACTGGGAAGCGCGCGAGGATTCGATCCTCGACGCCAAGTGGCCGGTGCGCATGCCGACCCCCCTCCCGGGTTCGCTCCTCCCTGCGAATCGCATCATCGCCTACTACGGCAATCTCTACTCCAAGCGGATGGGCGTGCTCGGCGAGTATCCCCGCGATGAGATGCTCCGCATGCTCGACGCGGAGGTCGCTGCGTGGAAGAAGGCCGATCCGGGTACGCCGGTCGTGCCCGCGCTGCATCTGATCGCCGTGGTGGCGCAAGGGAGCGCGGGTGCCGACGGCAAGTACCGCGCGCGGATGCCCGGCTGGATGTTCGACTCGGTCTTCAAGTGGGCGGCCTCGCGGAACGCGCACGTCTTCCTCGACGTGCAGGTCGGCAAGAGCACGCTCCAAGAGGAGCTCCCGGCCCTCGCGAAGTATCTCGAGCGTCCAAACGTGCACCTCGGGATCGATCCCGAGTTCTCGATGAAGAACGGCGGGCTCCCCGGCAAGAAGATCGGCACCT
Organism: Gemmatimonadaceae bacterium; assembly: GCA_019745365.1. Lineage (GTDB taxonomy): Bacteria > Gemmatimonadota > Gemmatimonadetes > Gemmatimonadales > Gemmatimonadaceae > JAIETI01. The sequence continues at coordinate 6,508 of JAIETI010000155.1, read as the reverse complement.
ATGATGCGGCCGACGTGAACTTCGCCTCGCGCTTCCTCCAGCGGATCGTGGACGAGAAGAAGCTTCCACCGAAGGTGCTCGTGGTACACCGCTTCACGAAGAAGGGGCTCACGAACTACCAGAACATCACGCTCGACCCGCGCGTCCAGATCGTGATCCACATGGACGGGTTCGGCCCGCCCTATCTCAAGCGCGGCACCTTCCGGCACTGGATCAAGTCAGAACCGGTCCAGTTCGTGGGGTGGAAGCAGTTCTACAAAGCGCGCAACGACCACCCGCGCACGACGATCGAGCAGATCCTGAAGCTCCGCCCGCGACCGCTCTACATCCAGTATCAGTAGCGGCACCCACCTCAGGGGACCGTGCGTCCCCGGAGGCGGTTGTAGAGGTTGCGGATATCCGTCGGGGTGTCCGCGTTGACGGGGTCGATCTCCCAGTACTTGTTGTCCACGTAGCGCCCCGTGATCGGGAAGAAGGGCGGCTTCTGGTTGGTGAGCTGGCAGGGATCGACCGAGCGATTCTCGCGGAGCCCCGTTCCGGTGCCCGAGTAGGTCGGCGGCACGCGCTGATGGATCACGCCGCCCGTCTGGTTGATGCAGCCCCCGGAGTTGTTGGGGCAACTGCCGGAGTTCCCGTTCGCCGCCGCGCTGCTGGCGGGACCGAGCCCGAAGCCCTCGGTCCCGACGACGCCGAGCAACGACATCGTGACCGCGTGCAGCAGGAAGTCGCGGTTGGGACCGAGGAAGAGCGTGCCGCCGGCACCGGCCGCGATCACGCGCGGGCGATTCATCGAGTTGTCGGCGAGCATGATCGAGTCGCGCGCGATCAGCCCGAGGAAGTTGCGGCAGGTGTTCCCCGTCGCCGCAGGGTCCGCATCGTACGTCAGATCATCGACGAAGTCCACGCCACCGAGCACGTACAGCGTCGTGAAGCCGCGATTCACCCCGCTCGCATAGATCGGGCCCGCGGTGAAGTGGATCACGCCGCGCGAGTTGAGGTTGTACGGTTTGGTCAGCGGATGCAGGTAGATCCGCTCAGTGGACTGGCGTTTCGCGGCGGGCACCGAGGTGAGTTGGATCGCGACGGCGGCAGTGCGCCACGTACCGAGCGCGACGGAGGTCCCCGTGCATTGCCCCGTGAGGTCCGCGGTCCGCACCACGCAGGTGCGCACCGTCGGCGTGAACGTGGTGTCCTGACCGCCGTAGCGCTGCGACGCCAAGCAGCCGGGGCTCGCGCCCCACGCGTAGTGCGTTCCCGCCCCCGGCGCGGTGAGGTTGCAATTCGTGGCGTCGGTGATCCGTTCGGTGAGCATCAGCTGCGGCGCACCCGCCGGGAAGCACCGGGCGCGCGCCTTGGAGAGGATCCGTAGGACCCCCGCACTGGAGTTGTTGCGCATGATGTTCGTATCGGCGACGCTCACCGTGGGATTCGTGCTGGTCAGCGCGCGCGCGCGCACCCACTGCTGGTTGAAGGTCGCAACCGGGAAGAACTCATCGCGACCGCCGATGGTGAAGAGACCACCGCACTGATTCTGGAGGATGATGTCCGTGAGCGAGACCGGACTCCCTACGAGATCCGCGCGTAGCCGCGTGGTGTCGATTCCGCTCGCGGCGTCGAACACCTTCACGAACCCCTCCTCGAAGTCGATGAGGTTGTCGTTGTCGACATCGACGGTGACGAAATCGAGCCGCGTACCGCGCATCGCGTTGCCGGCGGTCAACCCCGAGACCTCCCCGCCGCCCGACGTGGCCCGCGCCGCCGACCCGCTCACCGGCGTGAAGTTCAGATTTCCGGCCGTCGCGTACGTGGGCAGCACGGCGAGCTTCGCCACGGTCGGGTACGCGATCGTCGGCGCGCCTGAGACCGGCGTGATCCCCGAGTAGACCGCATTGCCGTTGATCGAACCGACCGCGCTCACCGTATCGAAGTAGGTCGGTCCCGGCGTGCCCGACGTTGAGTTCCAGTTGCCGTTACTGTGCGCGCGTCCGCGGATGAACTCGCCCGTCGTGTACACCGGGCTCGACGCCCAGGTATTCACAAACAGCGCGTAGCGCGAAAAACTCTCCGCCGTCAGATCGAGTCGCCGCACGTGCCGTGTACCGCCCGCATCGTACGCGCGCGATACCACCGTCGCGAACTGCCCGAACCGTCCCATCGTATCGCCCGTGAACGCCGCGTACACGTCGACCCGCACGCGAGGGATCGTGTTCGCCTGCGCGTCCGTCAGGGCCTGATTCGAGAGGATGGTGTTGTAACCGGTATCCATCAGCACCAGCAGGGTATCGCGATTGATGCGCGACTTCGCGAGCGCGAGTCCCCCTTCGGCGGCGTAGCGGAAATCGCGCTCGCGCTCGAAGAGACGCCCGACCACCCCCGCGCCTGCCGAGAGGTAGATCGACGACATCACGAGCGCCGCCAACCCAAAGGTCAGCACAAGCGTGAGGATCAGCGCCGAACCCCGGCGCGCTCGAGGCGTTCGCATCACGGCACCACCGTGATCGCGCCGGTGAGCTGCGTGGACGCCTGCGGCGAACAGTCCATCGCGTACACCGCGTACTGCCAGTTGCCGAGCGCGAACTCCACGTCGTCGAAGGTGTAGCTCGCCGACCCATTCGCCGTCACGTTGCGCACCACCTCCCAGTCGGTGGCGCTCGCGAGCTTGCGCTGCACGACATACAGCGAGACGTCGCGTTCGCCGCCCCCTTCCTCCAGCGAGTTGTCCCACGCCACCCGCACCGCGACCGTCGCCCCACTCACCGTGACGAGCGAGAGCGCGAGGTTGCGCGCCGGGAGCGGCGCGGTGCCGCAGGTGCGCTGTTGGAGCAGCCCGGCATTCAACAACCGTGTATTGGCGTACACGGTCCGCACCACATCGCGGGCGGCGCGCACGTCGCGAAAGAGCGTGGACACGCGCAGTGACACAACGCGGATCGAGTCGATCCATCGGTTCGTGCCATCCCAGTACAGCATCGTGTCTCGCGGAATCACCGCGAGTCCCCCGGCGGCCGTGGTGCGTGTGTATCGGAAGAAGTGTCCCGTGTCCGCCGGAATCCACAGGTTCGACGACACCAGCGTGCTATCGAGATTGTTCACGCGCCGGAAGAGGTTGTAGACGTCCGTGCGCCCACTCAGCGCGTCCACGCGCAAGAAGTACTGGACGGTCTCGGCCTTCGACCGTGTCCCGACACCGTCGGTGTACCACTGCGCGGGGTAGGTCTTGCTCGAGAGCGCGAGCGTGAGCGACCGCGCCGGGCTCCACGACTCCGTGCCGAGCGAGTCGGCGTCCGGATTGTAATAGACCGCCGTGGGATCATTCACCTCACGCGTCACCAGATCCACGTTGAAGGTGATCGCCATCGGCGTCGCCTGGACGATCACCGGTTGTCCCACCTCGCCTCCTGCGGCGCGGAGTTCTCGGTCGATCGTGGTGTTCGAGAATCGCCCGTTCTGGATCGCGTCGAGCCGACCACCTTGGGTCCCGATCGCCCGCGCCTGGACGCGGAAGAAGGGGACTACGATCCCCATCACCAACAGCATCAAGGTCATCGCGGTCATCATCTCCACCATGGAGAAGCCCGCACGCGTCCGCCGTCGCTGGTGGGTCATGGGTCAGAAGTTCGCGATGATAGTGGTGGTGCGGATCGCCGTCGTGATCCCGCGCCCGCGGACCTCGACCGTGATCGTGATGTAGTCGTGCGTCGCGTTCGGTCCGGTGCGCACGGCCCACGTCTGCCGCACGAGTCCGTTGTACGCGCTCGCGGTCCCGTACGTTTCGGTGATGTTGTGGTAGGTCGCGACGATGGTGCCGTAGATGCGCCACCCCTTGATCTCCTCGATCCGGGCGGTCGCGAGGTCGTTCGCCAAGGTGCGTCGCGACGCGTCGGAAGACGCCCGCGTGAACTCACGCGTGAAGCGCGCGAGCCCGAGCAGCGATCCGCCCAGGATCGCGAGCGCGAGCACGACCTCGACCAAGGTGAATCCCGTGCGGCGGCGTCGCATCAGTTCGTCATCCGCACCCAGGCGGTCCCGGTGTAGCGCCACATGTCCACACGACCCGTCGCCGGATTGATCACCACCGCCCGATAGTCGCTGCTCACCGTGGCGCGGTTCGCGAGGTAGAGCTCCACATCCGTCGAAGCCGATCCGTCGCGCCGGAAGATCACACTCGACATCGCCGACACGGTGCGCAGATCCGTCCCCACCAACGCCGTGCTCGAGGCCGTGCCGCCGATCCGCCCCATCGTCGGCGCGCGGAACCGCACCCCTTCGCCGAGCGCGCGGAACTGCACGCGGTCGGTCGTGTTGAGCGTGTCGTTGTTGTTGTAGTCTTCGACGATGCGAAGTCGCGAGTTCGTCAGGTCGAAGCTGACGATCACATTCGACTGGCGCGTGATGGAGTTCCGCTGCTGACTGCTCAAGAGCGTGCGCACCAAGCGCACGCCGGCATCGGCGCGAAGGGCGGCGTTGTTGAGGCGTGGGAGCGCCACCGCCGAGAGCAGTCCGATCATCACGACGACCATCACCAATTCGATCACGGTGAAGGCCGCCCGGCGTCGGACGGGGACTACGAGGCACGCGCGTCGTCGCGCGGCCCGGGAGGAGGAGTTCATCAAGAGGCCTCGTCGCCTCAAGCGGGGTACGACCGCTGCGCCCGGTGCGCGGTGGCCGTGACGTACAGGTGCAACGTGTGTACTCTTGGTACGACGGTCAATAGGGCATCGTCACATCCAGTGCGCTCGGTATCACGGTCCCCTCTACGGACCGAACGCTGGACAGTCGCCCAATCGTCACCTTTCAGTTCCCCACCACCCTGAGCCGCGCCGCCGTGAGCCATGCCACCGACGCCATCGCCCTCGTCCAAAGCGGGATGAGGATCTTTGTCCAAGGGGCCTCCGCGACCCCCTCCCCGCTCCTCGCCGCACTCGCCGCTCGCGCCGATCTCCACGACGTCACGCTCTACCACCTTCACACGGCCGGCGCCGCCCCGTGGCTCGAAGGCGATGCCGCCACGCGCTTCCGCTCCGTCGCGCTCTTCCTCGGCCCCGCGCTCCGCGATCCCGTCGCCGACGGGCGCGCCGACTTCATCCCTGTCTTCCTCTCCGACGTCCCGGCGCTCTTTTATAGTGGGCGCGTGGCGCTCGATGTCGCGATCGTCCAAGTCTCGCCCCCCGACCGACACGGCTACTGCACCCTCGGCACCTCCGTCGATGCCACACGCGCGGCCGTCGACACCGCACGCTTCGTGATCGCCGAGGTGAACACGCGGATGCCGCGTACGCATGGCAACAGCGCCATCCCCTTCGACCGCTTCGACGCGCACATCCACACTGATCGGCCCCTCCTTGCCCACGACCCCGAGCCTGAGAACGAGGTCACCTCGCGCATCGGAGAGCTGGTCGCCGGTCTCGTCGAGGACCGCGCCACGCTCCAACTCGGCATCGGCGCCATTCCCGACGCGGTCCTCGCCCGACTCGGCGACAAACGCGACCTCGGCGTCCACACGGAGATGTTCTCGGATCGAATGGTCGATCTCGTGGAGACCGGCGCGGTGACGAATCGCTTCAAGGCGGTCCACAATGGGCGCCTCGTCACCACCTTCGTGACGGGGACGGAGCGTTTGTTCCGCTTCGTCGACGACAACCCGCTCGTCGAGTTCCATGGTTGTGATCGCACGAACGATACCGCGATCATCCGACGCAATCCGCGCGTGACCGCGATCAACTCCGCGATCGAGGTCGATCTCACCGGGCAGGTGTGCGCCGACTCGATCGGTCACCGCATCTATTCAGGGATCGGCGGGCAGATGGACTTCATCCGCGCGGCCGCACTCTCGCGCGGCGGCAAGCCGATCATCGCGCTCCCGAGCACCGCCGCTGGCGGTCGCGTATCCCGCATCGTCGCGCAACTGAACCCGGGCGCAGGCGTGGTCACCACGCGCGGGCATGTGCATTGGGTGGTCACCGAGTACGGCGCGGTGAACCTCCACGGGATGTCGCTCCGCGAGCGCGGCGAGGCGCTCGCGTCGATCGCCCATCCGGACTATCGACGCGAGCTCCGAGCCGACCTTACGCGCCTACATCGCGCCTGATCAGCATCACGGCACCGGCCGCGGTGCCGGTGGCACCACCACGTGCGGCGCGTCCTTCAACAGATCGTTGATCTTCCCCACGCGGTCGCGGATGATCCCGTCGAGGCGGGCCTGCGCCCCATCGGTCTCACTCCGTAGTTCGGTGGAGCGCAGCCGCTCACCCGCCGTGACCGGGAGCATGGGGCGCAGCACCATGCCGGTGACGGTCTGCACCTCCTCGCGCAGGCGCGGATACTGGCGATAGCCGAGCCCGGGGAGCGGGCGCGCCAGCACCGAGTCGCGGAAGTGCTTCATGTCCTTCAGCGTACCCTCGAACTCCGTGAGCACCGCTTGGTTCGCACCGCGGTTCCCGCGGCGGAGTTGATCCTGCAGCGACGAGAGCTGCCGCATGACATCATCCGTCGTCGCGATCACGCGATT
>JAIETI010000009.1 GCA_019745365.1 Gemmatimonadaceae bacterium | reverse complement strand
AAGTTGAGCATGATCGTGCTGATCACCTCGAGCACCCCGAACCGCGCGCGCAGCCATGCCGCGACCGCGCTCCACGCACTCCCTATGAGCGCGGCGCCGAGGAGGACGAGCACGAGCGCGACCGGCGCGGGGACGCCCTCCACAAGGAACGCGATCGCGGTCGCCCCCACCGCACCCATCATCAACTGCCCTTCGGCGCCGATGTTGATCACCCCGGCACGGAACGCGATGGTCACCGCGAGCCCAAGTACCAAGAGCGGCGTCGCGCGCACGAGCGTCCCCGACGCGATCGCGAACCAGGAGCCGAACGCCCCCTGCCAGAAGGCGAGCAACGCCTCGCTCATGAAGCCCCCACCATCGCGCGCGCGACCAGATCCGCGGCCACGGGTGTCTCGACGAGTGCCCCGTTGTAGCAGACGTACACCCGGTCCGCGAGCGCGAGCACTTCATCGAGGTCGGTCGAGAAGCAGACCACCGCCCCACCCGCACCGCGCAGCGCACGGAGCGCATCATGTACCGCGGCCGTCGCACGCACATCGAGCCCACGCGTCGGATTCTCGGCCACGAGCGCCCGCGCTCCCTCCGCACGCTCCCGGGCCATCACGAACTTCTGCTGGTTCCCGCCACTCAGGGCACGCATCGGTGCATCGGCGCCACTCGCCCGTACGTCGTGCGCGGCGAGCAGTGCTTGCGCTTCACGCGCAAGACTCGGCCAGTCGATCGTACCGCGCCGCTCGCTCGCGCCACGCAGCGCCAGATTCTCGGTGAGGGTGAAGCTCGGGATCACCGCATCATGCAGCCGGTCCTCTGGCACCCAGCCGCACGCGTGAGGACGGGACAGCGTCCCCGCACTCGGCGCCAAGCGTCCGGCGAGCGCTCGCAACAGTTCGCGTTGACCCGCGCCCTCCACGCCGGCGATCGCGACGATCTCGCCCGCGCGGACCTCGCCCTTCGCGCCTCGCAGCCGCACGATGCCACGTGCATCGCGCAGTTCGAGCCCCGCGAACGCGAACACCGGCGCACCCGTCGGCGTCGGCGCCGCGCGCGGGACTGCCGTGGGTAGCTCGCCGACCATTGCCCGCAGCACGGTCGCCTCGTCCACCGCCGCGCGCGCGGCCGAGAGGGTGACGCGGCCGCGCTGCAGCACGGTGATCTCGTCCGCGACCACGAGCGCTTCGCGAAGCTTGTGCGTGATCAGGACCACCGCCCCGCCCTGCTCCACAAAGCGACGCGCCCAGGCGAGCAGCTCCTCCGCTTCCGTGGCCGTCAGCACCGCCGTCGGTTCATCGAGGAGGAGCACCCGCGCATCGCGCGCGAGCGCCCGGATGATCTCCACGCGCTGCTGCGCGCCGACACCGAGGCTGTCGATGCGCGCATCGGGATCGACCGCGAGTCCGGTCTCGGCGCTGAGCGCGGCGATCTTCGCGCGCGTGGCGCTGAGATCGAGCGTCGCATCACCGAGCGCCACGCTCTCCGCGACCGTGAAGGCAGGGACGAGCACGAAGTGCTGATGGACCATGCCGATCCCGAGCCGCATCGCGTCACGGGGCGTCGCGATCGTCACCGGTCGGTCGTCGTGGAGCAGCGCGCCGGCGCTGGGGCGCTGTAAGCCGAACGCGACGCGCATCAGTGTGCTCTTCCCCGCTCCGTTCTCACCGAGGACGGCGTGGATCGTCCCCGGGCGGACGGTCAGCGAGACATCATCGAGCGCGACCGTCTCGCCGAAGCGGACGTGGATCCCTCGCAGCGCGAGGGGCGCGGCGGTCACAGCCCCGTGGGCGCGTCGATGAACTGCCACGGGAGCCCGAAGCGCGTCTCCCAGTGCCCGGCGAGCGCGCGCACGCCGAGCGTCTCGGTGGCGTAGTGCCCCGCGTAGATGATCACGAAACCGTGCTCGTCAGCATCCACCGCACTCCAGTGCGGCCCTTCGCCGACGATCAGCGTATCGATCCCGAGTGCGCGCGCCTGGGCAAGCGTCTCGACCTGCGCGCCGCTCCCGGTGCAGATCGCCCAGCGCCGCGTGCGGTGTCCGTCAGGGATCGGCGAGCTGATGGTGCGATGCCCCCACGGCGCGCTGAACGCGACCGCACGCTCGTGCAGTTCGTTCGTCGGAAGATCAGCGCTCCCCTGCACGCCGCACGCGAATCCCTTGTACTCGGCGAAGCCGCCACTCACCGCGAGCCCGAGCGCCTGCGCGAGCTGCACGCCGTTCCCCAACTCGGCATGGCCGTCGAGTGGGAGATGCGACGAGTAGAGGGCGATGTCGTGCGAGAGGAGGAGCTGAAGCCGATCGTAGAACGGCCCGGTGATGCGCTGGAGTCCGCCCCAGAAGAGCCCGTGATGCACCAACAAGAGCTGTGCCTCCGCCGCGATCGCGGCGCGGATCGTACGCACCGAGCAATCGACCGCCACTGCCACGCGCGAGAGGGGCTGGCGGTTCCGCACCTGCACGCCGTTGAGCGCCTGCGGATAGTCCGCGATCTCCGCGGTGCGGAGGAACGAGTCGGTGTGATGCGCGAGCTCGGCGAGCCCCACCAGGGGACGACTCATCGGCCGTCGTAGCTGGCGGTGAAGGTGCCCGCGCGCATCGTCGCGAGCACCGAGTCCACCCGCGCACGCACCGGCGCACTCACGCGATCGGCGAGCGCGGCGTTCGCTTCCCAGCGCACGACATCCGAGCGCGTATCCATGCGGATCACCCGCGCGGTGAACGTCCCCGCCTGCACCTCGCGCGCCACGCTCAAGAACGCGCGCGGCACGTCGATCACCACGCTCCCGAGCGCGCGCTCGGCGAGGAGCGCGTTCTGGTTCGCGTTCGACCCGACGATGAGCGCGCTCGCGCTCTCGCGCACCGCCTGGAAGATCCCGAGCCCCGCTGCGTCCGCATTCTGGAAGATCACATCCGCGCCGCGCCCCATCTGCGCGAGTGCCTGCTCCTTCCCCGCGCTCGCGTCGTCCCAGTTGCCGATGTACGCGGTGAGCACACGGATGTCGGGGCGCACCAGCTTTGCCCCTGCAGCGAAGGCCGCGAAGCTCGTCTTGACCGGTGGGAGTTCTGTGCCTCCGATGCAGCCGATCACGCCGCTCTTGGAGGCCGCCGCCGCGACCATCCCTGCCAAGAACGAAGGCTCATCGAACGCGAACGACATCGCAGCAACATTGCCAGCGACCTTCGCGCCGCCGGTCGTGACGAAGATCGTCTTCGGCGCCTCAGCGCCGACCCGCATTGCTGCATCCTGGAACTCGAACCCGTGGCCGAAGGCCAAACGATACCCCTTGGCCGCGTACTGCCGGAAGTTTTCCTCGAACTCGGCCGGGGTCTTGGTCTGCACATGGCTCACCGCCGCGTCGAGTGAGTCCTTGATGCGGGTGAGCCCTTCGTAGGCAGAGGCATTCCAGCTCTTGTCGGAGATCGGGCCTGGCGTGAGGAGTGCGACCGAGAAGGTCGGCTCCGTCCCGGCCTTCGCAGCGGGTTTCCCACAGGAAACGGTTGTCCACAACGCGAGGTGGAAAAGGGTCGCGAAGCGGAGTACTGGAGGCTGAAAACGCAATGGAATAGATGTCGAAAGAGACTGGAAATAAAGGAGTTACAGGAAAAACGGGAACAAATGGTTGCTGGTGTCTGAGTGGCTACTTTGCGGCTCTGGCCCCGCCTTCTACTACTCCCAGAGCAGCGCGTGTCTCGGTCATCCGAACCACTCCATTGATCTTTGCGCCCTCGAGGACCACGATCGATTTGGTCTCGATATCTCCGTGCACGGCTGCGCTCGATTGCAGCTCCAGCCGCGTACGAGCATGGACGCTCCCCTCGATCGTGCCGCCGACCACGACTTCGTCGGCGCTGACATTCCCGTTGATCGCGCCATCGCGGCCGAGCATCACCTGACGGGCGTTGAGCACCGAGCCGTCGATCTGGCCGTCGATCTTGAGGGTGCCCTGCGACTCGATGTCGCCGGCGATCCGCACCCCGGCAGCGATGATCGAGAGTGAACCTTCGGTGGCAGGACGATTCTCTTTTCCCGCGCCATCCTTATTGAACATCGCCATCAGCGCGCTCCGGTCGAGGGACGACTCAACATACGCTGTACCTGGTCATATCGGGTCTGCAACTGCGCGAGCTCGGCCGCCAGCGTGTCGATCCGCCGGTTGTCCTGCTCGAGCTGGGTAATGCGTCGCGTGAGGACCGGCACTCGCGCGGACTGTGTGGCGAGATAGCCCCACGAGATCGCCGCCAACGCGATGAGCACGAGGGCCGGCCGCGACGTCAGGATCCGCAGCGCGCGCACCTGCCATGCGGTGAAGACGAAGGTGCGATGTGCCAGCCCGTTCTCGCGCTGCACATGCACGATCATCTTCCCGCCGTCGCGGGTGAATAGATCGCCGTGCCGATCCGCCTGCACCATCAGAGCGCGTCGCGCCGGGCGCCGAGGATGACATCGAGCACGCGCTCGAGATCGTCCGCGGAGTAGAAGGAGATGCGCACCTCGCCCTTGTGGTCGCGGTCCGCATCGATGCGCACATCAGTCTGCAGCGCCTTGCGCAGCTCGCCCTCGAGGCGACGCACTTCCGCGCTGCGCGTGTCCGTCGCCGCGGTGGTGGCCTTCGTGGCGCGCCCCTTTCCAGGCGCAGCTTCGCGCACACGTTGTTCCACCTGTCGCACCGAGAGCTCCTCAGCGATCACGACCTTCGCGAGCTCCGCGATGCGATGCGCGTCGCCAAGGCCGAGGAGGGCACGGGCGTGGCCGATCGAGAGCGCCCCGTCGCGCACGAGCTTGCGCACGGCGACGGGGAGCGCGAGAAGGCGGAGCATATTGGCGATCGTCGAGCGATCCTTGCCGACGACATCCGCGACTTCCTGCTGCGAGAGCGAGAAGTCGCTCATCAGGCGCTGATACCCCTCGGCCTCTTCGATCGGATTGAGATCGCTGCGCTGCAGGTTCTCGATCATCGCGAGCGTGAGGAGCGTGCGGTCGTCGATGTCTTTGACGAGCGCAGGGATCTCCTTCCAGCCGAGTCGTTGCGCGGCACGGAAGCGACGCTCGCCGGCGATGAGTTCGAAGCCGACGCCGTTCGGTGCGGGGCGTACGTTGATCGGCTGCAGGAGGCCGTTCACGCGCAGACTCGCCTCGAGGTCGGCGAGCTCATCCTCGCGGAACTCCTTGCGCGGCTGCATCGGGTTCGGCCGGATCGCGGAGAGCGCGAGCGTCCGGAGCCCGGCGGTCGCGCTCGACTCGCGCGGCGTGTCCGCAGCGGGTTGGCGCGCTGCGACGCGGCTGGAGTTGAGGAGGGCCTCAAGTCCGCGGCCAAGGCGGGGTTTGTCGGTGGACACGGAGGGGGCGGCGTGTGGGAAGGAGCAGGAAAAAAAGAAAAGGCAGGAAAGAAAGGAAAGACAGAAAATGGCGCTTTGGTGGCTTGTGTATGACTCTATACTGCCGCTGTTTCGACAGGTTTGTTTCCTGTATTTCCTGTACTTACTGTTCTTCCGGCTCGGCCTGTCCGAGCCATCACCTCTTGGGCTACGCTCAGGTACGCCTGTGCACCGACGGATGCAACGTCGTACAGAATGATCGGCTTCCCGAACGATGGGGCTTCCGCGAGGCGGACGTTTCGGGGGATGACCGCGGTGAACACTTTGGGCCCGAAGAACTCTCGGGCGTCCTGGGCGACCTGGCGAGAGAGGTTGAGGCGGGCGTCGTACATGGTGAGGAGTACGCCGTCGATGTCGAGCGAGGGGTTGGGACCCTGCTGGACGAGCCGAACCGTATTCAGGAGCTGTGAGATCCCTTCGAGGGCGTAGTACTCGCACTGGAGGGGGATCAGCAGGGCGTCGGCCGCCACGAGCATGTTGAGCGTGATGAGGCCGAGCGATGGGGGGCAGTCGATGAGGACGTAGTCGTAGCGGTCGGCGACGAGGGCGATCGCCTCGCGCATGGCCCCTTCCCGTCCCTCGCGCTCGACGAGCTCGATCTCCGCGGCGGCCAGGTCTGGCGTGGCGGGGAGGACGTCGAGGGAGCGGAACTGCACCGCGCTGCGAACCGCTGTTGGGAGGCGGGTCGGCTCGAGGAGGACGTCATAGGTCGTGTCCCCGAGTTCTTCCCCTGACAGTCCAATCCCACTCGTCGCGTTCCCCTGGGGGTCAGCGTCGATGAGAAGGACCCGCTGCTCCGCCGCTGCGAGCGAGGAGGCGAGGTTCACGGCGGTGGTCGTCTTGCCGACCCCACCCTTCTGATTCGCGATCGCGATGATACGTGCCACGTGAAACTCGGGAAAAAAGAAGTGGAGGCCGAATATACCGGCCCCCACCCCCCGCGACTAGCTACCGATGTTTCACGTGGAACATTCCCACAGGGTTTGGCGGTGTCTGTGGAGATATGGGACCGGCTGTGGAGAGTGACTCCCCCCTCTCAGCTGACCGGCCAGCTACGCCGCCGATCCCACCCACGGCTTGATCTTCTTCAGCGCCGAAGCAAGCGCTCGCTCCGCAACCTCTGTGTCGTATGCCGCCTGTGCACGGAGCCAGTACCCACTCGACAGCCCGAAAAAACGACAGAGTCGAAGGTCGGTGTCGGCGCTGATCGCCCGCTTGCCGGCGACAATCTCGCCAATCCGCTGAGCGGAAACACCAATCTCCTTCGCCACCCGGTACTGGGTGATGCCGAGTGGGACCAAGAACTCCTCGCGGAGCAGCTCGCCAGGAGTGACAGGCTTGAGTTGGCGCATCGTGACCTTCCTCATCGGTGATAGTCCACGATCTCGACATCGGCTGTGCCAGCTGGCGTCCACCGAAAGCAGACCCGGTATTGGTCGTTAACTCGAATGCTGTGTTGTCCTGCGCGGTTGCCTCGGAGCGGCTCAAGCCGATTCCCGGGCGGAACGGCGAGATCTGAGAGCTGACCCGCGATCTCCAGCTGCCGGAGCTTTCGTCGGGCCACGGCCTCGATGGAAACGAACCGAGGCACACGTCTCCCGCGCGCGAGTGCCTCCGTCATCGCATCGCGGAACGAGACGAGCATCACGGATAGTATCGTGACGCGATAATATCGTCAAGCGTGAATAGTCGTACGCTCGACGGCGCGACGCGCCCGACGACTACCGCGGCAGGAATCCCCACCGCGCCGTCACGGTCGCTTCAACCTTCAGCGTCCCCGACTGCACCGGCGTCGCCACATCCGCACGCGCGGCGAACACCTTCATCTCGCTCTCGAACATCGGACGCACGAAGCCCTCGCTGTTCGACAGCTCGATCAAACTCCCCAGCGTGCCGCCGGCGGCCTTCGCCATCGCTTCGGCATCGAGTCGCGCACGTTCCACGGCCTTCGCCAGCGCCTGCCGGCGCATCGCCTCGTCGTTCGACGCATAGAAGCGGAGCCCGCCGACATTGTTCGCCTGTGCGCCGAGCGCGGCGTCGATCAGTCGCCCGACCAGCTCGAGATTCTTCGCCTCGATCGTCACTGCGTTCCGCGCCACATACCCAGTCACCCTCGGCGCACTCCGCGGCTCGTACGCGTACTCCGCGCCGATCTGCACGCCCTGCGTGGTGATCTCGTCCGCGAGTACACCGAGCGAGCGGAGGGTGTCGATCACCGCCTTGGCGCGCCGCGCATTGCTGCTCCCCGCCACCGCGGCGCTGGCGCCGCGCGTCTCGACCGCGAAGGTGATCGAGGCCCGATCGGGACGCATCTCCATCTCCGCGCGCGCGGTGGTCGTGATCGATCCGCGATCACGGCTGGGAGCGGCGTCGAGGCGAATGGCCTCCGGGCTCTGCGCGGCGGAGGCGCGACCGAGCACGAGCGAGGCGATGAGCGCGACGGCAAGACGGGTGCGGGTCATGGCAAGAGCCGGAAGGAAAGGAAGGACAGGAAAGACAGGAAGGACACAAAGAGGTGGTTCTACGGGAGCTCAGCGCGAAGCATCGAGTCACGCGAGAGCCGCACGAGCCGAAAGCGCGCATCCGCCGCTGCACCATCACGGAGTAGCAGCCAGGGCGACCGCTGCGGATCGGCCTCCACCGCGAGTCGGTTCCGATCACCGAGATCGCGGAGCCAGCGCGTGCCGTCCGCCTCGCTCACCAAGGTCGGTGCCAGATGCGTGTACCCGCCGCGGTCCGCCATGATCCGATCGCTGCAGCGCGCGGGATACACCGACCCCGGCAGCGCACGCTCGGTGGTGTCGGGACTCACGGGCGATGCAACGAGCTTCGCCGAGTCAGCAAGCAGCGTCTGCAGGCGCGCCTCAAGCGCAGCGCTCGACCACGCCGACCGCTCTGCCTCCGCGATGGCGCCATCGAGCGCACACGCATCGATGCCACGATAGTACGCCGCACTCGCCGGACGACTCACGCCGAGTGCCCAGAGCCGCGCCATCAGCTGCGCGCCCCAACTCTCGCGCACGAAGATCAGGCCACCCGTTGCGTCGGCGTCGCGCGCGAGGCGTGCGTAGTCCACCCGCATCGAGGTGAGCCCGTTTCGGTACTGCGCGACGCGCAGCGGGAGATTCGCCGTGATCGCGAGCACGAGCGCGGCCGCGACACCCGAGAGCACGCCGATACGCACCGGCCCGGAGAGTCGTGGCGCCAGCAGTCGCGGCAATCGCGCGGTCCAAAGCACGAGCACCGGCGCGAGCGGGTACACGAACCGTGGTCCGAGAAAGAAGCCGTCGTGCCAGTACGCGCCGTAGCTCGCGAGCAGGAGCGCGGCGCTCGCGAGGAGGTAGCGATCCATCGCGCGCAGCGCACCGCGCGAGAGCCAGAGCGCCGCGGCGGGAAAAAGAAGCGACGGGACGGGAAGCTCGAAGAGATACGACTGCAGCCGCGTGGCGTAGAGCGAGAGCAGCTCGATCCCGCGCATCGGCGTGTGTGCCGCCCCCCAGGGCGCCGCGTGGAAGCCCAATCCGTGCGCGCTCCCCCAAAGCACATCGTATCCGAAGCGCAGCGGTGCGCCGGTCGTCTCCGCATTCACATACATCATCGCCGCGAAGGGGAGCGCCACCCCCACCCCGCTCGCGAGTAGCGCCATCAGGTGCCGTGGCGAACGCCGCGCACGCACCAAGAGCCAGATCGCACTCGGGATCGCGAAGGCGAACGCATCGAGCGGGCGCACAGTAGCCGCGATACCGAGCCCGGTACCCACGACGAAGGCCGAACCCACGCCGGCGTGCGGCGCGTGCTCTCGCGTGTGGTGTTGCAGCGCGACCGCACTGACCAGGAGCGCCCAGAGCGCGGTCACATGGTTCATGTGCGACGCGGCCATGAATGCCACGAAGGGCGTCACCGCGAATAGGGCCGCGGTCGCAACACCGAAGCGTGCCGCGCTCGCATCCTCCGCATCCTCCGCGGCGAGCCCGCGCGCGAGGCGTCCCATGAGCCCCACCGAGAGTGCGCCGAACGCTGGGCCCACGATCCACGGCGCCCCCACGAGCACGCCGAGCGCGAGAAAGGCCGGTCCTCCGGGCGGGAACTGTGAATACGTGCGTGCGCCGACATCGACCACATGCAGGATCGAGCGGAACTCGGGATACCGCTCCGTCGGGAGCGAGAGCGCACCGCTCGCGTACACCCGTGCCTGCCAGAGCTGCACGATCTCGTCGATCAACAACGGACGATGACTGAGCACGCCCCACGCGATCGCGACGTAGAGCGCGAACGCTCCCGCCATCACTCCCCACAGCGGCACGGTCGGCAGTCGCGGCATACGCCACGCGATTGCGCGTCGACGCACCAGCATCCAGGCGATGAAGCCGACCCCCGCACAGATGAGCGTTCCGTTCGCGTGATCAAGCAGCCGCGGCCACCACGCACGATCCTGCTCACCGCCGGGAAGAAGCGTGGCCCACGGCACGAAGCCGAGGACCAGGAGCAGGAGCGCCGCTAGGCGCGGCGCCACTTCTCGATCTCGAGGACCAGGTTCTGCAGATCGGCCGGGCTCACCCCGGGGATCCGCGCCGCCATCGCCAACGAACTCGGTCGGCGCCGCGCGAGCTTCTGCCGCGCCTCGGTCGAGAGCGAGATCATCGCCTCATAGGGCGCGTGCTCCGGCAAGGCGAAATCGGCGAGCCGATGCAACCGCGCGGCCTGCTCGCGCTCGCGCACGAAGTATCCCGCGTACTTAAGCTCGAGCTCCACGGTCACGAGCGCCTCCGCATCGTCGCCCGCTGACGCGCCGGCCGCGTGGAGCAGCGCGCCCAGCGTGACTCCCTGCCGCTTGGCGAGCTCCGCCACGGGGAGCGCGTGCGCGAGCGGCGCGGTCCCGGTGCTCTCCAACAGTGGGTCGGCCTGCGCGGGCGTGATGCTCGTGTTGCGCGCGCGCGCGGCGAGATCGTCTTCCGCACGGAGACGCGCGTCGATCGTGCGCTCCTCCTCGTCGGTGTAGATGCCGAGGGTGCGGCCGATGCGGGCGAGTCGCCGGATCGCGTTGTCCTGCCGCACGGTGAGCCGGAACTCCGATCGCGAGGTGAAGAGGCGATACGGTTCATCGACCCCCCGCGCGACGATGTCATCCACGAGCACGCCGATATACGACGTGTCGCGACCAAAGATCAGTGGATCACGCTCGGTCGCGTGGAGCCCTGCATTGAAGCCGGCGACCACCCCCTGCGCACCCGCCTCTTCATAGCCGGTGGTGCCGTTGATCTGGCCGGCGAGGAAGAGCCCCGGGAGCGCACGCACGCCGAGCGTGGGCTCGAGCTGTGTGGGCGGATAAAAATCGTATTCGATCGCGTAGCCCGCGCGCGTCATCGCCGCCTGTTCGAGCCCCGGCACCGCGTGCAGCAGTTCAAGCTGCGCATCGACTGGGAGCGAGGTCGAGAGCCCGTTGACGTAGAGCTCGTGGGTGTCGAGCCCTTCGGGTTCGAGGAAGAGCTGATGCCGCTCCGCGTGCGGAAAGCGGACGATCTTGTCCTCGATGCTCGGGCAGTAGCGTGGGCCCGTGGCCTCGATGCTCCCGCCGTACATCGCGCTCTCGTCGATCCGCGCGCGCACCACCGCCTTGGCGCGCTCCTCGACGTGCGTGATCCAACAGGGGCGCTGCGGACGCGAGGGGAGATCCGCGCGCGCGAGCGCGCTCCATCGATAATCGAAGTCGTGCAGCTCACTCGCCTGCGGCTCAAGCCGCGAGAAATCGACGGAGCGGCCATCGATGCGGGGCGGGGTCCCGGTCTTGAAGCGCTGCACCGCGAGCCCAAGCTCAGCGAGCTGTGCGGTGAGATGTGTGGTCGCACTCTCGCCCGCGCGCCCACCGCTCACGCGTGAGCCCGTGCCGATGTGGATCACGCCATTCCCAAAGGTGCCCGTGGTGATCACCACGGCGCGGGCGCGGAACGCACGCCCGTCGAGCATGGTGATCCCGGCGACGCGCCCCTGTTCGATGATCAGCGCGGCGACGGTCCCCTGCACGAGCGCGACGCCGGTGTGGCGTTCGACCTCGTCGCGCACGGCGGCCTTGTACCGAGCACGATCGGCCTGTGCGCGCGGCGCCCAGACGGCGGGGCCCTTGCCGCGGTTCAGCATCCGGAACTGGATCGTCGCGCGGTCGGTGGCGCGTCCCATCACGCCGCCGAGGGCGTCGATCTCGCGGACCACGGTCCCCTTGGCGACTCCACCCATGGCAGGGTTGCAGGAGAGTTGCCCGATCGTGTCGAGGTTCGACGTGATCAGGCAGACGCGTGCGCCGAGGCGGGAGGCGGCGACGGCCGCTTCCGTGCCGGCATGGCCGGCGCCGACGACGATGACATCTGCGTTCATGGTCGAATTCTACCCAATGCGTGCGGGAGCGACTACGATGCAGCTGACTCTTTGCCCCTCCGCCGATGCCGATCCGCCTCCCCTCCGACGCCCCGACGATCCTCATCAAGAAGGAGGCCTTCGATCGGAGTGGCCTCACGCGCGCTGATATCGACGCGGCGCTGACGCTGACCGCCGAGGAGTTCGCGGTGGAGGGCGGGCTGATTGTAGTCGGGCCGCTCCATGACGACGACGCCCCTGGAGCGCTGGTGGATGCGCTCGAGGGGCGAGGTCTGATCTACTTCGACGACTTCTTCGAGATGAGCGGGTCGTGGCCCGTGTGGTGCGCCGTCTTCGCGATGGCGCGCGGCACGACGACTACTTGAGGTTCTTCTTGAAGAACTCGATCGTCATCGGCCACGCCTGCTTGGCGGCTTCGAGATTCGCCGGCTGCTCCTGCGCGCGCAGGAAGCCGTGTCCCGCCCCGTCGAAGATCTTGTACGTGTAGCTCTTCTTGAGCTGCGTCATCACGGTGTCGGCGTAGCCGATGGTGGCGTTCACGCGGGCGTCGTTGCCGCCATAGAGGCCGAGCACGGGGGCTTGCACGCGGGGGAGCGAGTCGCGGTTGGGCGATGTGCCGTAGTAGACCACGCCGCCGCCGAAGTTCTTCCCGTTGAAGACGGCGTGATTGAAGGTGGCCGAGCCGCCCCAGCAGTAGCCGACGACGCCGTACTTCTTCTGTGCGGCGGGGAGCGACATCCCGTAGGTGGCGGCCGCGAAGACACCCTTGTTCATGGTGGCGACATCGACGGTGCGGATGAGCTTGGTCGCGGAGTCGCGCGCGAGCTCATCGACCGAGGGGCCGCCGCGCGCCTTGGAGATCAGGTCCGGGGCGACGGCGATGAAGCCATCGGCGGCGAGCTGATCGGCGACGCCGCGCACCCAGGTGGAGAGCCCGAAGATCTCGTGGATCACCACGACGACCGGAGCCTTCTTCTTCGATTCGGGATAGACGACCCAGGCCATGATCGAGTCCGCCGAGCCCGGCTCCCAGGCGAACTTCACCCACTCGCCGTGGCGCGTGGAGGCGGCGAGGCGCGCGGCGGCTTCGGCGTTCCCGGCGGGGATTCCCGGCGTGCCGGTCCCCTGCCCTTGGGTGCTCAACCCACCGGCGCGCTCCATCATGGCCGCGTGCACGGTGTGATCATCGAACGTTTGCGATGGGCTCCACCGTTGCGCGGTGCAGGCAGAGATGGCGAAAAGGGCGGCGAGCGCGGTGAGTCGGCGAGCGGGCATCAGCGGTTCCGGATGGGGGACGAGGGATAACGTACGACGGATGCGATTCGCTTGCGAGGGCATTATTGCCACGGTGCGGTCATGGCCCTTACGTGCACTTATTAGGACACTATAACGCCGTTTATGCGCCACTATCGAGCCAATTAACAACTCTCCCGTCCATCCAGTAGTTCGGATTGCTCGGCGGGCCGGATACCCACCCC
>JAIETI010000098.1 GCA_019745365.1 Gemmatimonadaceae bacterium | reverse complement strand
GGGCGGCACGGCGGTGAGCAACGTGCGGGTCAGTGCGTACATCGGCCTCACGGGTGACACGAGTGGATTCAACGGACGGTATCTGACGATCCTCGCCACCGCGAGCTGGGATGGGGTCGTGCGCCGCGCCGCGCGACTCGACATGACGCCGGAGCAATTCCAGCGCTTCGGGGCGTTCTATCACACCTTTCCCAGCGGCGTCACACTCGGCAGTGCCGATTTCGTGCGGGGGCGCGCGTGGAGCAACGCGCGCTGGCGCATCAGCAGCACCGTGTTTTGGGACACGGTCACGACCGTGACCGGTATGACCGGCACCGGGGTCTACCGCGTCATCGCCGACACCGCGATCCGACCGATCCCGTTCCCGGACACGACGCGCTTCACGAACCTCGCGGCGCGCGCGACGGCTGGGAATCTGCGATTCACGCCCGTCTCGGGCTCGAGCACGGGGTGGGCCGGGTGGTGGCAGACGCGGGGGAGCCGGATGGAGTTCCTCGCATTCGATGCGAATAACGGGGGCGCCATCGACTCGACCGAGGGCTTCTTCCGCGTCTTCGACCTCGCCGCCGGGATGGACACCACGCGACTCCGGGCCTCGATGACGCAGTTCACCTTTCCGGGTGGCGCGGGGCAATGGGGGCTCGACCTTGCCACCGAACCGGTCTTGCAGCACCAGTGCGGGGCGTTCTATACCATCGGCGGCCGCGAGGAGTTCTTCACGATCGCGGCGCATCGCTCCAGTTGGGTCACGACGCGCATCCAATCGAGCACCAACCCGACCGTCAGCGCCGCGACGGCAGCCCTCTACGCCGCGAACAATACGAACGCAAACCGCACTAACATGCGGAACATCATGATCCAGAAGAAGGCGCGGTGCTTCCCCGCGGGGAGCCCGTTCCTGCTGACGAGCGAGCGGTTCACGAACAGCTCGGGTGCGGTCACGGGGAGTGCGGCCTCGGATACGGTCCCGTGGGGAGTCTCTTCCACGCCGTACGGCGGTCAGGACACAACCTTCACGATCACCGTGCGAACGTGCACGATGAACAGCGGGGCGACCACGACGGGGCGATGCCTCGCAGGTACCCACTCCGTCCTCGGTGCGTGGCGCATCTTCCCCGGCACCGCACCGACCGGCATCAGCACCTCGGTGCGACAAGCGATCGAAGCCCCGTACCTCTGGCCGCTCTCCGCTGCGTACAACAGCGGCTCACGCGGCGTCGTGCGCGTGGATGGCACGATCTATCTCAGCGGGACGATGCGTGGCTACGCCACGGTCTACGTTATGGGACGCGGCACGCTCGTCGATGACCTCAAGTACGATGCCGAGCCGACCGATAGCACGAACCTCTGCCGCAACCAACTCGGACTGATCTTCCGCGATTCGCTCGATATCGCCGACGGCGCGATGGTCCGGCCGCAGATGGTCCAGAGCAACAGCGCCTTCTCGGATGGGATGAATCCGTACTACATGACGCCGTTGGGTGGCGATCGCGATCTCACGCTTCACGCCTCGGTGCTCGCGATGGGCGGCGCGCTGGGGAATGAGGGGGACGCGGAGCCGTACTGGTATTGGACGGGGAGCGCGTGGCGCTATTGGTACACGAACACCCAGACGGTGCGCACCTGCCCGGCGAACGCGTCGACGACGACGACCAGCGGCTGCTTGAATCGCGTCGGGGCGTTGATCGCGCTGCGCCCGAGGCTCCTCTACGGCGGCACGGGAGAGGGGCTCCGCGAACGCAGCGCCGTCGACCCCTGCCAGACCACGAATCGCCGCCCGCCCTGGTTCCCCGAGACGCGTCGATTCACCCCGTTCCGCCAGGTGAACACCGATCCGCGCGCGGTCGACAGCGCCACCGAGATCAGCGCCCTCTTCACCTCCCTCCGCGGGCCGATCGTCCCCTGAGCCGCCTGGCCCGGCTGAGCACGCAACCCTTTCCCGACACTCGTTGTCGGAGGGGTGCCATGACGGGAGCCCCCACCCGCCACCTTCGGTGGACGACGCTGCGCTGATCGACCGCGTACGCCTGCAGGACCCTCGCGCCGAGCGAGCGTTCTACGAGCGACACGTGGATCGGATCCACCGGCTCGCCTACCGGATGACGGGGGACGAGGCGCTCGCACGCGAGTACACGCAGGACACGTTCGTGCGGGCGTTCGACAAGCTGTCGGAGTTCCGTGCCGACAGTGCGCTCTCGACCTGGCTGCACGCGATCGCCGTCTCGGTGATCCTGAACGGGCTGCGCAAGGTGAAGCGCATCCACGGACGGGAGCAGGGGATGGACGAGCTCCCTGAGGTGGCGATCACCGCCCGGGAGTCGGAGCCGGACCTGAAGCAGCGGATGCGTGAGGCGATCGATGCGCTCCCCGACGGCTACCGGATGGTGTTCGTGATGCACGATGTCGAAGGGTTCACGCACGAGGAGATCGGGTCGGCACTCGGCATCCAGCCGGGCACATCGAAGGCGCAGCTCTTCCGGGCCCGGGGGAAGTTGCGTGCAGCGCTCCACGAGTTCGCCGGAGAATGGCAATGACGCACGAACACGACACAGACGAACGGTTCGATCGGTGGGTGGCCGACGCGGCGGCATCGCTGCACGAGCCACCACCCGCGCCGCGCGATGCGATGTGGGAGGCGATCCAGGCACGACGCGCGGCGGCGGCGACTCCGGTCGCGATCGTGTCGACGCCACGTCGGTTCGGCGTACGTCCGATCTGGGGTGCGCTCGCGGCGACGCTGCTCGCGGGGGTGATCATCGGACGCTCGTTCGGGCCGACGCGCGCACCAACTCCGGCGACGCCGAGCGCGTCTGCTCCGAGCGCCTCCGTGGCCGCGGCGCTGGTCGCGTCTCCGGTGGGAGAGGCGCCGATCCCTAGTTCGACGTCCCTCGCCACCCGGCGTGCCGAGTCGGCGAGCGACCCGGCGTTCTCACCGTACGCCGTCGTCACCCGCGAACACCTCGGCCGCGTGGACGTGCTGCTCGCGAGCTACGCCGCGGATGTCGAGGGCGACAGTGCGCTCCGTGACGACTTCACCCGGTCGGCGCGCGAGCTCTTGAGCACCACCCGCCTGTTGATCGACGCGCCCACGGGGCGCGATACCGAACGGCGCCAACTCCTGAGCGATCTCGAGTTGGTGCTGGTGCAACTGATCCAACGCTCCGGCGATGCGGCGGACGATTCCGCTGCGGTCGCGCGAGCCCTTGACCGTACCCATTTGCGTGCGCGACTCCGTTCGGCAGGGCCGAACGTGCTCGCGCGCGGAACCTGAGGAGAAGCCATCATGAAGCTCATCATTCTCGCGGCTCTGGCCGCCACGACCATCGGCGCCACGAGCGCTCGCGACCTGCGCGACGTCACGCGCGGTGCCTGGCGCGTCGAAGCTGACACGGTGGACTCGCTCTTCCGCGCCGGACGCGCGGCGATCTCCGACGAGGCCTACGACCGCGCGGCGCAGACGCTGCATCGCGTGTACACGGGGTGGCCCAAGTCGAAGTACGCGAGCGAGGCGCTCTACTGGGAAGCGTTCGCCCGCTACCGCACGGGGCGCGTATCGCAGCGTCAGCGCGCCGAGGAGCTGCTCGAGCGGCTCTTCGACGAGTACCCGGAGAGCGCGATCGTGAAGGGAGGCGAGCCGAAGGCGCTCGCGACGCGCATCCGCGGGAGCTTGGCGCGCGAGGGTGATGCCGATGCGGCCGCGGCGATCGCTGAAGCGGCGAGTGCGAGTGTGCCCGCGCTCGTGACGGGCGCGCTCGACGCGGCCCGTGCGGGGCTCGCAATCGCGGGGACCGCGCTCGCCGGTGCGCTCGACTCGATGCGTTCAGATGTGGCCGCCACGGCTCGTGCCTCCGCCGAAGCGGATCGGGCGCGGGCGCCACGAGCTGCGCGCGACCCGCTTGCCCCACTCGCCTCGCTTGGCAGCACTGGTGGCCCCGCGCGTCGCGCGGATCGTTGCGCCGACGAGGATGACGAGCGGATCGAAGCGCTCAACGCACTCCTGCAGATGAACGCCGAGTCCGCAGTGCCGGTGCTGAAGAAGGTGATGGCGCGCCGCGACGCCGGGAGCGAGTGCCTGCGCCGCAAGGCGGTCTGGCTCCTCTCGCAGAAGGTGCGTCAGGACGAGACGGTCGTGGACGCGCTCATGGACGCCGCGCAGCGCGATCCTGACACCGAGGTGCGCGAACAAGCCGTGTTTTGGCTCTCCCAGACGCGGAGCGAGAAGGCGGTGACGCTCCTCGAGCAGTTGCTCAAGGACGGCAAGGACGAAGCACTCCAGAAGAAGGCGATGTTCTCGCTCGCACAGTCCAAGTCGCCGCGTGGCTACGCCGCGCTGCGCGAGTACGCCGCGAGCAACAGCGCGAACCCGGAACTCCGCCTCGAGGCGATCTTCTGGCTCGGGCAGTCGCGTGACGCTGAGCATGTCGACTTCCTCAAGAAGCTCTTTCCAACCATCACCGATGCTGATGTGCAGGACAAGATCCTCTTTGCGGTCTCCCAGAACCGGAGCCAGGGGGCGTGGCTTGTCGAGCAGGCGAGCAATCCGAAGCTCTCGCTGGAGCGGCGCAAGCAGGCGCTCTTCTGGGCGGGGCAGTCGGGCGGGACCTCCGTCGCGACCCTCGGGTCGGTCTATGCGGCGAACACCGACCGCGAGATGAAGGAGCAGGTGCTCTTCGTGCTCTCGCAGCGGCGGGACGCGGCCGCGGTAGACAAGCTGATGGACGTCGCGCGCACCGAGTCTGATCGTGAGCTGCGTAAGAAGGCGATCTTCTGGCTCGGGCAGTCCCGGGACCCTCGCGCGGCGCAGTTCCTGGCCGAGTTGATCGCCAAGTGACCGCGCGCGCGACGGGGCTCGGGGCCGCGCTGCTCCTCGCGGCGGCGACTGTCGACGCGCAGGGGATCGCGGCGCGGGTGCGGGCGGCGGGGACGGGAACGGTGCGCCTGGAGTACGCGGCCCGCGCTGGCGTGTGCGGGAACGGCCGCGGGTTCATCTCGGCGGGTGGGCGGCGCGTTGTGCACGGCGCGGGACGCGACGAGTGGGAAGACGACTGCGAGCCCGGTCCGGTGCGGCTCGCGATCGATGTGAGCGGTGGTGAGGTGACGGCGATCCGCGCATATGTGGGCGGACGCTGGCGCGGATCGGCCGCGACGGAGCTCGGTCGGGTGGGCGCGCGCGAGGCGGCCGCGTTTCTTCTCGATCTTGCGGCACATGGGAGCGGTCGCGCCGCGCGTGACGCGATCTTTCCGAGTGGGCTGGCAGACTCCACGGAGAACTGGACGCAGCTTCTGCGCATCGCACGCGACGAGTCACGCCCGCGCGAGGTGCGTCGCGACGCCGTGTTCTGGGTGGCGCAGGCCGCGGCGGACGAAGCGACCAGAGGGCTGCGTGCGGTGGTCGGTGACGACGCGCTCGACCGTGATGTGCGCGAGCAAGCGGTGTTTGCGCTGAGTCAGCGCCCCAAGGCGGAGGCGATCCCGGCGCTGCTACAGATCGCGCAGACCCATCGCGACAAGGAGATTCGCCGGAAGGCGATCTTCTGGCTCGGGCAGTCGAACGATCCGCGCGCGGTGGACTACTTCGCGCGGGTGTTGGAGCGGGACGACTAGTCCCGCCCCAACTCCATCTGCCCCTCGGCCGGCTCCACCTTGTGGCAGGCTCGACACCGCGCTTCGTACGAATCCGCGCCGCCCACCATTACCACCGGTGAGTCGTAGCGCGCCGGCTTACCGTCGATCAGGCGTTGATTGCGGCTCGCCGGTGCGCCACAGAGCACGCAGATCGCGTGCAGTTTGTCCACCAACTCCGCCACGCACATCAACTGCGGCATCGGGCCGAACGGTTCGCCGCGAAAGTCGGTGTCGGTGCCCGCGCAGATCACGCGTCGACCGCGCGCGGCCAGCGCGTTCACCAGCGGCACCACGGCCGCGTCGAGGAACTGCACCTCGTCGATCGCGATGACCTGCGCCATCGGATCGAGGCGCAGCCGGATCTGCTCCGCACTATCGACCGGCACCGCGTCGATCGTTCGACCATCGTGCGAGCCGATGCGGAACACGCCCGCATAGCGATCGTCGAGATGCGACTTGAACACCTGCACCCGCTTCTTGGCGATGATGGCGCGACGCACCCGCCGGATGAGCTCCTCGCTCTTCCCGCTGAACATCACGCCGGCCACCACCTCGACCCATCCGCCCGAGGGGAGGAAGGATCCCGTGCTCGCCATCGTGGTCAGTCCTCGCGACGCGGCCGACCGCGGGGAGCGCCCCCACGCGCGCCACCGTCACGCGGTGGGTACGACCGAGGCGGGCGATCGCCGCCGGCGCTGCGGGGCGGACCGCTGCGTGGCGGACGGTCACCTCGGGGCGCACCGTCACGTGCGCCGTCGCGCGGCGCAAAGCTCCGTGGCGGACGGTCGTCGCGCGATGCGCCATCGCGTGGGGCGAAGCTGCGGGGTGGACGGTCCTCACGCGGCGCAAAACTCCGCGGCGGACGGTCCCCACGCGGGGCACCATCACGCGGCGGGAACGACCGGGGCGGTCGATCGCCGCGCGGGCCGAAGCTCCGCGGCGCGCCACGTCCACCGCGATCGTCGCCGCGCGCCTTCTCTTCCGCCGTCTTCACGGCAGCCTGCACCGCCTTGGCCACAATCAGCTCGCGCTCGCCGCGCTCACGCTCCAACAGGCGGAGCGCTGCCGCGGCGACCTCGAGTCCGTCGAATTCGACGAGCAGCGGCTCGAGCGCCAACACCTCACGCGCCGGAAATCCGTCACCGAGAACGCTGCGTACCTCGGCGCGCATCCGCTCCTCCGCCACCTTCGCCTTCGCCATCGTCCCCTTCGCGCCGAAGGGGGTGAGCGGCGAATCACCAACCACACGCCGCAGCGCGGGGAGCGCGCGCGCGATCGTCAGTGCCACCACCTGCGCCGGACGCGCAGCGATGATCGCCTTCCACGCCACCGCGCTGGGCACACCGACGCATACGACCAGCGCCGTGTGCGAGGCGACCTCGGCCCGCGTCACCTGCACCAGACCACCCGTATCGCTGTAGCCGAGTGCGTGCAGCACCTGCCCGGCGGCCTCCTCGGTGCGCGCGTCGCCGACGACGATCGCGGCGGAGGGCGGATCGATCGTGTCGAGCACGCCAGCGAGTGCGTCGAGCGGCGATTCGCCCGCGACGACGGCGTAGCGCACGGGGATGTGCGGGAGCGGCGCTTCCACCGGCGCGTCAGGATCGGGCGCGGGGGCCGGCGCGGCCTCCTCCTCGACCTCCTGGTCCTCGATCACGCGACGCGCCTTATGCAGATAACGCTCCAACAGCGCCTCGATCTCAGCCGTCGGCTCGGCGGCGGTGAGGATCCGTCGCGCGTCTTTCGGCGCTTCGGCCAGTAGTGCCGCGAGATCATCGTTCTCTGCGCCGATCCCTTCGGCGGCGGTGAGAGCGATCGTCGTGACATCGGCGAGCTTGAGTGACGACCCACGCAGGAGGCCGACGAGCGCACTCGGGCTCCCGACCACGACCTGTGCCGGTGCCACGCGCAGCACGCGCTGCGCTCGCCCGGCACTCGTCGCGGGGACGATGCGGAGGCCGAGGGCGGCATCACGGGTGGCGAGCTCGCGGGCAAGCGGGAGCGCCGCCGCGTCGTCGGGGACGATCACGAGCAGTTGCAGGGCGCCGAGGGAGCGGTCCGCACGTTCGAGCGCGGGGACAAGCCGGTCGGTGACGCGGGTCCACTCGGTGGGGAAAAAGAAGGCGACATGCGCCGCGCGCACCGCGCCGGCGGTCTCTCTGGGGGTCTCGGGCACTGCAACCTCGGATGTCAATGGCGCGCCGTGCGAACGTACCGTACGTTTTCGGCGTCCCCGAAAAATAGCACAACTCGCTCGCCGACGCGCCTCCACCGCTCGCCGCCCCGTATGTCGCGCCCTGCCGACCCGTTCACCCCTTCGCTCAACATCGCGCAACTCAAGGAATCGGCGACGATCGCCGCCTCCGCGCGCGCCCGTGCTCTCAAGGCCGCGGGACGCACGATCATCGATCTCGGGATCGGTGAACCCGACTTCGCCACGCCGGTCTCGATCCGCGCCGCCGCCGCTGCTGCGGTCGAAGCGGGCGCGACGAAGTACACGGCCACCGAAGGGATCCTCCCGCTGCGCGAAGCGATCGCGCGAGAGGCGGCGGGGCGGTGGAAGGGGCCGCTGCCGATCAGTGCGACCGACGTCGTCGTGAGCGGTGGGTCGAAGCAGTCGCTCTTCAACGCCTGCTTCTCGCTCTTCGGGCCCGGCGACGAGGTGCTGATCCCCACGCCGAGTTGGACGAGCTACTACGAGATCGTAGGGCTGACGCGTGCGACCGCCGTGTCGGTGATGGGCGATCCCGCCGACGGCTATCGAGTGAACGCTGCCACGCTTGCGGCGCACGCGACCGAGCGCACGCGTGGGCTCATGCTGAACTCGCCCTGCAATCCAACCGGCGCGGTGTACAGCGCAGCCGCGTTACGTGAGATCCTCGCCCTCGCGGCCGACCGCGGCTGGTGGGTGATCTCCGACGAGATCTATCGCCACATCGCGTACGATGCGCCGGCGACGACCGCGTTCGACGTCGCCACGGATCGCGATCGGTTGATCATCGTCGACGGCGTCGCGAAGTCGTACGCGATGACCGGATGGCGGATCGGGTGGACCGTGAGCGCCCCTGCCGTGGCCAAGGCGATGACCGCGTTGCAGTCGCACACGACGTCGAATCCCGCCGCCGTCTCTCAGCACGCCGCACTCGCGGCGCTGAACGGTGGCGAAGCCGTCATGGCGGAGGTCCGTGCGATGGTGAGTGCGTTCCACGCGCGACGTGATGCCGCGCTCCGCATCCTGCAGCAGGAACCGGCGATCCAGATTATCCCGCCCGACGGCGCCTTCTATCTGTATTTCCGCGCGCCGGGCGATGCGCCAGATGCGGGGACGCGCTTCGCCGACCGGTTGCTCGAGCAGCACGGTATTGCGATCGTCACTGGCGCCGCGTTCGGCACGCCGCAGTGGGTACGCGCGAGCTACGCGACCGCACAGCCACTGGTGGAGAAGGCGATGCGCGCGATCGTGGCGGCGTGGCGCGACGGCGCGGTATCTTGATCGCGTGACGACGATGATGTCGTCGTGAGCCGGATGACGATGGGCGGCGCGCGCGCCGCGATTGTCCGCCGTCCCCAGACTGGAGCATGGAGTGCATCTCGTCGTTCACGCTGAGCCCACGGACGCCTCGCTTCCCGCAGTGGATTATCGATGGGATGCAGACACCGAGATCCTCACCGCACGCGTCCGTGCCAAGGGTGTGAGCGAAGGACTCGATGGCAGTGTCGAGCTCGAAGGCGGTGACGGTTGGCTCACGCTCGATGTGACCAAGGGGCGGATCACCGCCGTCGAGGTGGCGGTGTGGCCCGAAGTGCGCACGGTCTCCGGCCTGGTCGCGCCAGACGCGCCCGCAGCCACCGCGACAATCCCCGCGCGTGCCTCACAGCCGGGGATCGCGGCACTCGAGGTCGAGGCCAAGGGGCTCTCCGCCGAGACCGATCCGAGTGAGCGGACCATCCACTTCCGCGTCGGGACCCTTCGTCACGAGCGGCACGTGCGGATCGCCGCCGATCTTATCCTCGACCTCGACGGTCATGGCCGCGTGAGCGGTCTCTGGCTCCTCAACGTTCCGCCCTTTCCGGAGTCCTGATGATCACGACGATCGTGTTGATCCGCACCGAACCCCGCCAGACGCCCGCCTGCGCCGTCGCACTCGCCGGGATCGAGGGAGTGGCCGAGGTCTACTCGGTGAGCGGGGAATGGGACCTCGTCGCGATCGTGCGCGTGCCGGAGTATCAGGACATCGCGAAGATCGTGACCGAGCACTTCCCATTGGTGCCTGGACTGGTGCGCACCACCACGCTCACCGCCTTCCGCGCCTATTCCAAGAAGGATCTGGAACAGGCCTGGGATATCGGCGTCGGATGACACGCCGCCGCCGCGTACGCGGCGGCGAGGACTAGCGCTTCGCGGGCTTCTCTGGCGTGGCGCACCACCGCTGCGGCACGCGCAGGAGCTCGCGCCACGCACCGGTGCGCCAGCCTAGGATCACGAGGTCGCTCGAGCTGCCGAAGCGCCACGCTTCCGCGACGAGCTCGTCGATCCCGTCGCCATCGACGTCGAGCTGGTTCAACAGGCGGCGATACTCCACCGACTTCACCTCGCCGGAGTGGATGCTCCGGTAGGTCAACTGATACCCCGCGCCGGTGTCGTCAGCGATGACCATCACGCTGGACGAGTGTCCTTGACCGGCGCCGATGTCGCCGCCGTTCTGGTCGAGGAAGACCGCATAGAGTGACGCGGGCTTCCCTGGGCGGGTCGCGATCCACTTCGCGTAGAAGAAGAGCGAGTCGAGGTCGACCGCTTCGAGTCCTTCGGCCTTCGCGGCCTCGAGCGCGAGCGCGCGCCCGCGGCGGAGCGCCTCGGCAGCGCTCGGGAGCGTGACCGGCGCGCGCGAGGCCGGCGGCGCCGACGTGGCGAGGAACTCCACCGCGGATTCGATCGGGACCGTCGCGTCGAGTGTCGCCGCGCCCATCGGCATGACGTCCTTGCAGCCCGGCAACGTGTAGAGCGGCTCGGAGTCGGGGAGCCACATCGGGCGACGGATGGTCAGCATCCCGGCACTCATCCCGTCGCGGAAGATCGGGTAGCGCGTGCCGGCGCTGAAATACGCCGAATCGAGCGCATGGAGCGCGCTCACGGGAACGATGATGCGATCGAGCTTGCCACCGGCGATCGTCGCCACCGGGACGACGCGCGGATCGGTCGCATCGCCGAACACTTGGAAGAGCAGGGGGGGATGCTGCGCCACGTCCACCGTGGGCGTGGGCGCAGGCACGGCGTCGTCGCCACGGCCGCAGGCCCCGAGCAGCCCCAGCCCGACGAGCATTCTCATCGAGGTTCGCACAGCGCCAACGTACGTCCGGCGCGGCAGGGGGGCAAGCGAATCCGCCGGGAACCGCACCTTAGGGTGAGGGTGGTGCGACGCGCGGATCGCGATGCAGGAACCGGAACGCGATCAACTTCTGGCGTTCGACGATCTCGGTGACTGGGTTGCGCACACGCATCGGCGTGAGCACGCTGCGTCCCGTCACTCGCTCGAAGATCACGATCGACGGGACCACCTCGGCGAAGTCGGCCTCGAAGATGGCGGCACGGAGGTCGGGGATCTCCTTGGGCACCTTCGAGAGCTCAAAGGTGGCGCGTCGGATCTGGAAGGTGACCGGGTCGAGAAGGATCGTGCCGTGGACGTCCGGTTCTCGGATGCGTTGCGCGGCGCGGAAGTCCACGCGGATGAAGGCACCGTTGAGGATCGCCGTCCCGCTGGTGAAGTGAAAGCAGTGCTAGCGCACGAACTCCGGTTCTGCCACGTCGGCCAGGCTGGGCAGGCGGAGCGCGAAGGTGAGGTCCGCTTGGCGTCGCACGAGTCGGCCCGGGCGATAGCGCAGCGGCTCGCCATTACTCTGCACCGCGACCGAGTCGATCTTCTCGATGATCGAATCGCCGGAGCGGCGCAGCGCGACCGTCTCGCGTTCCACGTGGTAGAGGAACGGGAACGAGTCCGCCAGCAGGCGGTTCTGTGCCGCGATCTCCTGCACCTGCTCGAAGAGCTTCATCGCATCGGGGCCGTCGCGCGCGAGCGTGGGCGGCCCGGGTTTCGCGCACGGCGGGAATGCGAGGACCGTCACTGTGCTCAGCGTGACGGTCAGGCGATTCAACCGGAAGAGCAAGCGGAGCGGCTCTGTGCCCTCGGTCACGTCGAAGATCGTATCGACCGGGACGAAGCCGATGCGGGCCACGCGCACCCGGACGCGTCCGAGTGGGACCGCCGTGAGCGCGAAGGCGCCGTTGCTCGCCGTGAAGGTGGCGCGGCCGGCGGGGAGGAGCGTGACGCGCGCCTGGTCGAGCGGGCGCGCGGTCTCGAGTGCGGTGACGATCCCAGTGACGAGGCGCGTCGGACTCTGTGCGCCCAGGGGGCACACCGCCAGCAACAGGGCGAACACGCGCGCACGCATCCCACGAGAATAACGCCCGTCACACGTCCCCCGCACCTTACGGGGTGAGCCGTGACTCCGGTGGGGTCCGGCGGCTACTTTTCGCGCGTGAGACTCCTCCACCTGTCGGACCTCCATCTTGGGTTCCGCCAGTTCCAGCGAACGACACCCGCGGGGATGAACCAGCGGGAGTTCGATGTGGCCAGCGCGCTGACGCGTGCGGTGGACCGCTGCATCGCGCTTGCCCCCGACTTCATCGTCATCGGCGGTGATGTCTTCCATGTCGTGCGGCCATCGAATCCGGCGATCTTGCATGCGTTCCGGGAGTTCTCGCGACTGCGCGCGGCGCTCCCGGGGTGTGTGATCGCGATGGTCGCAGGGAACCACGACGCCCCGCGATCGACCGACACCGCCTGTCTCCTCGACCTCTTCGCGCCGATGGGGATCGACGTCGCGACGACCGAGCAGCGTGTGCTGCGGTACCCCGATCGTGGTGTCACTATCACCGCGGTCCCCGATCTGCCGCTGCACCGGATGACGCTCGAGCCAGATCCGCAGGCGCGCTACAACGTCCTCCTGATGCACGGGGAAGTCGAGGGCACGCTCCCCGCCGGTGCCGATCCAGAACGCGCCGCGGTCATCGTGCCGAAGGCCGCGGTGCTCCGCCCGGAGTGGGACTATGTGGCGCTCGGCCACTATCACGTCTGGCAGCGGGTTGGGCCGAATGCGTTCTACTCGGGGGCGCTGGAGTACGCGAGCTCCAATCCGTGGGGGGAGATCGCCGAGGAGCGGCGGCACAAGCTCCCGGGCAAAGGGCTGATCGAGCGCGATCTCGCGTCGGGGAAGCAACAGTTCCACAAGCTCGAGGTGGCGCGGGAGTTCCGCGACCTTGCGCCCATCGATGGTGCGGGGCTCAGCGCGAGTGAACTCGACACGATCATCGCTGCGCGCATCGAAAACGTCTCCGGCGGTATCGCCGGCAAGGTGGTCCGCCTCGTGCTCCGCGACGTGCCCCGCCACATCGTTCGCGAGCTTGATCACAAGACGATCCGCGAGTGGCAGCGCACCGCGCTTCATTTTCACCTCGATGCGCGCACGCCGGACGTGATCCGCCCCACGGCGGATGCCGCCGCGCGCACCGAGCACTACCGTCCGACGCTTGCTGATACGATGCGGGATCACCTCCGCGCGCGCCCGCTTACGAGCGAC
>JAIETI010000022.1 GCA_019745365.1 Gemmatimonadaceae bacterium | reverse complement strand
ATCGCACCACGAGACGCTGGCCGCATCTTACCGCGCTCTGCGCACGCGGACGGGTGGTGTGTGCGAGCGCGACGCCCGTGGACGCCGATCCGCGTGCGCTCAACACGCTCCTCTCGCTCTTTCTCGGTGCGCGCGCTGCCGCGCTGACCGCGAGCGACCGCGCCCGGGTGATCGTGCGGACTCGCGACACGGTCCGCGGGGCACCGCGCGTCATCACGCCGGAGCCGCTCGCGCTCCCACGGGGGCCGCGTGTCGTCGGGGCGATCACCGGGATCGCACGCCGCGCCGAGCCGCCGACGAGTCGTGCGCTCCTTCGTGCGGGACTTCTCCTCGCGGCGAGCGCCGGGCTCGCCACGCTCGACGCGCGGCTGCGACGACTCGTGCAGCGCGCCGCCGCCACCTCCGATGATGCGATCGTCGACGAGGAGAGCGTACAGCAGGGGTTCGCGCTCGGCGCTTCCACCGCCAGCGTCACGATCGATGACGTGGCAGTCGTGCGCGTCCGGGCGTTGCGCGCGCAAATCGCGCCCGCCATCGCCGCCGACCGCGCCGCGCGAGCACACGCGCTGCTCGTCTGCGTGGCGCGACACACCCCCGCGCCCGTGGTCGCCTTTGCGCAACACGAAGCGACCATCCGCGCCTATGCCGCCGCGCTGCGAGGCAGCCCCGGCGTGGTCCGACTGAGTGGGCGCGGCGGCCGCATCGCGAGCGGAGCGATCGCACGCGATGAGGTGATCGCCGCCCTCTCGCACGGTGGCGTGCGCGACGCGCACCCGCGCATGCAGATCCGACTCGTGCTCGCGACCGATGTCTTGAGCGAAGGGATCGATCTCACCGGCGCCGCGGCGGTGGTGCATCTCGATACGCCATGGACCGCGGGGCGACGCGCGCAGCGGACCGGGCGCCTCGCTCGACCCGGGAACCCCCACGCGACGGTCTACGAATACACCCTCGCGATCGACGGTACGGTCGGCCACGCCTTGGCGTTTGCGACGCGTCAGGCGCGCACCCACGCGCATGCACGTGCGGCAACGGCACCCTCGCGTGGCGCGACCGCGGTGCGGCAGCTCCTCCGTTCGTGGCGACGATCGGATGCGCCGGCGGTGCGACCGATCGGTGCCGTCGTCGCGCGCGGCACTGAACCCACCCACCTGCTCGTGGTCCAACAGGGCGAGGAGCGCCGCATCGTGCGCGTCACTGACCGCGCGATCAGCGAGGCACCACACCATGTGCTCGGCGCATTGCGCGCACTCACGGGCGAAGCCATCGCGCTCGACCACGATGCCGCGCGACGCGCGCTTCGAACGTACCGCGACGCGGCGGGGACGACGAGCGCGATCGGCGCGATGACGCGACCACTCGGCGTGGCGCGGCGTAGATGGGTCCGCATCCTCGACCGGGCGCTCGCCACCGCGACCAGCACCACGCGACGCCGAGAGCAGGCGCGCGCAGGACTCGTCCGTGCGGCGCTCCTCCGACCAACGCGCGCCACCGATGACATCGTCGCGCCCGCCGCGCTCCCCGCATCCGCATCACTCACTCAAGTCTTGGGCCACCTCGATCCGATACTCACCAGCGATGCCACCGACGACGATGTGCACCGCGATGCGCCACCCGCACGCCTCCGTGCGCTCCTGCAGCTCGTGCCGCAGGGGGTTCTCGCTCATCGAGCTGCTCGTGGTGATGGCGGTGATCGGCATCCTCGCCGCGCTTGCGATCCCCAAGCTCTCCAAGCAGAAGGAGAAGTCGGTGATCGCGGCGATGCAGAGCGATCTGCATAATCTCGCGCTCGCCCAGGAGTCGTACTTCTCCGAGCACCAATTCCAGTACGCGCCGGACGCGGCGGCGCTTCGCGCCAACTGGCGTTCCTCCGACGGTGTGACGATCACCTTTGATTCGGTGAGCACGGCGGGGTGGAGCGCCCAGGCCGTCGCCCAGGGGACGACCCAGACGTGCCGCATCCGGATTGGCGGCGGCACCCAAGAGGGTGCGCCGGTCTGCCAGTGACGCCCTAACGCGCTTCGGGGAGTCGCGCGGGCTCCGCCACGCGCTCGGCCATCAGTTTTGAGGTGAAACGCTGCCCCTCGCTGATGCGCTCGATCTCGATCGCCATCGTGTCGAGCGACTGCTGGAGCTGATCGATCTTCCGTTCCAGTTCCTTCGGCGGCCCCGCGGCGGCGGCCACGGTGCTCCGATCGATGCGCCGCGCAATCGCGCGTGCGAACGGCCCGAGCACCACCATCACAGTGATACTCCCGAACAGGATCCCCATGATCGGGATGACCTCTTCGGGGATCTTCGGCTCGATGATCACCGGCGGCGACTCGGTCCCCGCGATCGCGGGGACGTCGGCCAGCGGATCACCATCGCTGGTCCGGATCGCCTTCCGCACCGCCTCCCGTGCGTCGCGCGCCGCCTGTTGCGTCGCCTGGCGAGCTGCATCACGAGCGGCGGTCGCGGGCGCCTGCGCGGCTTCCTGCGCCGCGGTCTGCGGGATCGGGGGTGGGGTGTTCTGGGGCGCGCTCGGCATCGGTCCGCTCTCCGGCTCGGGTCTCCCTTCCCTACGGCGGCGACCCGCGAAGGTGTCGGTCGCTCGGGAGAACGATACGTTCCGGGGCGGCCGAGGGGAGCGGGCGTTCAAACCATCCCCCCGGCTACGCTATCTGATACGGCGACCCCGACTCGCCCACACTCCGCATGCTCGCCGTGCTCGAATCCACCCCCGCACCCTCCGGTGCTCCGCTCTCGGATGCTGCCCTCGCCGCCAGTGGCGACCGGGCCGCCTTCGAACGGCTGTATCGCGGGAACGTGAATCGGGTGTATTCGCTCTGCGTTCGGATGGTGAACGACCGGAGTCAGGCGGAAGAGCTCACCCAGGATGTCTTCGTCCGGGCCTGGGAACGGCTCGGCTCGTTCCGCGGCGAGAGCGCGTTCAGCACCTGGCTCCACCGGCTCGCCGTAAACGTCGTCCTCAACGCGCGGCAGACCGACGGGCGTCGTCGGGCACGGCACGACGACGTCGAGGACATGGACGAGCTCGCGCACAGCGCCCACCGCGCCACGACAGTGCCGGGGCTCTCGCTCGACCTGGAGCAGGCGATCGCGGCACTCCCCAAGGGCGCGCGCACGGTGTTCGTGCTCCACGACGTCGAAGGCTTCACCCACGAAGAGATCGCCGAACGGCTGGGAATCACCAGCGGCGGCTGCAAAGCCCAACTCCATCGCGCACGGATGCTCCTGCGCCACGCCCTCTCCCGATGACCACGCTCACCTGCACCGCCTTCGCGGATGCGCTCCCCGACCTCCTCGACGACGGGCTCGACATGCCCACGCGCGCCGCCGCCGAGGCGCACGCCGCGACCTGCGCCGAGTGCGGCCCACTCCTCGCGGAGCTGCGCGCCATCC
This sequence comes from Gemmatimonadaceae bacterium, assembly GCA_019745365.1. Classification (GTDB taxonomy): domain Bacteria; phylum Gemmatimonadota; class Gemmatimonadetes; order Gemmatimonadales; family Gemmatimonadaceae; genus JAIETI01. Next base: position 9,862 of record JAIETI010000022.1, on the reverse strand, counting down.
GCGATGACGCCGCCGTGCTCGTGCCGCTCACGCCCGAGCGCGACCTCTGGGACGGGATCGCTGCGCGGATCGAAGCGCCCGTCATCCCGCTCGGCGTCACGCCGGTGGCCGCCGTCGCGCCGATGGCGACGCGTGCGCTCCGCTTGTCGCCACGCCGGCTCGCCGCGGCAGCGGCCCTCCTCGTCGCGGTCTCGTCGAGTGCCACCTGGCTCGTCGCAAACCGTGTCGAACGCGCGACCATCACCGCAGCGCCGACCGTCGCCGCCGGGTCACTCGCGCAACCGATCGCATTCGCTGCCGGCGAAGCCGCCTACGACACCGAGATCACCGCGCTCCGCTCCATCCTCGCGGAGCGCCGCACGCAGCTCGATTCGACCACGATCGCCGCGCTGGAGAAGAACCTCGCGGTGATCGATCAAGCGATCGCCGAGGCGAAGGCCGCACTCGCCGCCGACCCCTCGAGCGCCTTCCTCACGCAAATGCTCGACCGCTCCCTCGATGCCAAGCTGACCCTGTTGCGCGACGCGGCCCTCCTGCCGTCGCGGACCTGACCCGAGAGATGACCATGCGACGCACCTTCCTTCTCAGTGCCCTCCTCGCCGCCGCGACGACCGCGAGCGCCCAGCAAGAACGCGTTGCCGTCGATACGACGCTGGCCTTCGACAAGAACGGCATCATCGACCTCGGCATCGTCTCGGGTGAGATCATCGTGACCGGGTGGAACCGCAACGAGGCGCGCATCAGCGCCCGCCTCGAGGACCGCGGCTACCTTGAGACCACCTTCACCGCCGGGCGCATCACGATCAACGCCCGCTCCCGTCGCGGGAAGCTCGGCGAGGCGATGTATGAACTCTCGGTCCCGATCGGTACCACCGTCCGCGCGCGCGCGGTCTCTGGCGACATCACCATCCGCGCCACGGCTGGCGAGAGCGCCGCGACCACGGTCAGCGGGGACATCGACGTCCGCGACGTGCAGCGCGCGAGCTTGAACTCCGTCTCCGGCGATATCAGCGCCGATCGCATCCGTGGGCGCACCAGCGTCTCCACGGTGAGTGGCGAGGTCGACGTCCGCGACCTCGTCGGCGATATCGACGCGCGCGCGGTCAGCGGCACCCTCAGCTTCACCGATGCCCGCGCGGGGAACCTCCAGGCGAAGTCCGTCAGTGGGGATATCGTCTATCTGGGGAGCATCGCGCCCGACGGGTCCTACGATCTCTCGACGCACTCCGGCGACGTGCGGATCGCGATCCCGTCGAACGCGGGGGCGCGGATCTCCGTGCAAACCTTTTCGGGCGAGATGCGGTCTGACTTTCCGATCACGCTGCAACCGGGCTCTATGACCGGTCGGCGCGACCGCAAGATGGATTTCACCGTCGGGACCGGCGGCGCCCGGGTCAGCCTGAGCTCCTTCTCCGGCGATGTCTCCGTCGAACGCGCCGGCGCCCGCAAGAACGACAACGACAACTGAGGATCCACGCATGCTCCGACGCACCCTGCTCGCCGCGCTCCTCGCCGCGACCTCGCTCACGGCCCAAGAGCGGAAGACCGACGACTCATTCAAGTGGAACGGCACCGTCGCGTCGGGCCGCTCGGTCTACGTCCGCAACATGAACGGCGGCGTCACGGTCGAGGCCGGCACGGGCGACCAAGCCGAGGTGCGCGCGGTGAAACGGTGGCGCCGTGGCGACCCGTCGGAGGTGAAGGTGACGGCGGAGAAGACCTCGAGCGGCGACGTGCTCGTCTGCGTGATCTGGGAGGACCGTCGCACGCGCTGTGACGAGAGCGGGTACTCGTCCCGCACTCGCGATGATGATTGGTCGGATCGCGATGACGTCTCGGTCCATGTCACCGTCCGCCTCCCGAAGGGCGTGAAGGTCGATGCGACGACGGTCAACGGCGGCATCACCATCGAAGGCGCCACGGCCGAAGTGCGCGCGCGCACCGTGAACGGCGGGATCGAAGCCGGCTCCACCGGCGGGCCGGTGATCGCGCGCACCACCAATGGCGGGATCAAGGTCCGCGCCGGCACGCTCGGCACCGGCGACCTTGACTACTCCACGGTGAACGGCGGCATCACTCTTGAGCTCGATGGCGACGCGAACGCGGATTTCGACGCCCGCACGGTCAACGGGAGTATCTCCACCGACTTCCCGGTGACGATCCAGGGGAACTTCCGCCGCAACCAGCTCGCCGGGCGGCTGGGGAAGGGCGGCCCGCGCCTCTCGCTCCGCACCGTCAACGGCTCCATCCAGCTTCGGAAACTCCCCTGACCTGAGCACCGTAGGGGAGGACGACCCCGGAGGCACCGATGCACCCACGTACCCCGCTCGTCCTCTCCTGCGCTGCGTTCATCGCCGCGGCCTGCTCGTCGAGCGGACCACGCCACGAGCGAGAGGCCCTCACTTGGTCCGCTCCCCTCGCTGCCGGCACGACGCTTCGGCTACGCAATCTCAATGGCCCGATCACCGTCTTCCCGATCGACTCTGGGCCCGCCGTGGTCACGGCGGTGGTGCGTTGGCGCGGCAGCGATGCCCTCCCCGTGCACTTCGATAGCGCGAAGACCCCGGAGAGCACGACGCTCTGCGCGATGTGGGGGCGCGGGGAATGCAGCGCATCGCAGTACTCGAACAAGATCAACCCGGTCTCGAAACTCCTACGCCGGTCCGGCAACGTCGAAGTCCGATTCGTCGCCAAGGTCCCGCGCGGCGTGAAGGTCGACGTGCAGACCGTGAACGGTCGGATCGAAGCGACCGCGACCGCACCCGTCCGCGCCGTGACGGTCAACGGAGAAATCATGATCGCGACCGCCGTCGGTCCGGTGACGGCATCGACGGTGAACGGCAGTATCGATGCGCGAATGACTAAGTTGGCGGAAGGCGATGTGACCGCGAAGACGGTCAACGGGAGCGTGACGCTCTCACTCCCCGCGACGCTCACCGGGCAACTGAGCGGCTCCGTCACAAACGGGCGGATCAGCAGTGAGTTTCCGGGTACCGTCGGACGACGCGACTTCAACACCTCGCTCGGCACCTCGGTACGTCGCATCCGAGCCGAGACGGTCAACGGGAGCATCGACCTGCGGCAGTTGAACGCGCAGGGAGTGCACGTCAGCCCCGCCGTCGGCCCAGCCCCCGCACGACCATAGTCACCGCCCCACTGTCTTGAACGAAACTGCCCCGGTCGCCTCGCGCACCGGGGCGTTATCGTTAGTGACCCCCGCCATCCCCCTCTCGTGTTGAGGTCTTCGATGCGCTTCGCTTCTCGCGCGCTGCTCTCGCTCGCGCTCCTCGCGCCCACCGCCATCGCGATGGCGCAGACGCCCCCCGCCCCGACCGCCGACAGTGCGCGGCGGCGCCCCGCACGCGGACTCCCGCTCGAGGTCGCACGCGAGTGGAACCTCAACACCCGCGAAGGATCGTGGATGTCGGTGGATGTCAGCCCCGACGGCAAGACGCTCGTCTTCGACCTCGTCGGCGATCTCTACCTGATGCCCTTCGCCGGCGGCGACGCGACCGCGCTCACCAGCGGGATGCCCTTCGACGGGCAGCCGCGCTTCAGCCCAGACGGCAAGAGCGTCGTGTACGTCAGCGACGAAGACGGCGGCGACAACCTCTGGGTGATCGACGTCGCGACGAAGGAGAAGAAGCAGCTCACGCGCGGCAAGTTCAATCGCTACCTCTCGCCCGAGTGGACCCCCGACGGCAGCTACATCGTCGCATCGAAGGGCGGCTATCGCGGCGGCCTCCCCAAGCTCTGGCTCTACCATAAGGACGGCGGTGGCGGCGTGCAGTTGATGGAGACGCCCCCCAACCCTGCGCCCGGCACCGGCACGATGCAGCTCGGCGCGGCCTTCGGTCCGAATGCGAAGTACGTCTACTTCGCCGAGCGGAACGGGGCGTGGCACTACAACGCGCAGTTCCCGCAGTACCAACTCTATCGCTACGACCGCGAGAGCGGTCGCCGCGAGACGCTCACCTTCCGCTACGGCTCCGGGATGCGCCCCGCGCTCTCGCCCGATGGCAAGTGGATCGTGTATGGCTCGCGCTTCGAGAACAAAACGGGACTCGTGCGACGCGACCTGACCACCGGCGCCGAGACGTGGCTCGCCTGGCCCACGCAGCGCGATGACATGGAATCGCGTGCCGCGATGGACGCGCTCCCGGGCCTCTCCTTCACGCCGGACTCGCGCGAGGTCGTCGCGACGTACGGCGGCAAGCTTTGGCGCGTCGCGGTCGACGGCACCGGCCAGACCGAGATCCCCTTCCACGTCAGTGCGAAGATCCCGCTCGGACCCGCGGTGACCTTCAACTACGCCGTGAGCGACTCGGCTCAGTTCACCGTGCGGCAGATCCGCGACGCGGTGCCGAGCCCGGATGGGAAGCGGCTCGCGTTCGTGGCGCTCGATAAGGTGTACGTGATGGACTACCCCGCGGGGACGCCGACGCGGGTGACCAAGCTCGACCTGATCGAGGCGCAGCCCATCTGGTCGCCCGACGGTGCGTCACTCGCCTTCGTCACCTGGAATGGAACAGACGGCACGATCCGTCGCGTAAAGCTCGACGGGAAGTCGGCGCCGGTGACGCTCGCGACGGGCGGGCTCTATCAGGATCTCGCGTGGTCGCCGAACGGCGAACGCATCGTCGCCGTACGCGGCCCCGCGCGCGCGTTCACCGACGCGATCGGCCCTCGGGCGCCCGGCGCCGAGACTGAGCTGCTGTGGGTGCCCGCTGCTGGCGGCGCGATCACGCGCATCGCCGATCTCTTGGGACGCGGCAACCCGCATTTCACGGATGATCAGGAGCGGATCTTCCTCTCCGGTGGGGGTGGACTCGTCTCGATCCGGTGGGACGGGCTCGATGAACGACGCATCCTCCGCGTGACGGGGCCGATCGCACCGGGAAGCTCGGTCGAGTGTCATCTCGTGCAGTGCCCGGTGGATGACGATGCGGACGCGCCGCGCGAGCAGGCCCCTGCGCCGCCGAACGCAGGGGCGATCTACATGGCGCCCAAGGGCGATCAAGCGCTCGCGGTGCTCGGCAATGAGCTCTATACGGTGACGGTGCCGCAGGTCGGCGCGGCCGGCGTGTCCGTGTCGGTCGCCGATGCGACGAATGCGATCGTCCCCTCGCGCCGCCTCACGGACATCGGTGGGCAGTTCCCGGTGTGGGGGGCGGATGGCAAGTCGGTGCACTGGAGCATCGGCAACGCGCATGTGGTGTACGACCTCGATGCGGCCAAGGCGATCGACGTGAAGCGTGCGGCCGAAGCGAAGGCGCGTGAGGGTGCCTCGCGCGATTCGGCGGCGAAGATCGACTCGACGAAAGCGTACGAGCCCACCGAGACGCGCGTGGTCGTGCGCGCCGCACGCGATCTCCCCAAGGGGAGCGTGGTGCTGCGGGGGGCGAAGGTCGTGACGATGAAGGGGACCGAGGTGATCGAGAACGCCGACGTCGTCGTCACCGACAACCGGATCACCGCGGTCGGCGCGCGTGGCAGCGTGACGGCACCGGCCGGGGCGAAGGTGATCGATGTCGCCGGCAAGACAATCGTCCCCGGCTTCGTCGATACGCACGCGCACATGTGGCCCTCGTGGGGCGTCCACAAGCCGCAACCGTGGCTCTATCTCGCGAATCTCGCGTACGGGGTCACGACCACCCGCGACCCGCAGACCGCCACCACCGATGTGCTCACCTACGGGGATCTGGTCGAGAGCGGGGCGGTGATCGGGCCGCGCATCTACTCCACTGGCCCCGGCGTCTTCTGGGAAGAGGAGATCAAGGATCAGGCGCAGGCGCGCAAGGTGCTCAAGCGCTACTCCGCCTACTACGACACCAAGACGATCAAGATGTACGTCGCCGGCAATCGCGAGCAGCGGCAGTGGATCATCAAAGCCGCGCGCGAGCAGCAGTTGATGCCGACCACCGAAGGCTCACTCGACATCCGCCTCAACCTGACCGAAGTGCAGGACGGTTACCCGGGGCAGGAGCACGCGACGCCGGTGTCGCCGTTGTTCAAAGATGTGACCGGGCTCTACGCCTACAGCGGGATCGCGTACACGCCGACGCTGATCGTCGCGTACGGTGGCCCGTGGATGGAGAACTGGTTCTATACCAAGGAAGCGCCGTACAACGATCCCAAGGTGCAGCGCTGGATGCCGTACGAGGAGCTCGCGGCCAAGGCGCGGCGCCGCGTGGCGAATCGTCCGCAGGACGGGACGCCCGGCGGCTGGTTCATGGACGAGGAGTACAACTTCCCGCTCGTCGCCGCCGACGCGAACAAGATCATCACGCAGGGCGGACGCATCGGCATCGGGAGCCACGGCCAGTTCCAAGGGCTCGGCTACCACTGGGAGCTCTGGGGGATGGGGATGGGCGGGATGTCGAACCATGACGTGCTCCGCGCCGGCACGATCCTCGGCGCCGAAGCGATCGGACTCGGCAAGGAGCTCGGCTCGATCGAACCCGGGAAGCTCGCCGATCTGGTGATCCTCGACGGTGATCCGCTGCAGAACCTCCGCAACACCGGGAAGATCCGCTCGGTGATGAAGAACGGTCGGTTGTACGATGGGACCTCGCTCGACGAGAGCTGGCCGCGGCAGGTGAAGGGGCCGGAGATCGAGGGGCGGGCCGTCGCGCCGACGCCCAAGGCGGGGTGGAAGGCGCCGTAAGGCGGAACATTCACCCGGCATTCGGCTATTTTCAGGGGGAGGGGTGCCGCCGGCGCCCCTCCCCCGCGCCGTTGGCGGCGATCGCATCCGGCGACCTTTGCAGGAGTCAATCCGAATGGGCTTCTCCTATCCGATCAGTGGCGCCGTCGTCCGCAGCGGCGCGGAACGCGCGACGCTCGTGCGGCGCACCTACGCGCTCGTCTTCGCCAGCATCCTCGTCACGATGGCCGGCACCTGGCTCGCGCTCAGCAACGAGTCGCTGATGCTCGCGGCCGCGAAGCACCCGATCATCACCTTCCTCTGCTCGATGCTCCCGCTCTGGATGGCGATGCGCTCGCGCAACAGCAACGCGCAGAGTTTGAGCTTCGTCTTCCTTTTCAACGTGGTGATGGGCGTCTCGATCTCGCCGATCATCTACGTGTATGGTCGCACCGCGCCCGGACTGATCGGGCAGGCCGCGCTCCTCACCCTCGGCGCGTTCGGTGCGCTCACGACCTACGCGTGGGTGTCGCGCCGCGACTTCAGCGCGTGGCGCAGCTTCTTCACCGTCGGGCTCGTGGTGCTGATCCTCGTGTCGTTGCTGAACATGTTCTTCCAGAACCCGGGCGTCTCGCTCTGGCTCGCAGGGGCGACGGTGCTCGTGTTCAGCGGGCTGCTCGTGTACGACACCTGGCGCCTGCGGAATCTCTACGCGCCGGACCAGTACGTCGCGGCGGCGGTGAACATCTATCTCGACCTGCTCAACATGTTCCTCGCCATCCTGCAGCTCCTCGGCGGCGGGCGCTCGCGCGAGTGAGTGTGGGGCGCGACGCCGTCAGCGCTCGGCGCCGCGCGCGATTCCCTCGGCCACCGTGGCGAGGTCGATGTCGAGTGCGGTGATGCCACGCGCATCGTGCGTCGAGAGCGCGACGCGCACGCGATTCCATCGGATGTCGATGTCCGGGTGATGGTTCGCCGCTTCGGCCGCGAACGCGAGACGCGTCACGAACGCGATCGCCTCGGGGAATCCCGCGAAGGTGAAGCTCTTCTCGATCTGATTTCCGGGGCGCGTCCACCCGGGGATCGCCTGCAACGCCCGCTGGATCTCGAGGTCGTTCAACACGGCGGCTGGCATATCAACGCTCGCTGAGAGAGGGAGCCGCCACACGGCGGCGGGTCGCGATGAGATCGGCCACCACGCTGATGGCGATCTCCTCCGGGGTATCGGCGCCAATCGCCAACCCCACCGGGGTCCGGATGCGGGCGATCGCCTCCGCCGGCACGCCCCACGACGCGAGCACCTCGCCCGCGAGCGCGCCTTTGCGGCGACTGCCGAGCATACCGAGGTAGCGGAGCGGGCGCGTGGCGATCTGCGCGGCGATGAGGGTGTCGTGCGCGTGGCCGCGTGTGGCGATCACAACGAAATCCTCCGCCGCGAGCGCGGTGGCACTGACATCGGCGAAGTCACACACGAGCGTGCGCTCGCACTGCGGGTGTCGTGCCGCATCGGCGAACTCGGCGCGATCGTCGCAGAGCGTGACGCGGAAGCCCGCGAACGCGGCGGCCTCGGCCACGCGCGCGCCGACATGCCCACCACCGAAGATGACGAGACGCGGCGGCGGCGCGATAGGATCGAGCGCGCGGGTGGGATCGAGCTGAGGAATGTCGATGTCGGCGACCGGCGGTGTGTGGAGCTGCTTCACCACTCCCGCGCTCCAATCGAGTCCGGTCTCGATCGTGCCGCGTCCGCCGGCGGCGAGGAGCGCCGCGGCATCGGTGTAGACCCGCGCGAGTACGGCGTCCGGAAAGATCGGTTCGATCAACACATGTGCGGTGCCACCGCAGGTGAGTCCGTAGTCGCCCGCGAGTTCGGCGTTGAGCGTGTGGATGGTGATGCGCGGCGTGCGCGTCTCCACGACCTCGAGCGCGGCCGCGATGATCTCAGCTTCTAAACACCCGCCGCCGACCGTGCCGAGTCGCGCGCCACCGGCGGTGACGAGGAGTTTCGCGGTGGCGCTCATGGGGAGGGAACCGCGGCGGCGGACCACACTCGCGAGCGCACCGATGCCGACGCCAGAGGCGAGGCGGGCACATTCAGCGAGGAGTTGTGTGAGCGAAGCGCGCATCAGGCGGCGACCGGGGCGCCGGAGCGTCAGTCGATCAGGGCGGCGATCTGGATGGTCAACTGTTCGACCGTGAACGGCTTGGCGATGAAGGCGCGTTGCCCTGGGGTGAGTGCGCCTTCGAGGCGGCCGTCCGTGTACCCCGACATATAGAGGACGCGGAGGTCGGGGTGCTTCGCGGTGAGCTGCGCGACGAGCGCGGGCCCATCCATCTCCGGCATCCGCACATCGGTCAAGAGGAGATCGACGGGGCGGCGATCGTACTGGGCGATGGCATCCGCAGCGGACGCGACCGCGGTGACGTCGTAGCCGTAGCGTGTGAGGATTCGCCGGACAGCGGCTAGAACCGCGACATCGTCGTCCACCACGAGGACATGAATCCCTGGACGCGCCGCTTGGACCGGCCCCTTGGACTGCGGGGATGGCCATAGGGCACCCGGAATCACCGGGCGTTCACCGGTCGAAAACGACGTCGCTGGAGCTGACGTCATGCGGTCCTAGTGGGGGCTGGCATTGAATATCCTCGCAAAGTTGACGCTTCGGTCCTACCAGCGCAACACCGTTCGGTCCCCTCCATCACCTCCATACCGCCTCGTGCCCGGGTTCGGTCCGGTTGCGGAGCCCCCCGAACCGAGCTACTAATTGGCTCTCTTGTTTCGGTATTTATTCGGTATGTCGATCGCACTACTCCGCCAACAACTCAGCGCTGTCATCGATGGCGGGCGCCCCGAGTCCCCCGGCTTTCCCACCGGCCTCGAGGCGCTCGATGCGCTCCTCCCCGGGGGTGGGTTCCCCCGTGGCCGCCTCACCGAGGTCGCGAGTGCCCTAGGGCATGGGCGGACTACCTTCCTGCGGCAGTGTGTCACCCACGCGCTCGCGCGCGGCAGCTGGGTGGCGGTGATCGATGCGACCCGCACCCTCGCTGCCCGCGATTGGGCTGCGGTCCATACCGAGGTCGATGGCCTCTGGATGGTCCGCCCGAAGGATCCCGCGCGCGGTGCGTGGTGCGCCGATGTCCTCCTCCGGAGCGGCGCGTTCGGCCTCGTCATCCTCGACGGCGCTCCCCCGCTCGCGCGCGCCGCCGGTGTGCGCC
>JAIETI010000091.1 GCA_019745365.1 Gemmatimonadaceae bacterium | reverse complement strand
GGGTGCGCGCGCTCCTGCGTCGTGCTCCGGCGCTGCACGCCGAGGAGATCGTGGTGGGCGATCTCGTCGTCGATGCGCGCGGGCAGGTGGCACGTCGAGGCGGCATCCCGCTCGGGCTCACGACCCGGGAGTACGCGCTGCTGGAGTACCTCGCTCGGCACGCGGGGCGCGTGGTGGGGCGTGCGGAATTGACCGAGCATGTCTGGGACGCGAACCACGATCCCGCCTCGAACGCGCTCGAGGTGTACATCGGCCGTATCCGGAAGAAGCTCGAGGCCGCGGCCCCAGCGCCGATGCTGCACACGCGGCGAGGGGCGGGATATCTGCTCACGGACGCGGCGGCGGGAGAGCCGTCGTGAGCGCGTCGGCGTCGCGAGAGTGGACGCTCTCGATCCGCGCACGGCTCGCACTCTGGTACTCCGTGGCGCTCGGCGTGCTCCTCCTCGTGGTCGCGTCGGCGACGTATGGGATCCTCGCGCGCACCACGGCCAGCGACGCGGATCGCACCCTGGAGGCGGTCGCGGCGGAGGTCGCTGGGTCGCTGCAGTTGGCGATGGTCACAGCGCCGCGCGTGCTCGCCGCCGACAGCGGCATCGTGACCTGGGCAGCACAGCGGACCTTCGCGAACCACCGCTTTCGCGAGATCGGGATCGCGATCTTCCGCGCCCGTGCCGCGACCGCGGTGGGAGTGGCGCAGCTCCGCCTTCTCGCGGTCGACACCCCCACGGCGGGGGTTCGAGCGGCGGGCGGGCGGGCGGGAACCGCGCCGATGGAAGCCATGGCGACGCGGGCGCTGACGCGCATGGAGCCGGTGCTTGAGACGCTCGCGCCGCACCGTGAGCGCGCCGTCGCGCTCCCAGTGATGACGCGGCGGGGGCTCTTTGTGGTCGCGCTGAGCACGTCGCTCGACGCGAGTGATACCGTACTCCGGCGCGTGCGCGAAGCGACGATCGTCGGCGTCCCGTTGGCACTCGTGCTCGCCATGAGCGGTGGCTTCCTCCTCGCGGGGGTGAGCCTCCGGCCGGTCGAGGCGATGCGCCGGCGTGCCGAGCAGATCGGCGCGCGCACGCTGCACGAGCGTCTCCCGGTCTCTCGGCCCGCCGACGAGCTGGCGCGTCTCTCGCAGACGTTCAATGCACTCCTCGATCGCGTCGAGGAAGCGTTCGAGCTACGACGACGCTTTACGGCCGACGCTTCCCACGAACTCCGCACACCGGTCGCCGTCATCATCGGCGAGAGCGAGCTCGCCCTCGCGGCGCCCCGCTCGCCTGAGGCGTATCGCGCCGCGCTCGCGGTCATCCACGCCGAGGCGCGTCGCTTGGCGATCATCGTCGGTGACCTCTTCCTGCTCGCGCGCGGCGACGCGGCCGAACAGACGCTGGTGCCCGTGCCGCTCTTCGTGGAAGAGTTGGTGGGCGATTGCGTCGATGCGCTCGCCTCGCTCGCGCGCGCCAAGCGCATCACCCTCCAGTTCGTCCCCGAGAGTGAGGTCCCGGTGGTCGGCGATCCGGCGATGCTCCGACGGATCGTGACGAACCTGATCGACAATGCGGTCAAGTACACGCCGGTGGATGGCACGATCACCGTGTCGGCCGAACCCGTGGCGGGCGGGGGCGGCGTGATCCGGGTCCGCGACACGGGGATCGGGATCGCGCCGGAGCACCAGCCGCGGATCTTCGAGCGGTTCTACCGGGTGCAGCACCACGCGCCCGTCGCCGGCGTGCCGGACGCGGGTGGGGCGGGGCTCGGGCTGCCGATCGCGTCCTGGATTGCGCGGGCGCATGGCGGGACGCTGCAGCTCACGGAGAGCGGACCGGCGGGGAGTACCTTCGAATTGCGCCTGTCGCCGGCGCCACCGCCGGCGGGTTGACCGCCGCCGGTCAGCGTCCGCGAGGCAGGGTGGCCATCGCGGCGAGTAGCTGCTCCACCGCCTCGAGCCCGAAGTGGCCGATGAGCCCCACGCGAAAGTGTGTGCGCGCCATCGCGCCCTGCGCTGCGTAGATACAGAGTCCTTGCGCTTTCAGTGGTCCGTGGAGCGCCCCATAATCGACGCCGGGCGGGAGCGGCGCCGCGACGATCGTGTGGCCACTCGCGTCGAACGGGATCACCGGTGTCAGGCCAAGCGTGGAGAGTCCCTCGTGCGTGCGCTGTGCAAGGGCATGGTAGTGCGCGATGCGCATCGCCACGCCTTCGTCCAGCGTCTCTGCGAGCGCTTCGCGGAGGGCGAAGAGCGGATGCAATGGCGGCGTGAACGGGAAGGCGCCGTCGCGCTGCGCGATGCGATGCGTCGCGAGATCGGCATAGTGCGCTCGAGGAGTGGCGAGCGCACGCGCCGCGAAGCGCTCCGAGCTGATCACGAACGCCGCGCCCGGCACGCCGCGAAGACACTTGTTCGCGCTCGCCACCACCGCATCGAGTCCCCAGCCGACGATGTCGAGCCGCTCACCGCCGAAACTGCTCACCGCATCCGTGCAGATGAGCGCACCGTGCGCGCGTCCGAGCGCCGCGATCGACTCGAGCGGGTTCAATCGTCCCGTGGCAGTCTCATGATGCACCACGTAGAGCGCTCCCACGGGATCGCGTGCGAGGCGCGCCTCCAGCTCGGCGAGCGGGATCGCCGCGCCCCACGGCAGGCGCCACTCGTCCACCTCGACGCCGAACTCGCGTGCCATCGCCGCCGCACGCTCCCCGTACGGACCGTTCGCGATGACCAGTACGCGGCCCACACTCCGGCAGGCTGCGACCACACTCTCGATCCCGACCGAGCCGGAACCGCCAAGGAAGGTCACGTCGTAGGCCGGTCCCGGCGGCAGCGCGGCGACGGCGCGGACGCCGGCGACGAGCGCCGTGAGGATCGTGTGAAACTCCGATTCGCGATGTCCGATGTCCGGATGCAAGAGGGCGCGGCGGACGCGCTCGGAGATGTTCGATGGACCGGGCGAGAAGAGGATCATCCCTGCGCCTCCTGTAGCGAACGGCGCAGTCGCCGCGCAACCGCCTCAGGGGCGATGGACGGACGCGCCGCCGCCACGCCGGCACCGGTCGCGATGCGCAGGTGGATCAGGTGCGGGCCGGGCTGATCGCTCGCGGCGAGCATTGTGGTGGCGAGCGCCTCCACAGTGGAAACCGCTTGAGCGGTGGCGTACCCGACCGCGCGCGCGATCCCGGGAAAATCGACGGAGCCGGAGATCGTGCGCTGCGCCCCGGTGGAGTCGTACGCCTCGTTGTCGAGCACCACATGCACGAACCGCGGCGGGCGATGGTGACCGATGCTCGCCCACGCTTCAAGCCGCATGAGCGCGGCGCCATCGCCGTCGAGCACCACGATCGGTGCGTGCGACTCCTGCGCGATGCCAAGGGCGACGCTTGGCGCGCACCCCATCGAACCGACGAGATAGAGATTGCGGTCACGATCCGCGACCTCGAACCATTCCCGCCCCGTGAATCCGGTCGTTGCGACGACCACGGTGTCGGGGCCGATCGCCCCAGCGACCGCCGCGAGTGCCTCGCGGCGCGAGGGCGCGTGCCGCGGCGACGCCGTAGCGCGCGGCGTATACGGCGTCACGCGATCCTTGCGGAGGATCAACGCCGAGGGACGCCCCGTGTGCTCGCTGTGTGCGAGCGCGCGCTGCAACGCGTCCGCGACCGCCGCGTCAGATTCCGGGAACCACTCATACGGCACCTCAAGGGCGGCGAGCAGTGCGCCGGTCGCGCGCCCCATCAACTGGTGCTGTGGTTCATCGGGCACGCCGGGCTCTCCGCGCAGTGTGATGATCAGCAGGGCGGGGGCGCGGAAGGGATAGGAGAGCGAGGCCAGCGGGTTGACGAGATTCCCAAGCCCGGAGTTCTGAAGCATCACGACCGGAAGGCGTCCCCCGATCCAGCTCCCGGCGGCGATCGCGAGCGCCTCGCCCTCATTCGTCGCGGCAACGTACGAGAGATCGTCGCGGTCGATGACGTAGTCGATGAATGGCCGCAGGTAGGAGCAAGGCACGCCGATCCACGGGCCGAAGCCCGCGGCCGTCGCGGCGTCGACGAACCCCTCCGACGAGACGCGAGTGGTCATCGCGCTACCGCGCGGCAGGCCGCCTCGTAGTCCTCGAACCTTCGAATCTCTAACCACCCCGAGGTGATCTCCAACGCCGTCAGGGGCTCGCCGCCGGCGCACCACGCCGCGAGCAGATCCGGCAGCGCGATCCGCGGATCCTCCGCGACGCACCGCTCCGCCTGCGCGCGGAAGCGCGGCCAGACGTCGCTTCGTACAAGGAGGAGTCCCGCGAACTCGCCGTTCGCATCGCCAGGCGTTACAGCCGCACCGATCGCGGCCACGGGGCGGGGAGCGTCCGGTGCTAGAAAGCGGCGCCCGAGCGTGCCCGTGACGTTCTCCGGCATCCGCACGCGATCGCGCACGACGGGCTCGACCGGCGCCGGAGTGCGGTCGACGACGATCACCGCGGGCTCGTCCGTCGCGAGCAGACGCTCGAGAAGCGCCGGTTGCACGAGCACGTCGCCGTACGCGATCAGCGTCCGCGCCTCGGGCACGTCGGGCAATGATGGCGCCGCGAGCAGGGACGCGACCTCCCCTTCCTCGCGCCAGCGCTCCGTGATTGCGATTCGGGCGTCGGTCGCCGGTGTTGCGGCCGCGGCATGGCCCGCGATGACCGCGATCTCACCGACGCCGCTCTGCCGGAGCGTCCGGACCTGCCGTTCGAGGAGCGCGGTGCCGTTCACATCGAGGGCCGAGAGCGGGCGATCGAGCGTCAGCGGTGCGAGCGACGGATCAGCATCGTGTGCGCCGGCGTGCAACACGATCGCCCGCGTCGGCGCGCCGCCCGCCCGATCGAACTCGCGTTCGGCGGCGGTGTGCGCCGGCATCCCTTGCAACGCGAAGAGCGTCGACATCGAGGCAATCTGCGATTCGACGGCACCGGTGTGTCCGTCCCGAAGCACGGTCTGCCAGAGGTCGCCGATCGCTCTCGCCGCCGCGCGGATCCCGTGGTTCGCCCAGATGACCGTCTTGACGCCAAGTGCCTCGCACTCAGCGAGCGTGATCGTCGGGTAGGTGGTGGGGACGATCACGATCGGCACGCTCGGAGTCCATCGCGCGAGGAACTCGCGGACCCCGGCACCGGTCGGCGACTTGTCATGGACTAGGAGCGCGTCAGCGCCGGCGCGCACGTACGCCTCGCCGCGACGGAGCGCCTCGTCGACGCCCCACCCTGCGATCAACGCCTCGGTGCGCGCGATGACCGCGAAGTCTGCCGAGCGTTGCGCGTTCTTCGCGGCGAGGATCTTGCCGACGAATTCGGCGATCGGCGCAAGCTCCTGCTTGCCCGCGATGAATGAATTGGTCTTGGGGAAGCACTTGTCTTCGATGCAGACTGCCGCGACACCGGCATCCTCGAAGAGCCGCACCATGCGGATCACGTTGCTCGAGTTTCCGTATCCGGTGTCGCAGTCCGCGATCACGGGGACCGGACGTACCGCCTGCGCGATTGACTGCGCCGCCGCCAGATACTCCGACATCGTGAGGATGCTCGCATCCGGGACCGCATGCGCGGTGGAGATCTCGAAACCGCTCGACCAGATGGCGTCGACACCGGCCTGCGCCGCGAGCTGCGCCCCCATCGCATTGTGGGCGCCGGCCGCGCGGACCACGCCGGGTCGTGCCCAGAGGGCACGGAGCTGTGCGGAGGCGGACGGAAGGACAGGAGTCATGCGCTTCGTTGGGGGAAAACGGTGCGGATGGCGGTGCGGCGCTACGACCGAAATCTACCCCGCGCCACTGACGGTGACGTGAATTACTCTTCTCCTGTGCGTCACGACCGTGCCCCTAACGTTGTCGTGAGTGGATCGTCTTTCGTGAGACCCCGAGAGGAGTGTTTCGTGACCCGTCGACGTGTCCCACGCTGGCTCGCGTTCGCGACGGCGCTCGTGCTCGGCGCGTGCGGAGGTGACGCGTCTGGACCGGCCGCGCCGACCGTCGCCGTCGTCGAGGTGACGCCCACCGCCGTCGCACTGAGCCCGGGGCAGACCCGCCAATTCGCCGCCGCGCCGAAGACTGCCGCCGGGGTGATCGTCGCAGGCCGCACCGCGACCTGGAACTCGAGCAGCGTGACCGTCGCGACGGTCGATGCCGCGGGGCTCGTCACGGCGGTCGGCGTCGGGACCGCGACGGTCTCCGCGACGGTCGACGGCAAGAGCGGGAGCGCCACGGTGACCGTCACCCTGCCTCCCGTGGTCAGTGTGACGCTCACACCATCGACGGCACAGCAGCTCCCCGTGTCGTCGTCGCTGCAGTTCACCGCGACGCCGCTCGATAGCGCGGGGCGCCCGCTCACGGGCCGCACCGTCACCTGGAGCAGCTCGTCGACGGCGTCGGCGATCGTGAGCACCACGGGGCTCGTGACGGGGATCGCCGCGGGCACCACGACGATCACCGCCACGTGCGAGGGGCGCTCGGCCGCGGTGGCGGTCACCGTCACGCCGAACGCGGGGACCACCTTCGCTCTCTCGGGTCGGGTGGTCGAGGCCCCGGCGAGCACGAGCCTCGCAGGGGCGCGCGTGACGGCCACCGATCCCAACGGCGCGATCCTCGCGACCACGACGACGGATGCGACCGGCAATTGGTCGCACACCGGCATCGCCGCAGGGAGTGTCGTGCAGCTCGCGATCAGCGCGACCGGGTTCGTCGCCACGACGGTGGCGACCTTCACCGTCACCGGCGCGCTCACCGTCGAGACCGCGCCGCTCGCCCGCACCAGTGCGAGCACCGGCGGCGTGAGCGGCGTCGCGCGGAACGCGAGCAACAACGCGGCCCTCACGACCGGTGTGGCGGTCGAGTTGCGCGAGGGGATGGGGGCGACCTCCGGACTCGCGCTCCGCACCACCACGACCGCGGCGGACGGCTCCTATAGCCTCACCGGGGTGAACGCCGGTACGTACACGGTCACGATGCGCGCCAACGGCTTCGCGGAGTCCTCGCGCACCGTGGCGATCACCGGCGGCGCCACCGTGACCGCGCAGGATGTTCTGCTCTCCACGAGTGCCAACGCGAATGCCTGGCGCGCGGTGCTCATCTGGACGGCGGCAGGGCGAGACCTCGACCTCTACCTCACTTTGCCGGGCGCCGGGACGACACGTCAGCAGATCTATTTCGCCCAACCGGGGAACTGCGGCGCGACGCCGTTCGCCTGTCTCGATCGTGACGCGACCGCGGCGCCGGGGCCCGAAACGATCACGATCAGTCAACTGGGCGGCGGCATCTATCGCTTCTACGTGCAGAACTACAATGCCCCGAGCTCCGGTGCCGATAGCACGTTGATGCGCTCCGGTGCCCAGCTGCGCATCTTCCGGGGCACGACCACGATGGCGACCTACGACGTGCCGCAGCAGCCGGGAACGTTGTGGACGGTCGCCGAGGTGGACGGGGCGACCGGGGTCATCACGCCGCGGAATGTCATGGGGCCCGGTGGCCCCTCCGATCCACTGATCCAACTCGTCGCGCCGTCGGCGCGCCGCACGAAATCCGACCCTCGCCTTCGCCTCCCATGAGCACGCGTCACGCCCTCATCCCCTTGGCCGTGGTCGCGCTCGCGAGCTGTGGTGGTGGCGACACCGGGACCGCGCCGACCGCGGCGCCAGTCGCCTCCGTCTCTCTCAACATCGCCGCGGCACAGCTCGGGGTGGGGCAGACGATGCAACTCAATGCCACGCCGCTCACCGGGACCGGGACCGTCACGACCGGCACCGCGACCTGGAGTTCGAGTGCGACGAGCATCGCGTCGGTGTCCTCTACGGGCCTCGTGGCAGGGCTCGCCGCCGGGCAGGCGATGATCACGGCCACGATCGCTGGGAAGAGCGCCTCGGCGACCTTCACGGTCGCCGGGAGTGGCGGTGGGCTCCCGCTCGCGGCGGAGGTGACGATGCCGGGAAACACCTTCTCCCCCTTCCTGACGACCATCGCGGTCGGCGGGACGGTCACCTTCCGGTTCGGCTCCGTCGACCACAACGTGATCTTCGCGAATGTCGCGGGGAAGCCGGCGGATATTCAGATCATCCGCAATGCGAACATCGCGCGCACCTTCAACACGCGCGGGCTCTATCCCTACGACTGCACCATCCACCCGGGGATGAGCGCCCAAGTGGAGGTGAAGTGAGCGGCTAGCGCGTCACACCCTGGAAGGTGGGCGTGTACGCCGGGAAGATGAGATCGAGGTTCGGGTTGTTCAGCCGGTTCCTCACGATCTCCGCGAGCACGTCGCGATGGTCCACCGTGACGCGCACGTCCTGACCGTCCTGCAGGTTCTCGCGCGCGAGCGGCTGCCAGTTCTTCGTATACACCCGTCCGCCCGCGATCTGTTTCCCCATCACGAACATCGCGCTGCCGCGGCCGTGGTCGGTCCCCTGTGAACCGTTCTCGCGCACGTTGCGACCGAACTCTGACATCGCGACCAGCGTGACGTTGTAGTTGCCGTTCCCCTGGAGCACATCCGCCCAGAAAGCACCGATGCCATTGGCGAACTCGGTCATCAGCGTTGCCATCGTCCCGGTCAGTGGGTTCTGCGTCTGGTGTGTGTCCCAGCCGCCGATGTCGACTTGGACCGCTTCGACGCCGACGTTGGCCTTGATGAGTGCGGCGGTGGAGCGCATCCCGCGGCCGAAGTTGGTGTTCGGGTACACGGCACCGTTCGACGGGGCATACCCGCTGATGTTGAGCGACTGGAGCAAGGAGAGCGTCGCGCCCGCATCGAGCGCCGCACTCCGCACAGGCTCTTCCGCGAGGCCGTAGTCCGTCGCCAGCCACGCTTGGCGCGCGGCGCGTGTGGCGCTACTCCCGCCGAGCACGTAGTTCGCCGGATCGGGGATCGGAAGGGTCTTGGGTGCCCCTTCGAGCAGATTGGGGAGTCCCTGCGAGATCGAGAGTGCGCGGAGCGTCGCCGCACTGTTCATCGGTGGGACGGTCGCGAGATGCCGGCCGAGCCAACCGGTGCTCACCGACGGGTCGGCCGCTTTCCCGACCTCGATGAACCGCTGCGCGTCGAAGTGCGAGCGCGAGGAGTAGCTCAGGCCCGCGCCCTGGATGATCAGCAGTTGATTCGCCTGATACGCGGGGAGGAGCCCGAGCATCGAGGGTGGAAGCCCCCAGAGCACGCCGTCCAGCGACGTCGCTTTGAGCGTTCCGGTCGCATCAGGCCGGGGGATCGCGATCGTGCTCCGGGCCGTGTAGTAGTTGGGATCCCCCCAGGGCACGCACATCGAGAGCCCATCGGAGCCGCCGCGCAAGAAGACGTGCACGATGATGTCGCGCGGGCTCGCGGTCTGTGCCAGGACGACGCGCGGGAGCCACGCATGCGCGATGGTCCCCAAGACCGCGGCACCGGCGGTGTTCATCACGAACTGCCGCCGAGAGAGCGCGTTGTACTCCTGGCAGCCGCAGTCGATGTCGTCGCGATGGGTCACGTCACACGCTCCGGAAAGGGCTCAGTACCACTGGAACGCACTCGACGAGAGCGCGAGCGCCAGGGTCTCACGGATGCGGGTCGAATTGATGGTCCCGGCCGTGAGATACGTGGTGAGTTCGTCGCGCGTGCGCTGGCTCATCTCGCCGCCGAAGACCATCTCATCCATCCGCGTGAGGATCGCCGTCGACGTGGAACCGTAGCGCGTGAAGGCGGTATCGCTCACGATGTACTGCCCCGCCGACGCACTGGAGATCGATGACATCGCGTTCCATCGCGGGAGGATGTTCCCCGACCAGTACTCCACGCGATCCGGGTAGCCATCCGGCGTCTCCCAGTCGTACGGGACCTGCCCCATCTGCGTCAGCAGCGTCCGGAGATTGCTCAAGGACGTGCTCGTCGCCGGGATGGTCGCGCCGCTGCCGCGGAGGGCGGAGATCATCAGGTGATGCGGGCGTTTGAACTTCGCCGGTGCCGCGGTGACCCAGCTCTCGGTGAACACCACCCGGAGCATCGCCTTGATGTCACCGCCGGTCTTGGTGTACGCGTCGGCCACCGCGGTGATCTGCGCCGCGCTCGGATCCGGCCGCACGAAGAACATCAGGAGCTTTTTCGCGATGTAGCGCGCCGTGCTCGGGTGTGCGATCAGCACATCGAGCATCGTCTCCATATCCTGTTGGCCCTGCCCGCTGTTCGTCGCGCGCGCGGGGATCGCGGTGCCAAGCACGGTCTTCGCACCGAAGTCGTGCAGCGAGGCCGTGAACACGAACGCGCCGGCGGCGTTGAAGGTCCATCCCGTCAGGCACCGACTCAGTTCGGCGACGTCGGTCTGGGAGTAGCCGCCATCCACGCCCATCGAGTGGAGCTCCATGATCTCTCGGGCGTAGTTCTCGTTCGGCGACCCGTTCCGGTTCACACTGTTGTCGAGGTACGCCAGCATCGCGGGCGAGTGGGCGCTCGCCTTCAGCAGCGTGCCGAAGTTACCGAGGGCGTGGCGCCGGATGACGTCGCGCTGATCGGTGATCTGGAGGAACCCGACCTTTGTGAAGTAGATCGTGAAGTGATCGTTCCAGAATTCGACCATCCGCTCGTAGAGCTGGCGGGGGGAGTTCACCTGGCGATACACGGTGGAGTCAGTCAGCTGCTGGTAGAGCGTCCCCTGATTCGCCTGGGCGATCGCGCTCGCGGGCTGCGCGATCATCGGCCAGTTCGCCGCGACGACCGCTTCGACCGCGCTGTCGTTGAGCGATGTGTGATTCAGCTGCGACTCGAGGTAGCCCTTGTACCCGAGTGTGCTGGCGCGCTGTGCCTCGCCGGCGGAAAGGCCGAACGTGATGCGCCGAGCCAGCCGCAGTGCCGGCTTGTTCCACTGATCGGTGCCGAGGACCTGGGCGGCCAGCGGTCCCTTCGCCGGTTGCAGCGGTGCGCGGCGCGCCTGCCCCGATGCCGCGCGGGGAAAGAGCGTCGCGGCGATCGCTGCCACGCCCGCACCGAGCACAGCGCGTCGGTCGAGCTCGGTCTCTCGTTCCTGCATGCGCGTCCCTCCCGTCGAGTCCCTGCCGGTCATCGTGATCGCCGCTCGCTGGCCACCGCCGTTGAACGATAGACGATCCGCCTCCCCCTTCGTTAGCCCATCCGATAGCTCCGGCGCCGTGACATCCGCCCGTTCCGAGTGGATGATCGTCACGCCCGGCGCAGAACTATCACATCAGCGCGATCCGGGCCGCCTCGGACGCGGTGGTGACCCCCGCGGCGACCAGACGTCGCGCATCGGCGTCGAGCGAGGTCATCCCCGTCTGCTGTGCCGCTCGCCGGAGCGTCCCCGCGTCCGCCCCACCACCGAGCGCATCACGAATCGCGTCCGTCATCTCGAACAGTTCGTAGACCCCGGCGCGTCCACGGTAACCCGTCCCTCGGCACGCGTCACACCCCGCGTTCGCGCACGAAGCACAGATGCGCCGCACCAGACGCTGGGCGAGCACGACCTGGACGGTACTCGCGATGAGATACGGTGCCACGCCGAGGTCGCGCAGGCGCACGAGTGCGCCGATCGCGTCGTTCGTGTGCAGCGTGGAGAGCACGAGATGGCCCGTGAGCGCGGCTTGAGTCGCGATGGCGGCCGTCTCCCCATCGCGGATCTCGCCCACCAAGAGCACATCGGGATCCTGACGGAGCAGGGCGCGGAGTGCGATGGCGAAGGTGACGCCCGCCTTCTCGTGCACCGGCACCTGCGGCACCCCGACCAGTTCGTACTCGACCGGATCCTCGACGGTCAGGATCTTCTCGCGTCCGGTGCGGATCGCATCGATAGCGGCGTAAAGCGTGGTGGTCTTTCCGCTCCCGGTCGGTCCGGTCGCCAGCACGATCCCATGCGGGCGCGCGATCGCGGCGCGGAAGCGCGCGAGGATCGGCGCCGGCATGCCGAGCGCGTCGAGCGCGATCGGACCCTGCGCGCGGTCCAGGAGCCGCAGCACGATGCTCTCGCCATGTAAGGTCGGGACCGTCGCCACACGGACATCGACCATCCGCTCCTGCAGCCGCAGACGCACGCGCCCGTCCTGCGGGACGCGCCGCTCGGCGATGTCGAGCTCCGCCATGATCTTCAGGCGACTCACGACCGCTGCGGCCGAACTCGCCGGAGGGGAGGGTGCGTCCTGCAAGACGCCGTCGATTCGGTACCGGACCCGTAGCGCGCCGCCGGTGGCTTCGAGATGCACGTCGGATGCCCGTCCATCGAGCGCCTCGACGAGCAACAAGTTCACGAGCCGGACGATCGGGGCTTCATTCGCCTGCGCCACGAGATCGTCCAGCGCCCGCGACGCCGTGACCGAGCTGCGCGGTGCGTCGAGCGCGTCGATCACCCCCTGCGCCGTGCTCTCTTCGCCATACACCCGGTGAATCGCCGCGCGCAGCGCGTGCTCGTCGCCGGGGATCACGGTAACCGGTGCGCCGAACAGCAGCGCGAGCTCGTCGACCGCGCTCGCCTCAGGTGTCGCGTGCCAACTCGCGACGACCACGCCCGCCGCCGTGCGCTCCACGGGGAGCAGCCCGACGCGCTCCAAGAACGCGGCCGAGGGGCGCGGCGTCAGCGCGCGCACGGTGGCGATGCCCGTCATTGCGGCGGTTTGCGCGGCACGACCGGAGGATTCGCCAACGGGACACCGGGGCGGGCACTCTGTGCATCGACCGCCCCACGGATCCGCGCGAGGTCCTCGTCCGATGCCACGATGTGCGGTGTGACGAAGAGGAAGAGCTCGCTACTCGCATTCGTTGCGCGGGTGCTGCCGAACAGCCCCCCGATCCAGGGGAGGCCGCTGAGCCAGGGGATCCCGGTGCGTGTGCGTTCGGCAGAGCGGTCGACGAGCCCACCGAGCACGGCGGTCTCGCCGTCCTTCACGAAGAGATGCGTGCTCGCCTCGCGGGTACTGATCACCGGCGCGCCGAACTGCGTCTCCGCCGTGGCCGAACTCACCTCCTGCGTGAGTTGGAGCGAGACATAGCCGTCGGGATTGATCGTCGGCAGGATCGCGAGCGAGGTGCCGACGTCGCGGTACTGCACCACCTGATCGCGCACGCCGGCGTCGGTGGGGAGCGACCGGAAGACCTGCACGAACGGTCGCTGGCTCCCGACGAGGATCTTCGCCTCGAGGTTGTTCTGCGCGAGCAGGAGGGGGCGCGAGAGTACGCGCACATCGCCACGCGTCGCGAGCGCGGAGAGCGCCGCATCGGTGCTCAGCGATCCGCCACGTGCGAGTCGCAGGAGGAAGGACGAGGTCGAGGCCTCCTCGCCCCCGAGCGTTCCGGTCGTGCGCGTGGCCGTATTCGGGTTCTTGGTGGCGGCACCGGTGACGCGGACGTCGAGGTCGCGGGACTCACGGACCTCAGCGACAAGCACCTCGATGAGCACCTGCAGCGGGCGTAGGTCC
>JAIETI010000060.1 GCA_019745365.1 Gemmatimonadaceae bacterium | reverse complement strand
CTCGGCGTCAACGCGGGCTACGGCATGGACTCCTACGACAACTCGATGAAGGCGTCGGCGACCGTCTCCGCCCCCGCGCCCGTCGGGACGCAGACCGGGAGTGTCTCGTCCGCCGTGACGATGTCCCGCACGAACATGTTCGTCGGCGCGTCGCTCAACCTGTTCCTCTTCCGCATCGTCGGCGAGTACGGGATAATCAGCGGCGGCGACGACATCGCCACGACCAACAAGTTCGGCGAGGGGACGGCCGCGGGCCGTAGCTACTACTCCGTCGGCCTGCGGGTGAAGTTCTAAGGCGATGGCAGCAACTGCGCCCCGCTCCGGGGCCCGCGAGCGTCAGTGGATGCGGTCCGCCCTGACGCTCGCGCGACGCGGATGGGGACGGACGGCGCCGAACCCGATGGTCGGCGCCGTTGTCGTTCGCGACGGTCAGATCGTGGGCCGTGGCTATCACGCCGCCTTCGGCGAACCGCACGCCGAGGTGACGGCGCTGCGCGAGGCCGGTGCGCTCGCGCAGGGGGCGACCCTAGTCGTCACCCTCGAACCCTGCAATCATCACGGCAAGACACCGCCATGCGTCGACGCGATTCTCGCCGCGGGAATCGCTGAGGTGCTCTACGCGGTCGAGGACCCGACACCCGTCGCGGGAGGCGGTGCGGCGCGGCTCCAAGCGAGCGGTGTGCGCGTCTCCGTCGGCGTCGAACGCGCGGCCGCAGCGGAACTGAACGCGCCGTTTTTCTTCGCCGCGCAGGATTCGTCGCGGCCCTTCATCACCCTCAAGCTCGCGATCTCGCTCGACGGTGCGCTCACCGATGCGACGCGCTCGAGCGGATGGCTGACGGGGGAGCTCGCGCGACGTGAGGTACACCGTTTGCGCACGAACGCCGACGCGATCGCGGTCGGCAGTGGGACGGCCCTCGCCGATGACCCACAACTCACCGTGCGCTCTGGGCGACGCCCACGCATCGCGCCGCTTCGCGTGGTCTTCGACCGGCGGGCACAGCTTCCGCTCACGAGCCAGCTCGTACGCACCGCCCGCAAGCTCCCGACCCTGCTCGCCACAGCGGAACCGCCCCCAGCGGCCGCTGCGGCACTCGAAGCCAAAGGCGTGCAGCTCCTCCCCGCGACCTCGCTGAGCGCGCACCTCGCGCAGCTCCGGGCGCGCGGGGTCCGGCACCTCTTCGCCGAGGGCGGGGCGGGGCTCGCCGGGGCGCTCCTGGGGCTCGGCGCGGTCGACCGACTGGTTATCTTTCAGGCACCCGTCGTGCTCGGTCAGGGCGCGCTCGGGGCCTTCTCGGCGGCGCCTCCTGCGACCGTCGACGCCGTGCGCCGCTGGCGCGTGGTGGAAGACCGCTGGTTGAACGACGACCGACTCCTCGTACTCGCTCCCTGACGACACCGATGTTCACGGGTCTCATCCAAGCTGTCGGCGACCTGGTCGCCGTGGGCCACACCCCGGCGGGGCGTGAGCTACAGCTCCGTGCGCCCTTCACGGGGATCGTGGGTGGAGAGAGCATCGCCTGCGACGGCGTCTGCCTCACGGTGAGGGAGTACGACGCCCAGAGCTTCACGGTGTCGGCCGTCGGGACCACCCTCGAACGCACGACCATCGGGACCTGGGCGGTCGGTCGGAAGGTCAACCTCGAGCGCGCCCTAAAGGTCGGTGACGCTCTCGGCGGACACTTCGTGCAAGGGCATGTCGAAGGCAGTGTCCCGGTCACGCGAGCCGAGCAGGTGGGCGACGCGTGGATCCTCGAGGTCGCCGTGCCACCCGAGATCGATGCGCTGCTGATCCCGCAGGGCTCGGTCGCGATCGACGGCGTCAGTCTGACCGTGAACGCGCTCCCGCGTCCGGGGGTCCTCGAACTCTCCATCATCGAGTACACCGCTCGGCACACGACGCTCGGCGCGCGTGTGGTCGGGGATCTCGTCCACATCGAAACCGATCTGCTGGCTCGTCATGTCGCGCGACTGCGCGAGGTGGCGTCGCCGGCCTTCGCGCGCTGACGCCCGCGCGCCGCCTCTCGACCCGCATCTATGTCCATCACACAAGCACTCGCTGATCTCCGCGCCGGCAAGTTCGTCGTCGTCGCGGATGACGAGGATCGCGAGAACGAAGGCGACCTCATCGGCGCCGCCGAGTTCATCACCCCGGAGCAGGTCAACTTCCTCATGCAGGCCAAGGGGATGATCTGCGTGGCGCTCAGTCCGGAGCGCGTCACCGCGCTCGAACTCCCCATGATGGGCGTGGAGAACACCGACGCCCTCCGCACGGCGTACACGGTCACGGTGGATGCGAGCCCTCGCTTCGGCGTGACGACCGGCATCAGCGCCTCGGATCAGGCCGCCACGATCCGCGTGCTCGCCGACCCCGGCACCGTCCCGACGGATGTGCGGCGTCCTGGGCATCTGCACCCGCTTCGCGCACGCGAAGGTGGTGTACTGCAGCGCGTGGGGCACACCGAAGCGGCGGTCGATCTCATGCGCCTCGCCGGCCTTCAGCCCGCCGGCGTCATCTGCGAGATCCTGCGTGAGGACGGCAGCACCGCAAAGCGCCCCGACCTCGAGCGCTTCAGTCAGCAGCACGGCCTGACGTTCATCACCGTCGCGCAGCTCGTCGCGTACCGTCTGCAGCACGAGCGCCTGGTCCATCGTGAAGCCGAGGCCCGCCTCCCGACGGAATTCGGCGAGTTCCGCGTGGTCGGCTATCGCAATGACGTCGATCCGCACGAGCACGTCGCTCTGGTGTACGGCGACGTCGAGGGCGGCGAGGATGTCATGGTGCGGATGCATTCCAAGTGCCTCACCGGCGACACCTTCCATTCGCTCCGCTGCGACTGTCACTGGCAGCTCCACGAGGCGATGCGCCTCGTCGTCGAGGCGGGCCGCGGCGTGATCGTCTATCTCGATCAGGAAGGGCGCGGCATCGGCCTGCTCAACAAGCTCAAGGCGTACGAGCTGCAGGATAGCGGTGCCGACACCGTCGAAGCGAACGAGAAGCTCGGCTTCGCGCCCGACAAACGGAACTACGGGATCGGGGCGCAGATCCTCCTCGACCTCGGCCTCAAGGGGATCCGACCGATCACGAACAATCCGAAGAAGCTCGTTGGGCTCGAAGGCTACGGCCTCGCGCTCGGCGAACGTGTGCCGATCGTCTCCCCGACGACGGCCGAGAACGCCGAGTACCTCGCGACCAAGGTGCGCAAGCTCGGCCACCTGCGAGCGCTCTGATGGCGGACTTCGAAGGGATGGCGACCGGCATCGGCCGGCGCGTGGCGGTGCTCGGCTCACGCTTCAACGAGTCAGTGACGCGAAAGCTCGTCGAAGGCGCGATGGACGCGCTCGTGCGTCACGACACCGCAGCAGATGACATCGACGTCGTTTGGGTGCCGGGGGCGTGGGAGCTCCCGGCCGCCGCCGCACAGCTGCTGCGGAGCGAGCGCTATGAACTGCTCGTCGTGGTCGGCGCGGTGATCCGCGGCGATACGCCGCATTTCGATTTCGTGGCCGGTGAAGCGTCGCGCGCCCTGATGACCCTGCAGGTGGAGTACGGGGTGCCGGTCGGCTTCGGACTCCTCACCACCGACACCGTGGAGCAGGCCGAGGCACGCGCGGGTGGCGCGCACGGGAACAAGGGGTGGGACGCGGCGCTCGCCGCACTGGAGATGGCGGATCTGTTCGCCCGCCTCGACAGCAACGTCGACGACGAGGATGATGATGGCGCGGCTTGAGACCCGTGGGCGCAGTCGCGCTCTGCAGGCGTTGTACGCGTGGGATCTCCGCGGCGATGCGTCGCTGGAGATGGTGGCCGCGCAGGTGTGGGACGACCTTGCTGTCGCGGCCGATGAGCGTGCCTTTGCGGGCGCGTTGATCAACATCGTCCGCGCTCGGGGCAACGAACTGGACGAGGAGATCGAGGCGGTCACCACCAACTGGCGACTCTCGCGTCTGGGTGCGATCGAGCGGTCGGTGCTACGGCTCGCCGCGGCCGAGCTCGAACAGGGCGGGACCCCGCCGAAGGTCGTGCTGCAGGAGGCCGTGCGCCTCGCGGAACGCTATGGTAGCGCGCCGAGCGCGCGGTTCGTGAACGGCGTCCTCGACGCGTTGGCGCGCAAGCTCGGCCGGTTGTAGTGCGGCTCCTGCTCGTGAACTGGCAGTGCCGCGAGAACCCACTCGCGGGGGGCGCGGAGATCCATCTGCACGAGATCTTCGAGCGGCTCGTCGCGCGCGGGCATGAGGTCACGCTGCTCTGTGGCGGCTGGCCGGGGTGCCCACCGCGCGCGACGCTCGGTGGGATCGAGGTCCATCGTGTCGGCACGCGCGCGACCTTCGCCCTGCACGCGTGGCGCTACTTCCAGGCGCAGCTGCAGGCGCGATCGTTCGATCTGCTGATCGAGGACATCAACAAGATGCCGCTCTACACGCCGGCCTGGGGCGGGCCGCCTGTCGTCGCGTGTGTGCCGCACCTCTTCGGTGGCACCGCGTTCCAGGAGCTGGCCGCGCCGCTCGCGGCCGCCGTCTGGCTCTCGGAACGTCCGATCCCGTTCGTCTATCGCGATGTTCCGTTCCAAGCGATCAGCGAAAGCACCGCGGACGACCTCGCCGCGCGCGGGCTGCGCCGCGACCAGGTCGCCGTCATCCACTGCGGGATCTCCGCGGACTACTACACGCCCGATCCCACGGTACGCGCCGCGACGCCGACCGTCGCGTATCTCGGACGCCTCAAGAAGTACAAGGGCGTCGACACCGTGATCCGCGCCTTCGCCGCGGTGAAGCACCCTGACGCCGTGCTCGAGATCGCCGGGCAAGGGGATCATCGCCCCGCGCTGGAGCGGCTCGTCGCGCAGCTTGACCTCGGCGATCGCGTGCGGTTTCTTGGCTTTGTGACCGAGGCGGAGAAGCTCGCTCTGCTGCGCCGTGCGTGGGCGCTCGCCTTGGCGTCCCCCAAGGAAGGGTGGGGGCTCGTGAACGTGGAGGCCGAGGCCTGTGCCACGCCCGTCGTCGCCTCCGACTCCCCCGGGATCCGCGAATCCGTTCGCCATGGCGAGACCGGGTTCCTCGTGCCGCACGGCGATGTGCCCGCCATGGCCGACGCGCTCACCCGACTCGCCGGGGATCCCGCGTTGGTGGCGCGCATGGGGGTGCAAGCGCGCGCGTTCGCTGCCACATTCACGTGGGAGCGCGCCGCGGATCTCACCGAAGCGCATCTCCGGACCGTCCTTCAGCCCTAGGAGGGCATTGTGGACATCGTGTTCCATTCCTCGCACGCGGACATCTCTGAAGCGATGCAACGCCGCACCGGCCGTCAGGTCGAGAAGCTGGCGCTACGCCTCCCACGCGCGGTGGGCGCGGTGGTCCGCTTTGAGGAAGATGGTCCCGAGCGACGTGTGGAGATCGTGCTCTCGGCGCCGCGGCACACGCGACTGGTCGCGTCGGCCACGGGCCGCCACTTCGGCCCCCTCGTCACCGAGGTCATCGCGCGCCTCACCGTGCAGGCCGACAAGGAGAAGCGCGACGTGAAGCATCGCGCGGCGCGCGAGCGGGCCAAGACGGTCGCGCGAGGCTGATGCCGACCCTCACGGTCGCGCAGCTCTACGAACGGCTGAAGGACCCCCTCCAGCTCGAGCTCCTCGGCAACGCAGAGGGGCTCGCGCGGGAGGTCACGTCGGCGGATGCGTCGGGGCCGGGGCTCGTGCTCGCGGGCTTCACCGGACGCTTCGTTGCGCAACGGGTGCAGGTGTTCGGCGAGACCGAGATTCGCTTTCTCACCTCGCTTGAGCCCGCCGAGCGGGCGCGGAACCTCGAGCTCTACTTCGCGTATCCGATCCCCGTGGTGATGATCACCAAGGGACAATCGCTCCCCGAGGGAATGGAGCGGATCGCGACTGAGCGTGGTGTGGCGATCCTCCGCTCGCCGCTCAAGACGCAGGAGTTCTATCGGCGCATCACGCCTTGGCTCGCCGACGCCTTCGCGCCCACGCTCAACCTGCATGGCTCCCTCGCCGATGTCTTCGGCGTCGGCCTCCTCTTCACCGGGAAGAGCGGGGTGGGGAAGAGCGAGTGCGTGCTCGACCTCGTCGAGCGCGGCCATCGACTCGTGGCCGACGATCTCGTGCTCGTGAAGCGACGCGGCAGCGATATCCTGCTGGGGCGCGGCCACGAACTGGCCCGCCACCATATGGAGATTCGCGGCGTCGGCCTCATCGACGTGCAAGCGATCTTCGGCATCCGCAGCGTGCGTCAGCAAAAGCGGATCGAAGTCGTCGTGGAGCTCGTGAAGTGGGAGGAGGCGCAGGATGTGGATCGGACCGGTCTCGATATGAAGACCACGAACATCCTCGACGTGCAGATCCCCCACATCATGGTCCCGCTCAACCCCGGGAAGAACATCACCGTGATCGCCGAGGTGATCGCGATGAACCATCTCCTGCGGTTCAGCGGCCACGACACCGCGCACGCCTTCAACGAAGGGCTCAAGCGCAAGCTGCGCCCGTCGACGGCGCATGTGCAGCACTATCTGCAGGAGGACGACGAGTAGGATGCCGCGCGCAGTCATCGCGGCACACGGGGAGTTGGCGGCGGGACTCTGCTCGGCAGTCGAGCGGGTCGCGGGGCGCGGTGGCGCGTTCGTCGCGCTCTCCAACACCGGCCTCGGCCCCGCCGAGATCGAGGCGCAGCTCCGCACCGCGCTCGCGGAGGTCGGCGATCTGGTCGTCTTCACGGATCTCCCTGCCGGCAGCTGCACCCTCGCCGCGCGACGCCTCCAACGCGAACTGCCCGGTT
Source organism: Gemmatimonadaceae bacterium (assembly GCA_019745365.1). Taxonomy (GTDB): domain Bacteria; phylum Gemmatimonadota; class Gemmatimonadetes; order Gemmatimonadales; family Gemmatimonadaceae; genus JAIETI01. The sequence continues at coordinate 6,709 of JAIETI010000060.1, read as the reverse complement.
TGACGGTTGTGACCGGGGCGAATCTCTCGATGCTGCTCGCCTACGCGCTGAGCAGCGCGAGTCCCGCTGAAGCCGCGCGGGTCGCGGTCACCAAGGGCACGGCAGCGGTCGCGCACCACGGAGGGACCGATGGCGGTTGAGCTCTTCCGCATCGATGATCGACTCATCCACGGTCAGGTTGTAGTCGGGTGGGGGCAACCGCTCGATATCCAACGGATCGTGATGGTCGACGATGCCGTCGCCGCGAGTGAGTGGGAGCGTGAGCTCTATCGCATGGGCGTGCCGGAAGAGATGAGCGTGGAGTTCCTCACCGTCGATGCCGCGCTCGCCGCACTCGACGCGATCCTCGCCGACGCGCGACGCACGATCGTGCTCACCGGCGATGTCGAGACCATGCGTCGGCTCGTGGCCGGGAGCGCGGGGCGGATCACGACGGTCAACATCGGCGGTCTCCATCATCGGAGCGGACGCGCACCCTGCCTCCGCTATGTGTATCTGACGCCGGAGGAACGTGAGGGACTTCAAGCGATCGAGTCGCTCGGCGTGACCGTCACCGCGCAGGACGTTCCGGTGTGTGATCCGGTGCCGCTCAGCGACGTGCTGGCCTCGACCGGCGCGTGATGGAAGCGTTCATCGACGTCATCCCGTTCGCGCTCCTCGGCGGACTCCTGGGACTCGACTTCGTCTCGTTCCCGCAGGCGATGATCTCGCGCCCCATCGTGTCGGCGACGCTGGCCGGGGTCCTGATGGGGGAGCCGGTGCATGGGCTCACCATCGGCGTCGCGCTCGAGTTCGTGGCGATCGAGACGCTTCCGTTCGGCGCCTCACGGTATCCGGAGTGGGGCTCGGCGGGTGTCGTGGGTGGCGCGCTCTTCAGCGGCTGGCCCGACACCACGGCGGGAACCCTCGCGGTCTCGGTCTTCGCCGCGCTCGCGACGGCGATGCTGAGCGGATGGAGCCTGCAGCCGCATCGTCGCCTGATCGCGCGGCGTGCCGCGAGCCGGAAGAGCGCACTGCTCGCTGGATCGCTGGGGGCGGTGACGGGACTCCAGCTCTATGGGCTGACGCTCGACTTCCTGCGTGCGGCGCTGCTCTCGGGCGCGAGTCTGCTCCTCTTCCGTCCCATCGTGTCGGTGCTGCTGAGCGACTGGCCCGTCGCCGCGCCGCTCTCCCGCGCCGGGGTGGTGGCGATCGTAGCTGCCGTCGGCGCGAGTGCGGTGTGGAAGGTCATCCACGGCACCAAGGGCGCAGCGTGGTACCTGGCCGGCGGCTTCCTGCTGGGCGGCGGCACGCTCTGGTTCACGCGATGAGCCAAGCGCCGCGGCTCCCGTTCCTCATCAAGGCGGAGATCTTCCTTCGTCTCTTCGCCATCCAGGGCGCGTGGAACTACGAGACCATGCTCGGCAACGGCATCGCCTTCGCCATGGAGCCCGGTCTGCGCTTTCTTCCGGGCGGGAAGGGGGGCGAGGCGTATCGCGCGGCCATGGCCCGCCACTGCACGTACTTCAACGCCCACCCGTATCTGGCGGGGGTCGCGGTGGGCGCGCTGCTCCGCGCGGAGTTGGACGGCGTCCCCGCCGCGCACGTCGAGCGCTTTCGCACGGCACTGCCGGGTCCGTTGGGGAGCGTCGGTGACCGGCTGGTCTGGGCGGCGTGGCTCCCGTTCTGCGCCGTCCTCGCCCTCGCCGCGTTCGGGCTCGGGATGGGGACCGCTGGCGTCCTGCTCCTCTTCGTGGGATCATACAACGCGGGCGCGGTCACCCTCCGGGCATGGGGGATCCGGGCCGGCTTCGGTCGCGGGTTACAAGTGGCGCAGGTGCTCGGCGCGCCCGTCCTTCGGCAGGCCCCCGCGCACCTCGCGCGCGGCATGGCCCTCGTCGCCGGCTTCGCACTTCCGCTGGCGGCGCGGGGTATCATCGGTCCCGGGCGTACCTTACTCGGGGCCACGTTGCTCGCCGCCCTCGTCGGTGCGGCAGCGCTCGGTCGGTTCGCTCGTCGATCGGAAGGGTGGCGACTCGCGCTCGCCCTGCTCACGGCTCTCGTCCTCTACGCGATGGTGCGCTGATGGTGGAACGCTCGGTGCAGGTCACGAACGCGCAGGGGATCCACGCGCGCCCCTCGGCGGAGATCGTGAAGCTCGCGGCCAAGTTCACGAGTGACATCACGCTCGTGCGTGACGACCTCGAGGTGAATGGGAAGAGCATCATGGGGGTGATGATGCTCGCCGCCGAGTGCGGGAGCACGCTGATCATCCGGGCCGAAGGCGCGGACGCGGACGCCGCGCTCGACGCGCTGGCGACGCTGATCGCGAGCGGGTTCGGCGAGTCGTGACGTGAGTTCGCAGACGCTCACTGGCATCCCGGCGTCGCCGGGGATCGTCGCCGGCCCCGTGCATCTCCTGCGATGGGAGGTGCCCGAGGTGTCGCCGCGCACGATCGACGAGGAGATGGTCGAGGGGGAGATCGCCCGCCTCCACGCCGCGCTCGGCATCGCGCAGGCGAAGCTGCGTCAGGTGCGCGACCGCGCGGAGCGGAATGCCGGGGCTGAGGAAGCGGCGATCTTCGACGTGCAGATGGAGATCTGCTCCGATCCGGATCTGAAGAGCAGCATCGAGCACCTCATCCGCCAGCACTTCGCCGCCGAGAAGGCGGTGGACCTCGTGTTGCTCGAGTGGCGGCAGCTCTTCGCGCGTTCGACCAACGCGCTGATGCGCGAGCGCACGTCGGACCTCACCGACGTGCAGATCCGCTTGCTGAGCGTGCTGCTCGGTCTGCCGGATCACGATCCCGTCGATCTTCCCAAGGGCGCGAACGCGATCGTCGTCACGCACGATCTGACGCCCTCGCTCACCGTGCAGCTCGACCGCGATGCGATCGCTGCGATCGCGACCGACGCCGGGACGCGCACGTCACATGTGGCGATCCTCGCGAGGTCGCTCGGGTTGCCGGCCGTCGTCGGATTGCTCGACGCGGTGACTCGTTTGCAGGCCGGCGATACGGTGATCCTCGACGGCACGGCGGGGACGCTCGTGGTGCGCCCCACCTCGCACGAACTGGCGGAAGCGCAACAGCGCCAGCGCCGCGAGCAGCGCTCGCGCGCCGCGCTGGCGCACTTCGCGCAGGAAGCGGCGGTCACCGCGGATGGCGTGGCGCTCACCGTGCGCGCGAACGTCGATCTCCCGGACGAGGCCGAGCATGCGGCGGCCTCGGGCGCGGATGGCGTGGGGCTGATGCGGACCGAGTTCTTGGTGGTCGGCCGCGCGACCATGCCGGATGAGGACGAGCAAGTCGCGGCCTATGTGAATGTGATTGAGGCCTTCGGTGGCCGCCCCGTGGTGATCCGCACCTTCGACGTCGGCGGCGATAAGCTGCCGATGGGTGGATTCCCGCACGAGGCCAACCCGTTCCTTGGCTGGCGCGCGATCCGGATGTGCTTGGACGAGCCGGAGATGTTCAAGACCCAGCTCCGCGCGCTGCTACGTGCCGCACTCACGGGCGACGTGCGCATCATGCTCCCACTCGTGGTGTCGGTGGACGAGGTGCGTGCCGCGCGACGCCTGATGGACGAGGCCAAGCAGGAGCTCACCGCGCGCGGGATCGCCTTCCGGCACGACGTCCCCCTCGGCGTGATGGTCGAGACACCGGCGGCGGCGCTCTCGGTGGAGGCGCTGGCGCCGGAGTGCGCCTTCTTCTCCATCGGGACGAACGATCTGGTGCAGTACACCCTCGCGGTGGATCGCGGCAACGCCCGGCTCGCGACGCGTTTCACCCCGCTCCATCCCGCCGTGCTCGGGCTGATCGCGCGCACGCAGGCCGAGGGCGCGAAGCATGGCCTTGAGGTCTGCGTCTGCGGTGAGATGGCGAGCGAGCCGTTGATGGCGTTCGCGCTGATCGGGCTTGGGATCCGTCAGCTCTCCGTCTCGCCGATCGCGATCGCGTCGGTGAAGCGGATCATCACTGGCATCGATGCGTCAGGCGCTGCGAGCGCGGCGCGGGCTGCGCTCGCGGCGGGTACTGCCGAGCGCGCGGAGGCGCTACTCGCTGAGGCGTTGCGTGCGCAGTTGAGGGCGCATGGGATGGACGATTTGGGAGTGTAGGGGCGCTTCGAGGCGCTGCTTCCGCCCTTGCAGTGTATATCTGGCAGATACTATCTTGCCGATATGGAGCGTCCTTCCACGCAATTTGCCGTGCTCGGCATGCTGGCCATCGCGCCGATGTCGGGATATGAGATGCGCCAGCGCATTGCTGGAAGCGTCTCCCATTTCTGGAGCGAGAGCTTCGGGCAGCTGTACCCTTCGCTACGCACACTGGCCGCGGAGGGGCTCATCAGCGGACGCGAGACCGCCTCGGAACGCGGCGGCGCGAAGAGTGTGTACCATCTGACAGCCGCGGGGCGCCGCGTGCTCCGCGCGTGGCTCGCCGCTCCCCCGCGCCCCCAGCCCGTTCGCAATGAGTTGCTCCTCAAGCTCTTCTTCGCGAAGGATGCCGACGCGCAGACCGTGCGCGTCCACCTCGAGGCGATGCGAGCGCGGCTCCGCGCCGAGATCGGCGCGTACAGCGCCGCGTTGCCCAGCATCGAAGCCGACGCGACGAGTGCGCTTGAGGCACGATGCTGGCGCGCGACCGTGCGCTACGGCGTCATCAGGGCCGAGGCTGCCCTCCGTTGGCTCGACGAGACCCTCCTCGACTTTCCCGACCCTCCCACCCGCGCACGACGCTCGCGCAAGGAACGCGCATGATCCGCCGGCTATCGCTCGCTCTTCTCTCCCTCACTCTGGTCGCCTGCGCCACGCTCGGCCGCGTCACGTCCCGCACGGCGAAACCGTCCGTTGCCGGTGGCTGGTTCTTCACGGTCGATGTGGGTACCGCCGTCACGCGCGGCGCGATGACGCTCGCGCCACGGACAGCGGCTATCGCGGCACGCTGACCACGAGCGCGGGCAACAACGTCCTGCCGGTCCGGTCGTTCACGCGAACGGGTTCGGACGTTCGCGTGGTCGTGGAGTCCCCGAACGGACTCGTGGTGTTTGAAGGCAAGCTCGCGGAGGACGTCCAGGAGATGCGCGGCACGGTCACGTACCACACGGGACAGCGTTTTCCGATGGTCGTGACGCGGCGCCCTCCAGACGGCTGAGGGGTGCATGATGCCGACGGCCTGGCCCACCGCCCGTTTGGCCGCTTAGATCTGGAGAAAGGACGGAGGACCGTCACCCGCACTATCACATCGGCCTGGACGAAGAGTTCGAGGGCGTCTGGTCGATTTCTTCGGGCAGATCCTGCTGGCGAAGCTCGACCAGCGGGATTACATCGTCCGGGAATGACCGGGCACCTTCACCAAGTGTTACCCATGTCCCCCACTATTCATAGCAGCGGCATTGACGGCCTGCCGCGGCGGCCAGTCCAGACATAGGCGCAGTTCTGCCGGACGATGGGTCTAGCAATTCCGTCCTGGTTTTCGACGAAACATGGCCCCAAGGGCTCCGTATTCGAGGGATGCCTGAGCGCGCGCCTCGACGAGAACCGCCTCACGTGCATATTGAGCCAGAGGGACCATGAGCTCGTCGCCTACGCGTTTGAGAGACAGCGGTGCCTTCTCGTTCCCAAAATCGCATCGATCGTAGATCGCAAGCACGTCGCCTGCCTCTGAGAGCGAAGCAAACATGGTGTCGACCGTCATGAGTCGCCTCCCGTCCTGGGCCGTGTTGTGCCGCGACTCAAACGTGCGAATCACGAGTGTCTTGCCGCCATCAGAGCTGAGGACGTACTTGCCATTGTCAATATGAGCGTCACCAACACCGACGACGTGAGCCTCGAAGGTACCGACCTTCTCAAAGCGTAGCAGTCGGGCCCTGCCATTCGACTCAACATCAGCCCAACTGCCGTCGATCTTCGCCGGCCGCCTGCATGCAACAAAGGCAATAAGAACGAGCAGTGGAAGGGGCAATGATCGACCGCACATACATGCTCTCATTGTTGGTTTACGAAGATGATGGTTCGCAGGTGAGGTTGGCTATTCCCGCCGACAATGCGATCGTCGCCCGACAATCGGCGCACGCGCTCCGACACGTGAAGGACCGTCAGATGGAAGTCAAGGTACCTGATACACCTCGCCGCATCGCTGGCACATCCAGCTGCGCAACCACACTTGGTGGAGTTGGCTCCATTCCATGGAATTGTACTTCACGATCCGGCTTAGCCAATAGGCACCGATGGTCACCCAGATGACGACGCCGACAATAGCCTTCGGCTCACCGAGGCCGAACAGGGAAACGACGATCAGAACCACCGGCCACTTGATCGACTTGCGCTGCGGAGGCGCGGCCCGCTGCGCGAGCGCCGATTGGGAGACCCCGGTCGTCTTCGTGATGGCACCGCCGACTCCGAGTGCGCCACCGATTGATCCAACGTCAACGGTGTGGCTTCGAGCGCTGACGTCCGAGGTTCCGGCCAGATAGGCCATTTCAAGTCGTTGTGTACTCACCGAACCGCACTTCGGGCATTGCATCGCGTCTCCGCCTCCGAGTGTGAATTATGGGGGAGCCATTGTGACCCGGCTAGAATCTTCACGCCGCCCTTCACCCCGCAAGGGCCCCGTCAGTCCTCGGGAATCACGGTACTACATGTCCGCGTTCGGCAACACCGGCCTGGGTCCCTGTTTTCTCCTCCAGCGTGGCTCTCGGTTTGACCGACGGATGGATTTGGGTCAGACTC
>JAIETI010000161.1 GCA_019745365.1 Gemmatimonadaceae bacterium | reverse complement strand
GGCCGATCGCGAGCGTCAGGCTCGACGGACTGACCGCGACGCGCGCGATGTCATTGGGAGACGTCGCATCGCCGCCGCCACACGCGGCGATGACGAGCGCGACCAGCACTGCCGCGTGCTGACTAGCGCTGCGATCGCGGGGAAGAGAGAGGCGTGGCACGAGGCTCGGCTCCACCGAAGGGGACAGGCGGAACTGTTCAACGACGGGCGTCGCAGCATCGTGACCTGACCGTCCTCCGACCGTTCCTGGAACGTTCCGCTCGACGGCGGCGGACTCGTCGGCGCGACGGACAATTAGAAACGCCCCACCACTATCGGCGGGGCGCCTCGAAGATCAGAACGGTCTGCGTTGGAGCACGAAGAGCGGGCGATGGGACTCGAACCCACGACGTCCAGCTTGGGAAGCTGGCATTCTACCAACTGAATTACGCCCGCAGACTACTCCGGGAGGTTAGCCGACTCCCCGCCCTCGGGCAACCCTCCCCCTTGCGCGCCTGAACCAACACCCTTAGTGTATCGGTCAACCAATACACCGAACCTCTCGTGTTCGAACGCATCGACTCCCGCAGTTCCACTCCCATCTATGCGCAGATCGCGGCCCGCATCCGGGTCGCGGTCGCCGCGGGCGAACTCGCCGCCGGCGAGGCGCTCCCCTCCGTGCGGGTACTCGCCACCCGCCTGCGCGTCAACCCCGCCACCGTCGTGCAAGCCTACCGCGAACTCGAACAGGACGGACTCGTCGAGCTCCGTCAGGGATCGGGCACCTTCGTGCGCGACCTCTCGCCGGACCGTCGCCAACGCGAACGTCGCACGGAAGCGACGCGACTCGTGCGCGACCTCCTCGCCGACGCCGCGCGCCGCGGCATCACTCCTGCCGAACTCCGCACCGCGTTCGATGAGGTGCTCTCGTGAGCCACGCGATCCAGATCGATGCGCTCCGCTATGACGTGAGCCCCCACTTCGCCATCCGCGATCTCGCGATGCGGGTGCCCACTGGCGCCGTCTATGGCTTCCTCGGCCCGAACGGCTCCGGCAAGACCACACTCATCCGCCTGCTCCTGGGGATGCTCCCGCCGCGCGACGGCACCATCCGCGTCCTCGGCCACGACATCCCGAGCGCGTCGAGCGCAGCGCTCGCGCGGATCGGCTACGTCCCGGAGCGCTCGGCACTCTACGCCGGTCTCTCGGTGGAAGAGACGCTCCGCTTTCACCGAAGCTTCTATTCGAACTGGGACGACACGAGTGCGCAAACGATGCTCCGTCGCTTCGCGCTGCGCGGCGAGCAAAAGGTGAGTGCGCTCTCCAAGGGGGAGACCGGCAAACTGCTGATGCTCCTCGCGCTGGCGCATCGTCCCGAGCTCCTCGTACTCGACGAACCGACCGACGGCCTCGACCCCGTGGTGCGCCGCGATGTCCTCGCCGCACTCGTCGAATACGTTGAGGGAGCGCGCGCGACGGTGCTCATCTCGAGTCACCTCGTGCACGAGCAGGAACGCGTCTGCGATTGGATCGGCGTGATGGATGGCGGTCGCCTCATCGCCGAGTTGCCGATGGAGTCGTTCCGCGCGGGGATCAAGCGACTCGACGTGAGCGGCGCGCCACCGGTGCACGCGGCGGCGCCCTTCACGATCCTCGCGCGCGAGCCGCAGGAGATCGGCGCGCGCGAGCGCTGGGTGGTGCGCGATTGGCAGCGCAGTCATGCGAGCTGGTTCGCCGAGATCGGCGCGACGGTGCACGCGGTCATCGATTGCGATCTCGAAGAAGGATTCGTCGAACTCTTGCGCTCGGCGCGTGCGGAGGTGGCCCGATGAGGTTCCTCGCTTGGTTGCGCGTCCATTGGATCTGGCTCCGCACCGCGCTCGCGGTCTGCTCGATCGGCCTGATCGTCACGCCGACGCTGATCGCGCGGATCGACGGCGTGTTCTACAGTCCCCAGATGGCGCCGTGGGCCGTCTCGTACGTCCGCGTGGGCGAAGCGATCGGCGGCGCGATCGCGGTCTGGTCGATCCTCACGGGACTGATCGTCGCGCTCACCGGGTACGCCATCACCGAAGCACAGTCTGCAGTCTACACGCTCTCGCTCCCGATCGACCGCCGCACCTCGTTGCTTCACCGCGCAGGGAGCGGGCTCCTCTGGCTCTTCGTCCCGGCGCTCGGGGTGTTCGTCGGAGCGCACGTGGCGCTCCTGGGTGTGGTGCTCCCCGACCACATTGAGGCGTACCCCTTCGCGCTCACGCTGCGCGCGTTCCTCCTCATGAGCTACACCTTTGCGATCACCTTCGCGCTCCGCTACGCGGCGGGTCGGCGGGCGCCGCAGGTATTCTTGCTCGCGTTGTTTCTCTTCGGCGCGATCGGTTTCTTCTCGGCGACGCCGACGGACGCGGGTGCCGCGGTGCAGCGGGCCCTCGCGTGGCTCGTCGAACCCGCAGGGCCCTTGGGGATCGTGACCTCCCGCTGGACGCTGATCGACGTATGAGACGCGCCTCCCTTCTCGTGGTGCTGCTCGCGTCGACATCGGCGGCACAGGGGCCGGATGCTCTCGCGCGCGAGGCAGCGCACGCCAGCGCGCGTGCCCAGATCGCGCAGCATCGGTTCGATGCCGCGCGCACCCTCGAGCGCGATTGGCGCGCGAGTCGCGACGGCGGAGCCGGGATCGCGACGGCCACCATCGGCGCATTTACCGTGCGCCACTCGCCGACGCTCTCCTCACTGGCAACGACCGTCGTGGGCGCGCGTGCCCGAGCGATCAGCTCGCGACTCAGCGCCCCGGCTGCCGCGCGCCTCGCCCGCGATACGGTGCGAGTCCTCGGCGCACGGAACCCGAGCGGCGCGCTGGTCGCGTTCTCGACCGAGCGCTATCCGCGCGAGGGTGTCCAGCCGCCGCGCGAACGCGCGGCGCGTGCGCGGCTCGAAGGCGTCCTCACCGACAAGGCGCTCAGCGCCGCGCGCGACGGACTCACGCCGGAGCTGCACGACTGGCTCGCAGGAGCGGACTATCCCATTGAATCCGTAGGGGCGCGCACGGCACGCGCCGTGTACGAGACCTTCGCGCTCTCTCCCTCGCGTGTTGCGCACGAGTGTCTCCGCACCGGGGGGCCGAGCTGCCGAACGCTTCTCCGGGTGGAGCCGACGACCACGCCACTGCGTGACTGGTACACGAGCGGTGACTACCGCGGCGCGATCGCGCGCACCGGCGACCCAGCAGCGGGTGACTCCGCCGCGTGGGCCACGCGGCTGCGCTGCACAAAGGACGGCGACGCCGCGACCTGCGACGCCCTCGCGCGCGCGCTACCGGCCGCGGGCGTGCCCTGGCCGATCGCGGTGGATGCCTTGCGTCTGCTGCTCGACGAAGCGTTGCTCGCCGGCGGCCCCGGTGCTGCGGATCGACTCCTCGCCCCCGCGCCCACGATCGGCGACCAGCTCGCGCACGCGAGTGGGCTGCCGATCGACACGCTCGTCGCTCGCTGGCGCACGCGGGTCCTCGCTGCGCGAGGAGTGCCGATGGATCCCAACGCCTCGGTCACCTTCACCACGCCGCTCTGGATGCTCCTCGCACTCTCGATCGGCGCGATGCGTCGGCAAGGTCGCCCATGAGCGCGCTCAGTCCGACGACCCGTTGGCTCCTGCTCGTCGCACTCGTGTGCAGCGCGGTGATCGCGTTCGTGCCGACGGTGGATCTGGAGTGGCAGCGGCTTCCGTACACCACGCTCCGTTCCGCGACCAGCCGTGTGAAGGCCAGTGCGCAACGCCGCGCTGCCGAGCTGCGGGCCCGTGATGCGTGGCGCATCGCGCGCGCACCGGTGGTGATCGACGCCACCCTCGATGCCTCGCGTCGCGACGCGCTGCGCGTAGCGATCGACTCCGCACTCGGCGCACTTCCGCCGGAGGCGCGCACTCGGATCGGTGTGGTCGTTGTGGCAGCGGACAGTAGCACGCTCCCCGCCGGCGCGCGGACGATGGCGCTCCTCCCGGGCGCCAGCGGCGACACGCGCTGCCTGTCGGTCATTGAAGTCGGAACGCGTGCGCCAACCGAACAGATCCAGCGCGTGCGTGCCCGCGGCGCGATCCTCGGTGTCTGCGCGTTCGTGGCGCGATTCGGCGCACCGAGCGCGATGGTGCAGCGATGGCTCGAGGAGACGCCGCTCCTCGGCATCGATGCCACGATGCGGCACAGGGCGCCTTGGGTGACCCGCGCGAACGCCTTCAATAATTCGTTCGGGCAACGCGGCGCGATGTTGGCGGCGTGCGTACGACGCGCCGGCCAAGCGTGCCTTGAGCTGATCAATGCGACGCCGGCGTCGCCATCCGTCGGCACGGTGGATGTGCGGATGGCGATGCCGGGCGTCGTCGACGGACTCCCGCAGTACCTCGACCCCGACGAAGCGGAGATCATCTCCGGATTCCTTTCGGCGATGGTCGCGGACTTCGGCGATGATCGCTTCAGCGCGTTCTGGCGCAGCGACGCTGCGATCGCGGAGAACTTCGCCGCAGCGACCGGCCGTCCCTTGGACGCGTGGATCGCTGAGAGGGCCCGCGAGCGGTACCGCCTCGGGTCCAACGGGGACGGGCATGACCTGCCTCCCTCAGCGTTCCTCTGGGCGCTCCTCACCATCGGCGTGTGTACGATCCCGCTCGGCCGCATGCGGTTCCTTCCCATCGACCGCTCTGTATCTTGAGGGCGACCCCAACGGAGAACGCGCGTGGACGGTACATCGCGGCGGCGGTTCTTGCAGCTCGGTGGTGCGCTCGTCGGCACGAGCGCGCTCCCCTCCCTCGCCCACGCGCAAGCCGCTGATGGCCCGCTGAAGCACGAGCAGGACGCGTGGATGGATGCGCTCCCGCGCGGGCATCGCTTGGCGATCGACTGCGCCCTGCCGTTCGGCGCCGAGGAAGGCACGCAGTTCGCGTTGACCTACCTTAGCACCTCACGAAGCGGGTATCAGGTCGCACCGGAGGCCCAGGGCGTGGTGATCATCCTCCGGCATCGCGCGACGCTGTTCGCGATGACCCACGAGATGTGGGCCAAGTACCCGTACCTCACTGAGCACAGCAAGTACGACGACCCCGAGACGAAAGTGCGGGCGCGGCGGAACACGTTGTACGGCACCGTCGAGCGCCCCGGCGGCGTGCTCGCATCGCTGGTGCGCTCCGGTGTGCACTTCGCCGTATGCGGCGCCGCGCTCAGCTTCTATGCGAACGCGATCGCCGACGAGACCAAGGTGAACGCCTCGGACGTGCTCAACGACTTCCGGTCGCACCTGATCCCGAACAGCCACGTGGTCGCGGCCGGCATCGTCGGCGCCCAGCGGCTCCAGGAGTACGGTTACTCCTACGTGCACGGGGGTTAAATGTCGCGTCCAACGCACGAACGGGACCTAGCTCTTTCGAGCGCGGTCCCGTTGTTGTTCCTACCAGAGCCACAGGTCGGAATTGAACCGACGACCGCTCGATTACGAATCGAGTGCTCTACCCCTGAGCTACTGTGGCGATCCTACGGAATGCCCTGACTCGGACTCGAACCGAGACGCCTTGCGGCACCACCCCCTCAAGATGGCGTGTCTACCAATTTCACCACCAGGGCAAACCCCACTCGGCCTCGCGGCCGAGTGGTCCTACGGGAGCGACGGGGCTCGAACCCGCGACCTCTCGAGTGACAGTCGAGTGCTCTAACCAAACTGAGCTACGCCCCCAACACCGTCTTTCCTGTCTTTCCTGTTCTTCCTGTCCTTCCCGTCGGGCTTTCGACCCATAGCCCCAACGGGAGTCGAACCCGTCTCTTCACCTTGAAAGGGTGACGTCCTAACCGATAGACGATGAGGCCGATCCGGTACAACGACATAGCGGTAACGGGATTCGAACCCGTGTTCCAGCCTTGAGAGGGCCGTGTCCTAGTCCCCTAGACGATACCGCCGCTATGGTCCTACCAAGTCGTTCGATTCTGAAACAACGCGACAGGCCAGGAGGGACTCGAACCCCCAACCGCCGGTTTTGGAGACCGGTGCTCTACCAATTGAGCTACTGACCTATCCGACACCGTCGAGACAAGCCGCCTCGACGAGGCCGCAGGGTGACTGACGGGACTTGAACCCGCAACCCCCGGTGCCACAGACCGGTGCTCTAACCAGTTGAGCTACAGCCACCATACCCCCACGCGCCACCCCAAGGGCACTCGCGCAGAGCTGAGAAGAATAACCGTGTCACGCACCCGTATCAACCGGGGTGCGCGACACCCGTCGTTCAGTCCTTCGCCCGGTCCATGTACTCCTCGGTCGTCGGATTCACGCGAATGCGCTCTCCCGAGGCGATGAACTCCGGCACCTGCACCGTCACACCGTTCTCCAGCTTCGCCGGCTTCGTCGACGCGGTCTTCGTCGCCGTCTTCATCACCGGGTTCGTCTCGACGATCTCAAGCGTCAGGTACTGCGGGAGCTGGATCGCGATCGGACGCCCATCGTAGTACTCGGCGAGGATCTTCATCCCCGGCTGCATCCACTTCGCCGTGTCGCCCAGCGCCTCGTCATCCATCTCGAGCTGGTCGTAGTTCTCGGTGTTCATGAAGTGGTACGTCTCGCCACCCTGGTACATGAACTCCAACTCGTGCGTCTCCATCGCCGCACGCTCGATCGCGTCGTCCGCGCGGAAGCGATGCTCGAAGTTCGAGCCGGTGCGGAGGTTCTTCATCTTCGTCTGCACCATCGCGCGGAGGTTCCCCGGCGTGTGATGACGGAAGTCGATGATGCGGCACGGGTCGCCCTCGAAGACGAGGACCATTCCCTTGCGGATCTGCGTAGCGGAGAATGCCATCAGAGTGCTCGGCGAACGTGAGAAGCGGGTGGTGCGCGGAACGGCCGCCGAACCCACTCGGCGGCCGTTCGCCAACAGCCTAGAAGAATAGTCAGGACAAGAGGTTAGGTCAACTCAGGGCGCGCCCTTGAGTTGTGCCAACAACTCACGCACGGCCACCTCGACCTGGCTGTCCTTCCCCGCGAGCCCCTCCCCGACCGGGCGCGTCACCGGCACATCGACCTTTCGCGGCACCAGCTCCATGTCCTTCCCCTCATGATCAAACACCGTGATGAATGGGAGACGGAGCGACGTGCCGTCGATCAGCCCGACGTTCGACGTGTAGATGATCCACCCCGAGGTGGGTTCACCGACGACCTTGCCGAGCTTGAGTGCCCGGTACCCCTCGGTGAAGTCCTCGGCGTCCGACAACGAATGCTGGTTGGTGATGAGGATCGTCGGGCGCTCGAGCGCACGCTGGCCGAGCTGGGAGCGCGCCGGCGCCGTGCCTGCACCGCGCGGCCGCATCGACATGTAGCCGCGCCGCGCGAAGACGTCGATCGCGTATGCATTGACGAAGCCGCCATTGTTGTTGCGCACGTCGACCACCACCCCTTCGCGCCCGTGATTCTCCTCGTCGAGATCGAGATAGAGCTGCGCGAGAGAGCCGGCGCCCATGTCGAACATGTGGACGTAGCCGAGCCGCCCGCCAGAGAGCCGCGCCACGAGCGCGCGCCGTTCCTCGACCCAGGCACGATACAGGAGATCCTTCTCCGCGTCGGCGCTGATCGGCTGCACCGCCACCTCGCGCGCGACCCCCGAGGCATCGACGATGCGCAGCATCGTCCGCCGGTTCGTGCGATACGACAGGCGATCATCGAGATTCGTCGCGGTGGTGACCGTGGCCCCCTCGATCGCATCAAGGCGCTCGCCGACCTTCACTCCCGCGAGCGCGAGGGGCCCACGGGGCACGATCTCTGAGAACACGAATCGCCCACCTTCGGCCGCCACGCGGTCGAAGCGCGCCGCGAGACGCCCGGTGTAGTTCGGCGTGACCTGCGGTCCCGACGCTCCGGTGTGCGAGGCGTTGAGTTCTCCGATCAGCAGGGAGAGCACGCGCCGAAGCTCCCACGGCGTGCGGACCGACGCCTGCACCCGGGCCGTCGTCGCGGAGCAGAGTGTATTCCAGTCCGCCCCGTGCATCCCGGCGTCGTGGAAGTTGTCGCGGAGATACGCGCACGCCTGCTCCACGACGACGCCCTTCTCGGTCGCGAAGTCGACGTCGAGTTCGGCACTCACGGCGACCACCCGCGTGGCGCGCGACTCGACGCCGATCACGCTCAGACGCCCGTTCTCGGTGAACCAGATCTCGCGCGAATCGGGGCTCCACTGTGCGTTCCCCTTCCCGCTCGCGGTACTGGTGAGCTGTCGCGCGACCGGAGCGTCTCGGGCGGTCTCATCGAGCGACCACGTCCAGAGATTCGACTGTCCGGCGGCGCCCCCGACGAATAGGAGCGTACGACCGTCCGGACTGACGCGCACACTCCCCACATCGATGTTCGTCGGGAGCACGCTGGAGCGGAGCCGGATGTCAGTGAAGTCCGGTGTCACCACGACCGTCCGCGCGCGCGTCGAATCCGTTCGCGTCGAATCCGGACGCGCACCACCGCGACCGCTGTCGCTCCGGAAGAGCTCTCCGAACTGATCCTCGCGGAAGCGCGGCGTGCGCGGCACGAGGTCCACGCGGATCACCTGCCCCTCTTCCGTGCGCTGGGAGCTCACATAGAAGAGCGAGCGGCCATCAGGCGTCCACACGAGCGACCCGCTGAAGGAGTTCCCCGCGAAGCTGACCTGCACCGGCGACGCACCGCCGGCCGCAGGGACGACATAGATGTTGTTGAATCCTTTCGTTCCAGCGTTGAAGAAGGCGAGCCAGCGCGAGTCCGGAGACCAGGCGACCTCGCGATCACCGACGAAGGGGACGCGGTCGAGACTCCCCGTCGCGACCGTGCGAGCGCGCCCGGTCGCGACGTCGAGCACCCGAAGCTCCTTCGCATCGCGCACGTACGCGATCGACTTCCCGTCCGGTGAGAACCAGGGGCGGATGTCGTCGCCGCTGCCATCGGTGAGCACCGTCTCGCGCCGCGTCACGAGGTCGAGGAGCACCAGCCGCCAGTGCCCATCGCGTGATGAGGCGTACACGATCCGTCGCGAGTCCGGCGCCCAGTGGGGCATCCCATCCACCCCCGCGTTCGTCGTGAGACGCACCGCGTCGCCACCCTCACGTGCGCCCACGGCGAACAGCTCGCCGCGCGCACTGAAGACCACCTTCCGGCCGTCGGGCGAAAGGATCGGCTCGCCGATCCCGGTCGTGATCGTCACGTGCTCGGTGAGCGGGGTCGCGGGCGTCGCCCCGAACGAGATCGGCACCGCCCGCACGCGGCGCGTCGCGACATCGAGCGTGTGCAGCGAGAAGTCGCGCTCGAACACGATCGTCTTGCCGTCGCGTGCGATCTGCGGCCAAAGCACGCGCCCGTCTTTGAACTGCGTGAGTGGCTGCGCACTCCCGCCGAGTGGCTGCCGGTAGATGTTCTCGGTGCCGTTGCGGTCGCTCACGAAGAAGAGCGCGCTGCCATCGACGCTCCACATCGGCCAGAGGTCCTTGCCGCGCCCCGGGCGTGTGCCCTCGGTGCTGACGAGCGTGTAGCGTGGTGTGGCGTCGAGCGTCGCGACCCAGAGCTCCGACTCGTCCAGGTGCGAGTGACCGCGCCGCCACCACTGCCCGAACGTGTTGCCACGCGCCGTGATCGCGAGACGTTGCCCATCGGGGCTCGGCGCGGCCCAGTACTCGCTCACATAGCGGTCCGCGAGCACCGGCATCGGCGTGCCGCCGGTCGCGCGGACGCGATAGACATCGTTCATTCCCGCGATATCGCGCCCCGAGGCGGAGAAGTAGAGCCATGCGCCGTCCGGACTCCACGCGTCGAGCTGCTCGGCCCCGTCGTCATAGGTCACGCGGGTGAGACTGCCGCCCGCGAGCTCGAGCACGTAGAGATCGCCGTTCCCGGTGCGATTCGAGATGAACGCGAGCTTCGTCCCATCGGGGGACCAGAGCGGTCGCGAGTCGTTCGCGGGGTGCGAGACGAGAAGTTGCGCTTCACCGCCAGTCGCGGCGACGCTCCAGATGTCACCTCCGGCAGTAAAGGCGATGCGCGCCCCATCGGGCGAGAGCGATGGCTCGGCGGTCAGCAACGGCGCCACCGCGGCGCGGGTGGGCGTGAGCACTGCGACCGGCAAGAGCGCGCCGACGAGGAGGGAGCGGATCGAGGTCATCAGATTCGGGGTTCGGGTCAACGCGGCGTGGCCGCGATCGAATCGAGCGTCGGCCGCAACGCCTTCCACATATTCGCGGCCGCGCGGCGCGCGCCGGTCGGATTCGGGTGGATCCCGTCGTCCTGGTTCAACGAATCGACGCCGGCGATCCCGTCGAGGAAGAAGGGCAACAACGTGAGCTGGTCGCGCGTGGCCACCGCGCCGAACAGCGCGTGAAAGCGGCGCGTGTAGCCGGCACCAAGGTTGGTCGGGGCCTCCATCTGCGCCAGCATCACGGCGGCTCGCGGGCGGGCTGCACGCGCCTTCGCGACGATCGCACGGATGTTCGCTGCGGTCGAGTCCGGATCGAGTCCACGGAGCCCGTCATTGGCGCCGGACTCGATGACGAGGACGTCGAACGGCTGCGTGAAGAGCCAATCCGCCCGGCGGAGTGCTCCCGCACTCGTCTCCCCGGAGAGCCCCGCGGCTTGCACCGCGAGCTTCACGCCGGACGAATCTGCGATCCGCTGCAACTGCGCCGGGTACGCCTCCGTAGGGTCCACTCCGAGCCCCGCCGTCAGCGAGGTCCCGAGGATCAGCACGCGAACGGGGGCGCCCCCGGGTGGAGTCTGCCCCACCGCCGTGCTTGATTCCACGGGAACGCCTGCTGACGCCGAACGCTTCGGACCATCAGCCGACCCACCGCACGCGGCACTACTCAGTACCGCCACCAGCGTCGCCCCACTCCACAGGATCCGCATGCTCGTCGCTCGCGACCTCACGAAGGAATACCAGAGCGGAGACCACCGCCTGGCGGTGCTCAAGAATGTGTCGTTCGAGGTGCCGCAGGGGACGTTCGTCGCGATCGTCGGCCCTTCCGGGAGCGGGAAGACGACGCTGCTGGGCCTCCTCGCCGGTCTCGACCTCCCCACCCGCGGGAGCGTGGAGATCGACGGCACCGACCTGACCGGGCTCACGGAAGATGGTCGCGCGAAGCTCCGAGGGGAACGCGTGGGCTTCATCTTCCAGAGCTTCCAGCTGATCCCGACGCTGACCGCGGCCGAGAATGTGCAGGTGCCGCTGGAGCTGCGCGGCGATGATGGCGCGGGGGAGCGCGCGCGCGACCTCCTCTCGCGCGTGGGGCTCGGGGACCGCACCGATCACTTCCCCACCCAGCTCTCCGGCGGCGAGCAGCAGCGCGTGGCGATCGCCCGCGCCTTCTCGAACGCGCCGCGCATCCTCTTTGCCGATGAGCCGACTGGCAATCTCGACGGCGCGACCGGCGAACGCATCGTCGAGCTGCTCGAGCAGCTCAACCGAGAGTCGGGCGCTACGGTCGTGATCGTCACGCACGACTTGACGCTCGCCGAACGGACCCAGCGGGTGATCCGCCTCGCGGATGGGCGCGTGATCGAGGATCGTGCTACCGCGAGTGCCACCGCGAGCCCCGTCGGAGCCGCCTGATGGCCGCCCGCTGGGGGACGATCGCCGCGCTCGCGTGGCGCGAGAGCCGCACCGCGCGCCGGCGGTTGGCGCTCTACATGTCGTCGATCTCACTCGGTGTGGCCGCGCTTGTCGCGATCGATTCGTTCGCGGCCAACGTGCAGGACTCGATCCGTCAGCAGTCGCGCGCGCTCTTGGGTGGCGACGTGTCGTTCTCGTCGCGCGCACCGTGGACTCCCGCGCTCGACTCCCTGCTGGATTCGCTGAACACCGCGAGCGGGGTGACCGTTGCGCGATCGGCGAACTTCGGCTCGATGGCGACCACCACGCGCAGCGCGAACACGCGACTGGCGCAGGTGAAGGCGGTAAGTGGGACCTTCCCACTCTACGGCGACGTGGAGACGGCCCCCGCCGGACGTTGGGGGACGTTGCAGGAGGGCGCGAACGCGATCGTCGATCCCTCGCTCCTCTTGACGCTCGGCGCGGAAGTCGGCGATACGCTCGCGCTGGGCTACGCCCGCTTCCTCATCACCGGGACCATCCGTGTGATGCCCGGCGATGGCGCCTTCACCGGCGCCTTCGCACCCCGCATCTATATCCCCGAACGCTACGTCGGCGAGACGCAGCTTCTCGGGTTCGGCAGTCGCGCGGACTACGCCGCGTATGTGCGCCTCACCCCCGGCACAGCCAGCGGGACGTGGGTGGCGAAGTACCGCGCGCGATTCGAGAAGGCGCAGGCGCGCGTGCAGACGGTGACGGAATCCGAGCGCAGCTTCACTGAGGCGATCGGACAGATGGCCGATTTCTTAGGCGTCGTCGGGCTGATCGCCCTGCTCCTCGGCGGGATCGGAGTTGCGAGCGGCGTGAATGCGTTCGTCGCGCGGAAGGTCGATACCGTCGCCGTGCTCCGCTGCTTGGGCGCCACGGGCGCGCAGGTGCTCGCGATCTATGTCGCGCAGGCGATCGCGATGGGCTTCTTGGGCGCTGCCGCGGGCGTGGCACTCGGGATCGCGATCCAGTTCGCGCTCCCGCTGGCACTCAAGGGTTTCCTCCCCGTGGACGTGAGTGTGGCGCTCGACCCGACGGCGATCGCGCTCGGGCTTGGCATCGGCGTCTGGGTGGCGCTGATCTTCGCGCTCCGTCCGCTGTTGGCACTCCGGCGCGTGTCGCCATTGGCGGCGCTGCGCCGCGACGCGGCGGTGCTCGATGCCGCGCGTCGCGCGGATGTTCTCACGCAGCTCGTGAACCTCGCGTTGATCGGGAGTGTGATCGCGCTCGCCTTCGCGCGCGGCGGCAACGCGCGCAATGGACTCATCTTCACCATCGGGATCGCGCTCGCGATCGGGATCCTCTGGGCGGCGGCGAGTGCCCTCGTCTGGCTCGCGCGGAAGATGGTCCGCGCGCGCTGGCCCTACGTGGCACGGCAGGGGGTGGCGAATCTTCACCGCCCCGCGAACCAGACGCGCGCCGTGGTGCTCGCGCTCGGCTTCGGCGCGTTCCTCGTGAGCACGCTGCTCCTCGTGCAACGCAGCTTGGGCGCACGCTTCGAGTCCACCGCCGCGGAGTCGCGTGGCAATGTCATCTTCTTCGATGTGCAGGATGATCAGCGCGTCGGCGTCGAGCGCACGGTCACCGATGCCAAGCAGGCGATCATCTCGAGCACCCCGATCGTGACGATGCGGATCAAGGGGATCAACGGTGATCTCCAGGCGCACCTCGACAAGTCGCGCCTGCCAGCGTCGTTCTGGGCGGTGCGCCGCGAGTATCGCTCCACCTATCGCGACACGATGGTCGCGACCGAGAAGCTGAGGCAGGGAAAGTGGTTCGGGAAGAACGGCACGCTCCCGGACACGATGTTCGAACTCTCGCTTGAACAAGACGTCGCCCAGAACCTCAAGGTGCAACTCGGCGACATCATCACCTGGGATGTGCAGGGGGTCCCGGTCACCACCAAGCTCACCAGTCTTCGCG
>JAIETI010000180.1 GCA_019745365.1 Gemmatimonadaceae bacterium | reverse complement strand
GCCGGTCGGAAGAAGAATCGGTCGACGATCGCCGGTTCCATGCGCAGACGAACGCTTGCGGCGACTGTGGGCCACAGGTTTGGCTGTCGACGGGCGACGGACAGATCGCCGCGCGCGGCAGCGGCGTAGGTCCATCGCTCCGCGAGCGCGTTGGCGAAGGCGAGCTTCGCGCTGTCGGTCGGTTGCGGCACAGGGAGCGGCGCGAACGCCGTGCGCGGTGCGGTGCGCCCCGCGACGGGTTGGATCGGTTCTTGGATCGGCGCGTGCGCCGCGAAGAGACGATCCGTCGCAGCGCGTCCCACCATCGCCTCGACCTGCGTCCGCCGGAGTTCACCGTCCGTGAACGCGAGCGTCAGCCCGAGTTGCGCCAAGAGGTAGCAGGTGTACTTCGGCTCCCACCGCTGTGGCTTCGCTCCAAGCAGGCGAAACTCGAGCGGCGTGTCGGCGCGTGACATCTGATCGATGTACGCGTTCACCCCTTCAGCGAACGCGTTGATCGCCAGATGCGCGGGCGCGTCCTGCTTGAGTGCCTCGCACTTCCGCGTTGCCCCCCACGCGAGCCCCTGCTGTCGCGCGCGGCGATCGAGTGGCACGGTGCGCGCGCCCGCGATCTCGCTGAGCGTTCCGGCAACCGCGCGGGTCTGCAGCTCCATCTGGAAGAGTCGATCACGCGCGGTGACCCATCCCATCGCGCGCGCCACATCGCCTTCGCTCGTCGCGAAGATGTGCGCCACCCCGCGATCATCGTACTTCACCGTGACGTCGCCTTCGAGCGAGGGAATGGCGGCCTTCGTCTCTGTCGGTAACTCCGCCGTCGTCGCGACGCCCCATACGCCATGGATCGGATCGAGGAAGGGGCCGAGCGCCGGCGCGCTCGCGACCGGCCGTGCGCCGATCCATAGTCCGCCCGCAAGGACGATCGCCGCGAGCGCCGTGGTCGCGAGATTCCCAGCGCGACGGCTCATCGATCGCCGCCGAGCAAGCCGCCGATCCCGCCGAGGACCGAACCCTGTTCGCGCGAGCGTCCGCCGGCCCTGGGCGAGGCCGCGATGATCTTGTCGGCCAAGCGCGAGAAAGGAAGCGTCTGGAGGATCACGCGCCCTGGCCCTGTGAGTTGCACGAAGAAGAGCCCCTCACCACCGAAGAGCGCGGTCTTGATCCCGGGCACCATCTGGATGTCGTAGTCCACGCTCGGCTGCATCGCCACCAAGCAGCCAGTATCGACGCGGAGCTGTTCGCCCGGGCCGAGGTTCATCTCCACGAGCGCGCCGCAGGCGTGCAGGAAGGCCAGGCCATCGCCGCGGAGGCGCTGAAGGATGAACCCTTCGCCACCGAAGAAGCCGGCGCCGATCCGCTTCGAGAAGGCGATGTCGAGCTCGGTGCCGCGGGCAGCGCAGAGGAAGCCGTCCTTCTGCGCGATCATCTCACCGCCCCACTGCTTGAGGTCGCAGACGAAGATCTTCCCGGGCACCGGCGCGCTGAAGGCGACATCGCGGCGTGACCCGCCCGCATTCGCGAACATCGTGATGAAGAAGGACTCGCCGGTGAGGAGGCGCTTGCCCGCGCCCATGAGCTTGGTGAAGAGCCCCGCGCCCGTCGCGTTCGGGTCGAGCGTGGTCGCCATCTGGATCCCATCCTGCATGTACATCATCGAGCCGGCTTCGGCCATCACGGCCTCGCCCGGATCGAGCGTGATGATCACGCCTTGCAGGTCATCGCCGATCAGCTTGTAGTCGATCACGTCCGCGGGCATTCAGAAACTCCTGGCCGGTCAGGGCCGTCTGGCGACGTCGGGAGAGGACAGTCGGGTGTCATCACCTGCGGACACCAGTCCCTGTACCCCCATCGCGAAGTCGCGGCACCGCAAGAAGTTACGGTGTGTGGGTGGGGTGGTGCAATTCGTGCCTGATATGGGGACGCCATCACCCCACGAGGACTGTATGCGTTTGGGCTCTCTCACTCTCTTGGCCGCGGCCACGCTCAGCACCACGGCGTGCCTGGGGCTGCGGCGCGTGGAGCGGATCGATCCCGCGACCGTGACCGATCTCTCCGGCGGCTGGAACGACGCCGATTCACGTCTCGTCGCCAACGAGCTGATCTCGCAGTCGATGAATGCGGGGTGGGCCCGCACCTACGCCGCCCAGAACAGTGGTACCGCGCCCACGGTGATCGTCGGTGACTTTCGCAATCGCACCACCGAGCACATCCCGGTGATGACCTTCACCAAGGATCTCGAACGGGCCTTCGTGAACAGTGGCGCGGTGCGGATCGTGGCGAGCAAGGATGAGCGCGTGGGCGTGCGCGACGAACGGGCGGATCAGCAGGCCAACGCCGCGCCCGAGACCCGCGCCCGGATGGCCCGTGAGCAGGGGGCCCGCTACATGCTGATCGGCGACGTGCAGGAGATCGTCGACAGCCAGGGGCGCGAGAAGGTCCAGTTCTATCAGATCGACGCGAATCTCATCGACCTCGAGTCGAACGCGAAGGTCTGGGTGGGACAGCACAAGATCAAGAAGGTCATCCAGCGTCGTCGCATCACCGGCTAAGGAGACACTCATGCGTATCCCACTCTCGCTCCTGCTCCTCGCCGCCGCGACCGCCGCGTGTGGCCCCTATCCCCGCCGTGTGACCGCACCACCGGTGATCCCGAACGGCCAACGGCTCCCAGATGGCGCCGCCACAGCGCAAGCCGGAGCGCTGCCCTCGCCGACGCGTGGCGACACCGCCGGTGAACGCGAGCGCATCATCACCCAGCTCGTCCGTGAGGGCGACGACATGGTCGCAGCGAACGATCTCGCGAGCGCGCTCAACCGCTACGATCGCGCAAGCGTGCTGAAGCCGAACGATCCTGATCTCCTCTACAAGTCGGCGCGGTTGCTCGACCTGCAGCTCCGGCCGCAGGAGGCACTGATGCGCTATCAGAAGTTCCTGCTCTCGCTCGACATCGAGCGGATCAAGGCGCAGGGGGACGCAAGCGCCAAGATGGCCGAGGCGATCGCGCTCGCGCAGCAACGCATCCTGATCCTCGAGAAGCAGGTCAAGTAGTGCGGCGCGCCGTCGGCCTCCTGCTCGTCACGCTCGCGACTACCGGGTGCGTCCGGGGTCGTGTCGCGTGGCAAGCGGGGCCCGACGGCGTGCTGCTGCACGATCGCGCCATCCGCACCGCACTCGCGGCACAGCAGTTCGGCTCTGCGTTCCAGCTGGCGCAGCAGCCGCGCACCGCCGTCGGCGACGGCCTTCTTGCGACGATGCACCGTGGTCTCACCGCTTACTACGCGGGCGACCTCGCGACGAGCACCAACGCTTTCGCCCTCGCGCACCTCGTGGCCGACGACCGTTACACCAAGTCGCTCCGACGCGGCGCGAGCGCGATGCTCAGTGGCGACGCCGCGCTCGCGTACGATCCAACCCCGGCCGAGCGGTGGTTCATCCCGCTCTACGGAGCGTTCAGCTTTCTGCGCGCGAACGACCGCGAGGGCGCAGGCGTCGAGGCCCGGAGACTCGCGGGACTACTCCAGCGCGCCGACGAACGCGACGATGCCAGCACCCGCTCGACGCGAGCGGCGCTCCGTTACATCAACGGCGCGCTCTTCGAACAGGTGGGCGAGTTCACCGATGCCGAGGTGGCGTACCGCAACGCGGCGCTCCTCGCGGGCGATGCGCGGATCCTGCCGCTGGCCGACTCCACGCCACTCGACTCGTTGCATGGCGAGGTGGTCGTCGTGCTCGAGCGCGGCTTCGCCGGTCACCTCGAGGAGCGCGGCGGCGACGTCTGGCTCGACGACAGCGACGTGCGCTTCCTCCGCACCGCGAACACGGATCAACGCTGGGAGCGTGCGAACGTGCTCGGCGGCCGCCTCGATCAGCGTCCATCGCGCCGAACCCGCCTCGGCGGTGACGATGACGATGCCGGGATCCAGTTCCTCGCGGTCCGCTACCCGGTGTTCGTGAGCGATCGCGGCACGCTTGGGTCGAAGGACGTCGATCTCGCCGATGCTTTTCGCGCTGAATGGGAGCGAGAGCAACCGGCGCGTGTGGCGCGCGCCGTGGCACGAGGCGCCCTCCGACTCGCGGCGCTGCACGCGGGGAAGAACGTGCTGGATGACGCGTCCGACGAGAAGAAGAACGGCAAGAAGGTCGCCAAAGCCGCGCTCGGCGTCTCGCTCCTCGGCCTCGGCTTCAGTGGCGCCGTCGTCGATCGCGCCGATACCCGTTCCTGGAGTCTTCTCCCCGGACGGATCACGCTCCAGCGGGTGCGCGTCCCCGTCGGCACCGCACCGCTCATCATCGAGGTCGATGGCACATCACTCGACCTTGGCCCCGTGACGGTGCGCCCGCGCGGCGTCACCGTCGTCCAGCACCGTCAGTGGACCCCGCTCAGTCCAGCGTGGCGTGCCACGCGTCGCGGAACCGACTGACGATCGTCGCGGCGGGCTCGACGCGATCGATCGTCGCCACGCTGCGCCCTGCCTGCCAGTACTCATCGCGCCCCGTTCCTTCTCGCGCATTGTCGCGCTTGAGACGATGGATCGAGCGTAGGCCGTAGATCGTCCGCATCCAGTGCTTCGTCTTGCGCCCCTTGAGCATCCAGCGCGCGAACCATCCGGCCTTCGTCCCCAGCTTCTGCACGAAGGCGTTGTTGATCACCGCCACCGGCACCCCGGTGAGCCGCTCTGTCTGCGTGATGTCGCTCTCCTTGGCCTGCACGATCGCCTGCTTGTACGACTCGCTGGCGGTGCACTCCGTCGCCGCAATGAATCGCGTGCCGAGCTGCACCGCCACGTAGCCGATCGCCATCTGCTCGGCGAACTCCTTGGCCGAACCGACACCGCCTGCCGAGACGAGCGGGAGCCCCAAGGGCGATAGCTCATCGAAGAGGCGACGCGGATCGAGCGGGCCGAGGTGTCCGCCAGCGCGGTTGTTCACGCACACGAGGCCGTCCACTCCCGCATCGCGCCCCTTCTCGGCCCATTTCCTCAGCGTGACATCGTGATAGACGATCCCACCTGCCGCGTGCACCCGATCGACCACCCACTTCGGGTTCCCGAGCGAGGTGATGAAGAAGCGGATCCCTTCTTCGAGCGCGATATCGACCCACTTGATCATCCGGTCGTGGTAGGTCTTCGACGACTGCTCGATGAGCGCGTTGAACCCCACCGGGCGCCCGCCCGCGAGCCGGTTGATCAGTCGGAGCCCCTCGCGGTAGTCGTGCCCGTGGACGTAGGTGAGCGAGATCGGCTGCACGATCCCGATTCCGCCAGCGGCCGACACCGCGCCGACGAGCTCGGGGTTCGAGCAGGGGTACATCGGGCCGCAGATGAGCGGGAGCTCCGCGCCCGTCTGCTGCGTGAAGATGTTTGAGACACTCATTTCTTCACCGCCGGGCCAAGGATCCAGGTCACGACCGCGCGCGCCACCTCGTCACCGGCCTCATTGCGGCAGGTGGAGATGAACTCCTGCTCGCCATCGATGCCGAGGCGGCTGACATCACACTGGCTCTCCGCCGTGATCACGCCGCGGGCCTTCTTGAAGTATTCGATACGGAGCTTGGTCACAATCCCACGGCGCCCCGAGGGGAGCGAGGTGGTCATCGCGAGGCCGCTCGCGAGTTCGGCGATGTTGATGAGCGCTACCGCATGCACCGACCCGAAGTGCTGGCGAAGGGCGCGGCGTTCGGTGAGCGAGACGATCGCGTGCCCGGGCTCGAGCAGATGCACTCGCGGTGACACCGAGCCCGAATAGGGGACGGTCCAGCCGAGGATCTTGCTGAACAGCCAGGGGCCACCGGGCAGATCACGGAGGCGTCGCCAGGTGGAGAGGAGGGAGGCGCCGGGCGCCTGAGAGCGGTCGGACATCGGACGGGAGGAGAAGGGAAGGCCGCATCGCAACGCTCCGCGGCACCCTTTAATGTACGTCATGCCCACACCGATGCCCCCGGTCGCCCCGCGCGAGCCCCATGAGGTGACCCTCCACGGCGACCGCCGCGTGGACGACTGGTTCTGGATGCGCGACCGCACCGACCCCCGCGTGATGGCGTACCTCGAAGCGGAGAACGCCTACACCGACGCGGTGATGGCGCACACCAAGCCGCTCGAGGACGAGCTCTACACCGAGATGCTCGGCCGCATCAAAGAGGACGACGACTCACCGCCGGTGCGGCGGGGCGAGTACTGGTACTACTCTCGCACCGAGAAGGGGAAAGCGTATCCCATCTATGCGCGCAAGCACGGTGCGCTCGACGCGAGTGAGGAGATCATCCTCGATCAGAACGCGGAGGCCGAAGGGAAGGCGTTCTATCAGCTCGGCGCGCTTGCGGTGAGCCCGGACCATCGTCGCCTCGCGATCCTCGAGGACACCAACGGCTACGAGGACTTCGTCCTCCGGGTGAAGGAGCTCGACACCGGTCGCTGGAACGATGACTCGATCGCGCCGCTCGGCTTCGGGCTCGCGTGGGCGAGTGACAGCGCGACGCTCTTCTACACGACCACCGACGCCGCCAAGCGGAGTGACAGTGTGTGGCGACACGTGCTCGGCGACCCGCGACAACAAGACGTGCGCGTCTTTCACGATCCTGATCCGCTCTTCAACGTGGGGGTGGAGCGCGATCGGAGTGGGCGCTATGTGATCATCACGGCGGGGAGCTTCACGCAGAGCGAGGCGTGGTTGGTCGATGCGGCGGTGCCCGCGAGCGCGCCGGTTGTTGTGCGTCCGCGCGCGAGTGAGGTGGAGTACGAGGTGTGCGCCGGCGCGGACCGCCTCTTCATCACGACCAACCTCGGCGGCGCGACCAACTTCGCGGTGTACACCGCGCCGTTCAGTGCGCCGAGCGAGTGGACGCCCTGGCAGGCGCACGATGCGGCGGTGTTCGTGGAGGGGGTGCTCCCCCTCGCGGAGCACATCGTGGTGCAGCAGCGGATGAAGGGGCTGCGGGTGCTGCGCGTCGTGGAGCTCGCGAACGCCGATGCGCACTTCGTAGAGTTCCCCGAGGCCGCGTACGGCGTCGATCTCGGGAGTAATCCCGAGTTCGCGGGGCATTCCATGCGCTTTGTGTACTCATCGCTCATCACGCCGCCCTCCACCTTCGACTACGACTGTCGCACGCGTGCGCGGGTGCTGGTCAAGCAGCAGGAGGTGCCGAACTACGATCCGAGTCAGTACGCGATCGAGCGCGTGGAGGCCGTGGCGCGCGACGGCACGCGGGTGCCGATCTCGATGGTGTACAAGGCCCCCCTAGTGCGCGACGGAAGTCGCCCGGCGCTGCTGTATGCGTATGGTTCGTACGGCGCGACGATGGAGCCGACCTTCTCCAGTGCCCGGTTCTCGCTCGTCGATCGCGGCTTCGTGTACGCGATCGCGCATGTGCGCGGTGGTCAGGAGATGGGGCGCCCCTGGTACGACGACGGCAAGATGATGAAGAAGATGAACAGCTTCACCGACTTCATCGACGCGGGGCGTCATCTGGTGGCGGAGCGGATCACCGCGCCGTCGCGCCTCGCGGCGAACGGGGGGAGTGCGGGCGGGTTGTTGATGGGCGCGGTGGTCAACCTCGCGCCGGAGCTCTGGAACGCGGTAGTCGCCGACGTGCCGTTCGTGGATGTCATCAACACGATGAGCGACGCGAGCATCCCGCTCACCGCGCAAGAGTGGGAGCAGTGGGGGAATCCCGCCGTGGAGGCGGAGTATCGCTACATGCTGCGCTACTCGCCCTACGACAACGTGGCGGCGCGTGCGTACCCGGCGCTGCTCATCACCTCAGGGGTGAACGACAGTCGAGTGGCGTATTGGGAGCCGACCAAGTGGACGGCGAAGCTCCGCACCCTGAACATCGGTACCCGCCCCCTCTTGCTCAAGATGAACATGGGGGCGGGGCACGGTGGGAGGTCCAGGCGCTACGAGCGGATCCGCGAGCAGGCGTTCCGCTACGCCTTCGTGATCGATCAGACGCCGCGTTAGCCGCGCTTCAGCAAGCGCACGCTTCCCGAGCCCGCATCCACGCGGATGCGACCGGTGCCTTTGCCTACCTTCCCGACCAGGCGATCGCGCGACATCCGCTCGGTCGTCACCGCGAACTCGCTGACGATCCCACCGCTCCCCGTCTCGATATCGATCGAGGCGTCGAGCGATTCAGGGAAGGCGAGGTCCACGGAGCCCGAGCCGGCATCGACCGTCACGTCCTCAGGGGAGTTCACGAAGCCGAGGCGCACCCCGCCGCTCCCCGCATCGAGCTTGGTCCGCGCTGCGCGCACGCCGCGCAGTCGCACCTCGCCGCTCCCCGCGTCGATGCTCAGCGTCGTCGCGGAGAGATTCGATCCCTCCACGCCACCGGACCCCGCGTCGAGCATGATGCGCTCGCCTTCCACTCCCGCGATCACGACTTCACCCGAACCGGTATCGAGATTCACCGAGCCCTTCACGCCCGAGACGTCGAGACGCCCTGAGCCTGCATCGACACTGAGCGAACCGGTGTGGTTGCGCACCGTGGCCTCCGCCGCGGCAAGATCGATCGACAGCGTGGCGTTCGTGCCGCTGGTGGAGACGTCGCCGACGCCGTGATTCAGCCAGAGCTTCGCGCCCGCAGGGACGAGCACGCGCAGATTCGCCGCGGCGTCGAAGTCCCCGTCGCTTGAGATGCGCACCCGCCGCCCGCGCACGCCGCTCTCCCACCCGCCGCCGAAGGTGCCGTCGCTGCGCACGGACATCGTCGTGTTCCAGCGTCCCCGCCAGCGCGTGCCGCGATCCGCGTACCGGATGCTCGTGCTCGGAAAGACCACTCGGAAGGTGTGCCGACCGTCGATCTCGCCCTGCTCCACGCGGAGCTTCGACGCATCCGGGCCCGTTCGCGTGACCTCGACGACGATCCCCGAGCCGCTGTGCGACTCGACTTTCACGCTCCCGACCAGGTCGTAGATCGAGGTCGTGGTCGGGAGCGTATAGCGCTCCTGCGCGGCCAGTGGGAGAGCGAGCAGAGCGAGGGCAGGGAGAAGTGTGCGGCGCATCAGGGGGAGCTCCGAATGGGTGTCAGACATCAGACAGCGGCACCCCCCACTACGGTTTGAACAGTCCTGCGGTTCCGGCGAGGGCGCACGGCCGGGTAACTTCGTCGCATGTGGCTCGCGGTCGCAGTCTTGGAGTGGGTGGCGCTCGTCGCCTTGCTACGGCGGCTCGGGCCCGCGCGGCATCGTCCGGCCCCGGATCAGCCGCGCGCGCACCAAGCCGGTGAACCGACCGCGACGGTATTGGTGGCATCGCTCGATGAAGTCGCCCGCATCGGCCCGCTCCTCGACGGGCTCCGCGCGCAAGATGGCGCCATGGCCCGAGCCCTCTGCATCGACTCCAACTCCACCGATGGAACGCGCGCGCTCATCGCCCGCGCCGCCGAGCACGATGCGCGACTCGAACTGCACACTGACCCGCCGCTCGCCGACGGGTGGATCGGCAAGGCGTGGGCGCTGCAGCACGGGGCTATGCTCGCAGACACGGAATGGGTCATCGGGCTCGACGCCGACACCGAGCCCGCACCGGGGCTGGTGGGGGCGCTCCTCGCGCGCGCCGTCGACGATCGCCTCGACTTTGCCTCGTACGGGCCGCGATTCGTGCAGACGAGCGCGGCCGAACGCTGGGTGCAGCCCGCGCTGCTCACGACGCTCATCTATCGCACTGGTGGGGGCGCGACGCCGAACACCGACCCCGAGCACGTGCTCGCGAACGGACAGTGCTGGATCGCGCGGCGATCGGTGTTGCTCGCGCATGGCGGGTTCGAACCCGTGCGTGCGTCGTTCGCGGAGGATGTCTCGCTCGCGCGGCACCTCGCGCGCCGCGGAGCGCGTGTGGCCTTTCTCGATGGCGCCGCGCTCTATCGCGTTCGGGCGTACACCGGTTTTCAACAGATGTGGCGAGAGTGGGGGCGGTCGATCGACCTCAAGGATGCGCGCACTCCCATCGGCCAGCTTGGGGACCTCGCGCTCCTGATCGGTGCCCAAGCCGCGCCCTGGCTCATCGCCCCGCTCGCGTTGCGCGCCGGAGTGGTGGCGGCGCTCGCTCCAGCGGTGATCCTCCTCGGCTTCCGACCGATGATCCTGACCGCCGCGCGTGGGTCGTACGAGCAGCGGGGGCTCCCGTTCTGGCTCTCGCCCTTAGCCGACCTGCTCGCCGTGGGGCGCGTGCTCTGGTCCTCGGTGCGCCGGCCGGCGCGCTGGCGCTCCCGCGGGTACCCCGAAAAGTCGCGCTAAAGTCCGGGGGGTCTCCTGCCGATACCCCAATCGATGGGACCATCGATTCGGCGACTCCTCACATTTCTGCTCTTCGCTCGCGCTCTCCACGCGCAGAGCGGGGAGCGGTTCGCGCTCGGGAGCAGCGCGGCGGAGGTCGCACGGATCCAGGGACGCCCTGAGTTCGTCGAGCGGCTCCGTTCGCTCGGCTATGAAGTCTGGCGCTATCGCTCCGCGTGGGTGCGGATCGGTGCCCCTGAGGATCGGGTGATCGCCTGGCGCGATCCCGACGGCGTGCTGCGCACGCGCGGGCCGAGTGGGTGGGACGACTCGACTGGCGTGGTGGTGCCAGCGGACTCGATCGAGCGCCCCGCGCTGCGCGCCACGGCCACGCGCCCCACGGCACCCGTGCGGCTCGGCGTGAGCGCCAGCTTCCGCGGCGATGATGGCGATGTGGTGCTGAACGGTGAGAGCGGCGGCGTACTGACCGTACGCGTGCGGAACATCGGGCCCGGCACGGCGTTTGGCGTGAGCGCGCGCGCGTCGCTGGCACGCGCGATTCCCGGCGTCGAGCTCGGTGCTGCGAGCGTGGTGGATTCGATCCGGCCCGGTGCAGAGGGGCGGATCACCGTGCGTGTGGCCGGCGGCGCGGAGCTGCGCAGCGACACTGCTCGCGTGGACATCAGCGTGACCGAGGAGAACGGCTTCGACGCACTGGATCGCGCCGTCGTGCGCTTTGCCACACGAGGGGTGAGTGCGCCTCGGCTGGTGCTCGCTGATGTGGCGGTGCGCGACCGGTCGGGGAACGCGCGTATCGAACCGCGCGAGGTCGTTGAGATCGTGGCGCGCGTTGCGAATCGGGGCGCTGGCGCCGCGCGTGAGCTTCGCGCCTCGCTGCGGCTCGGGGAGGGGATCTTCCTCGCGGAGGGGGCACCCGCACAGTTCACCCTTGGCACGCTCGCCGCCGGGGAGACGCGCGACGTGGTGTTCGCGGCGTACGCGAATGCGCGCACCACCGCGTTCGACGTGCGGCTGGTGCTGCGTGAGGCGCGCGCGCGCTTCGACACCGTGATCGTCCTCCCGCTCGCGCTCGACCGACCGATGCCGCGCGACCGCGAGTGGGTCGCGCCCGAGAACGAGGCGCCGCGCCGCGGCGGGGGCGCTCCTGCGCCGCTGGTGAGCGACATCGACACTCCGGCGCCGCGCGGTGCGCCGCGCGAGAACGATGTGGTCGCCGTGGTCTTCGGCGTGGAGCGCTACGAGCGCTCGTCGCCGGTGCCCTTTGCGCGACGTGATGCGGCGAACTTCCGCGATCTGCTCACGCGCAGCTTCCGCGTGCCCGATGATGCCGCGCATCTGTACGCGCGCACCGATGATGAGGTGACGGCGGCCGAGTTCGAGAAGGTGTTCGCTCGAGGCGGGTGGCTCGATCGACGGGTGCAGCCCTCGACGGATGTGATCATCTACTTCGCCGGGCACGGCACGGCCGATCCGCGGACGCAGCTGCCGTTCCTCTTGGCGAACGACGCCGACCCGAGCTATCCCGCGCAGACCGGCGTGGCGCTCCGCGAGCTCTACGACCGACTCGGCGATCTGCGCGCGCGGAGCATCACCCTCTTTCTCGATGCCTGCTTCACCGGCGCGGGGCGCGAAGGCGCGCCACTCGTGAGCGGCGCCCGATCGATCGTGGTGAGCGTCGAACATCCCGCGCTGCGCAATCCGCGGCTCGCGGTGTTCGCCGCGGGGCAGGGGAACGAGTACGCGCTCCCGTACCCCGAGCAGCGGCATGGGCTCTTCTCGTACTGGCTCATCAAGGGGCTGCGAGGCGCGGCGGACCGCGATCAGGACCGTGCCGTCGCGGTGGGCGAACTCGCGCGATATGTGCAAGAGAATGTGCGTGCGACGAGTCTCAAGCTCGATCGCCTGCAGACACCGGAGACCACGACGCGCGATAGCACCCGCGTGCTGGTGCGCTTCCCATGACGGCGATCCGCCTCGTGCTTCTCCTCTCCTCCGCCGCACTCTCGGCACAGCAGACAGTCGATGTGCAGACGCGCGTGCTGCTGAGCGGCGACCGCACGCGGGCGGAGACGGAGCGCGTTGCACGTGACCAGGCGCTCGCTGAGGCGGTGCGGCAGGTGGCGGGGGCGCGCGTGGAGTCTGCGGAACTCACCCTTCGGCGCGACGACGAGCGCCTCGCGCCCTACGTGCAGGCGATCCGCCTTGAGGCCAACGGCGTGGCGACGGCGTGGAAGGAGCTGCGCGGCGAGTGGATCACCGAGCGACACCCACAGTTGGGGCAGCAGCTCTACTATGCCCTCACGTTGCGCGTGACCGTCGCGAAGCCGGCGGGGCCGATCGATGCGAGCTTCGCGGCCACGCTGCGTGCGCGTGCGGATGAGGTCGTGGTGCGGAGCGACGTGGCTGCCGAGAACGACGAGGTCGTGGTCACGCTGGAGAGCACGCGCGACGGCTACGCGATGCTCTTCGATATCGTGGATGACTCCGTGTTCCGCCTCGTCCCAAATGTGGTGGTGGCGGAGCAACGCATCGCGGCGCGCGCGCCGACGGAGCTGCCGTCCGAAGCGCTTCGGCGCGCTGGGCTGCGGTTCCGGGCCTCGCTGCCGCCCGGGGTGATGCGGCGCGCGGAGCTGCTCACTGCCGTCGTCACGTTGGATGTTGTGCCTGCGCCGGATGCGCTCACCCTGGCCGGGTTCAATCAGTGGTTGGTGAGCATTCCTCGCGATCGCCGCGCCGTGGCGGTCGTGCCTACGTTGGTGCGCCGCGCTGCGCGTGCGCACGTGCAAGATCCCTGACCGGAGAACGACCATGCGACCGATCCTGATCCTCAGCGGCGTGCTCCTCGCCGTGGCCTGTGGCGGCAAGCGAGTGGACACAGGGCCCGCGGCCTCCAAGGCCGTCCTCAACGACATGCCTGGGTGGTACAAGAAGCCGCCGCGGAGCGATGACTACGCCTATGGCGCCGCGACCGCGACGTCGAGGGACGTTCAGGTGGCGCTCAACAAGGCGACCGCCGAGGGGCGCAACGCCATCGCGCAGCAGCTCGAGGTGAAGTACGCCGCGCTCTCCAAGCGCTTCGTGGAGGAGACGGGGCAGGGGCGTGATGCGCAGCTGCTCGACGAATACCAGAACACCTACAAGGGTGTGGTGAGCCAGGCGTTGTATGGCTCACGCGCGAAAGAACAGACCTTCAAGGTCGACGACGGCGTGTATCGCGCGTATGTGCTGATGGAGTTGCCGCTGGGTGAGGCGGCGAAGAAGCTGCTCGCGCAGATCAAGGCGCAGGAGCAGCTCTACACGCGTGC
>JAIETI010000110.1 GCA_019745365.1 Gemmatimonadaceae bacterium | reverse complement strand
TGCCCCCTCTCCTGCGGCGCCCGCTCCCGGCGCCCTGGCCGCTCAGCCGACGGGCGACGCCCGGCCGCTCTTTCCATCGACGTTCAAGCCGACCCAGCCCGCCGCACCGATCCGTCCGTCACAGGCCGCGGACGCGGGGGCGGGCGCGCCGGACTACCCGCGCTTTCCGGCGCTCCCACCGAACTGGATGTTCAATCCCGATACGCGCGAGTTCGGGCGCAGCCAGTTGAAGGAGTGGCGCCAGCAGCAGCGCCAGTGGAAGGAGCAGATCCGCGCGGCGAAGCGCGTCGGCGGACAGCAGGCGGCCGATCAGATGGCGGCCGTGCTCCAGGGCACTGCGGCCACGCCGGAGTTTCGCATCCAGCGCTTTCAGCGCTACGCGGTGGGGACCGTCGGCACGATCGCGTTCCTCGGCGTCATCAATGGCGTGACGAGTCCGCAGTTTCCTTGGGTGATCTTTCCGGCACTGGGGATGGGGATCGGGTTGATGTCGCGCGCCGTCGGGCTCTGGCTCGATGGCATCCCCCTCTCGTCGATCTTCACTCGACAGCAGGTCGTGCTTCCCGCGGGAGCGAGCCAGGGGCGTGCCGTGGATGGCGCGTCACCAGCCCGTGCGCTGCCCGCGCATGTGAGTGATGGCGCAGTGCGTCAGGTGCTCGCGAAGGTGCCGGCCGACGTGCTGGCGGGGCCGCACGGTGGTGCTCTGCGCGGCGCGGCGGACGCAAAGGCGAGCATCCTCTCCACGCTCGCCTCGCTGAGCGAGGCCGATGCGAAGATGCTCCCGCCGGTCACGCCCACCGTCGACGCACTCATCGACCGCATCGCGGAATTGGTGATGTCGCTCCATCAGCTCGATCAGGACGCGAGTCCCGATGCGCGCCGACGTCTTGATGAGCGCGTGGCGGAACTCCGCGCGCTTCCAGAGTCGGCACCGGACCGCGAGCGGCGACTGACCTTGCTCGAACGGCAGCAGAGCACGCTGAGCGATCTCGCCTCGCGGCGTGATGCCGTCGCGCGGTCGCTCGACAACGCGACGACGCTGCTCGATACGATGAAGCTCGATCTGCTCAAGCTCCGCTCGAGCGGGTTGCAGTCGCAGTTCGCTGATCAGACGCTCGCGACGCAAGAAGCGCGAGCCGTGGCGAGCGAGATCGAACGAGCGATCGACGTCGCCGCGGAGCTCCGCCGCCTGTAGGCGCCGCGCGACCTATCGGTCGCGCAGTTGGAGCGTTACCAGCGCGCGTCCAAGCCGTTCGGGCGCCTCCTCCGGGACGAAATGGCGCGCGTGATCGACGCGGTCGATCGTGGCACCGCCGAGTCGCGCCGCCGTCGCCTCGAGGTCCGCGGTGGTGCACCACGGGTCGCGCCGCCCGCCGAGCAGGGCGATGGGGAGCGTGAGCGGACCGGTGAAGCCCGGACGTTGCACCGCCGTGTGCGCCGCGAGGAGGCGCGCGCCGCCAGTCGACGCGAACGGACGAAGAAAGGCGTCGAGCGAATGGCGCCCCTGTTCGCGGTCGAAGTATCCCCGCAGGAGCGCGACGTGCAGTTGGCTCGCGATGACCGACGACGGGAGTGCGCGCCAGAGCGGTGCCGTCCGCGCAGCCGAGCGTTGCGCGAAGGTCGGCCAGCGCCGCAGCGCCGGCGGCGACACAAGGAGCAATCGTCCCACCCGCGTCGGATGCGCGCGCGCGAGTGACTCCGCCACGAGCGCACCGAAGTCATGCGCGACGATCGTCACCCGGGGAACGCCGAGTTCTTCGAGCAGGGCGTGGAGCCGCCGCGCGTGCGCGGTGATGCTGTAATCCGCGTCGAGCGGGCGGTCGCTCCGGCCATACCCGAGCAGGTCCACGACCAGCGAACGAAAGCCGCCGGGGAGGATCGGGAGGAGTGGCTGCCAGAGATGACTCGATGTCGGGAACCCGTGCACGAACAGCACCGGATCCCCCTCGCCGCGCGTGCCGGCGGCGAAGCAATAGAGCCGTTCTCCGCTCAGATCGACGAATTCGCCGCGCATCGGTGGCCAAGATTGTGCCAAAACAGATGGGGAACAAGCGCCACGAGGTCTAGCGAAAAACGGGGAAAGTGGTATCCTTACGCGACTTACTCCGTGCAGCACGGACGCCGCACCGGGAAGTTGTTGTTTTGTAATAACTTAGAGGTCTCTGGAGCGCCTCGTGACCCTTCCGCCACTCCCGAACCTCCCGGCATTCGCGCCACCGCCTCCTCCATTGGAGTCGATGACGTTTCCGCTGGGATGGATTCTCGAACACGCGGCATTACCGATACAGCATCGCGCCATTCGTGACGTAGCGAAGCTGTCCGCGGAGTTCGGCGCCTCGGCGTCGTCGCTCGCGTATTGCCACAAGTCGGCGATCGATCTGGCCATGCGGCAGTCGCTCGACGGCACCTGGAACAACGCGATCCTCGCGCTCCCTTCAAAGTCGGCCGAGCACTTCGAGGGGGTGGGTACCATCCCCGCGGCCCGTCGCCTGATCGAGTATGGCTGGGAGAACGACTCGCCGCCGCTCGCACAGGCGCGTCGTATCCTGTTCCGACTGCTCGCGGAGGATGACGATCCGCAGTACCTGTACGAGCTCGCGAAGGGGAAGCTCGACGAGGAGCAGGCGAAGGCGCATCGGCAGACGATCCGCGAAGCCGCGGGGGCGACGCTCGCGGCGGCCGGCTTCGAAAACGACCCGCGTCTTCGTGGTTTCGCGCGGCGGGCGCTCGACCGGATCGCAGAGTTCCTGCGCTCACCGCTCGCGGAGAAGCCGTGGGTGCGCGTGGGGAACCAGCAGGTGCTCGCGCTCGAGGCCTCGCCGCCCTCGATCTATGCGCTGCAGATGTTCGCGCACATGCCGCTCTTCCGCAGCGAGCACTTCGACGCGTTCGAGCGGATCTACACGCACCTCACGCATCCGCTCCCGCGGCAAGCGCCGGTGCAGATGATCGGCAAGAAGATGGTCGACGTGCCGCATCTCGTCCTCGGCGATCGGCTCCCCCACCGCAATGCGGTCGAGGCCGACATCCCGGCCGCGCTCGGCTGGCTCGAGATCGTCGCGCGGCTTGGCTACCTGCGGCGCAACGAGAACTGGATGAAGATGTACGAACGGTTCCTCGACGACTGCGATCGCACGAAGGTGTGGCATCCGCATAAGGGGATGGCGTTCCCCAAGAGCTCGGAATCGTGGACCTGGCCGCTCTTCCCGCTGGAGCAGGTGCATGGCGGCGATGAGCGCTGGAGCGACGTGACCTTCCGCATCGGTCTCATCGCGCGCGTGTCGGGGCGCCCGATCGAGATCCGTTAGGCACGTCGGCGGCGCGGTGCCGGAGGCTCGGCTCGCTCCTGAGCAGTGGTGGCCTGCGCGTGAACCGACGCTTCGTCAGCGGTTCATCGCGCTCCCGACCGGCGTGCGGATGCGCGTGGTCGAGGCGGGGCCCACGGACGCGCCACCGGTGGTCCTCCTCCACGGCTGGGGGATCCTCGCCTATCTCTGGCGGCACAACGTCGCGGCGCTGGTCGCCGACGGCTATCGCGTCGTCGCACCCGATCTGCCTGGGCACGGGCTGAGCGACATCCCGCTCGCGGAGGGGAGCTACTCCGTCGAGACGATGATCGCCCATCTCGTCGCGTTGTTCGATGCGCTCGCGATCGTGCGTGCGCCACTGGTGGCGCAGTCGATGGGTGGGATGCTGGCGGTGCACTTCGCGCATCGGCATCCCGAGCGCGTGGGTCGGTTGGTGCTGATCTCCCCAGTGGGGTTTGGACGGATCACACCGGCGGCGGCGCTCGCGCACGCGATCCCGGACATCCCCGGCCAATGGATTGCGCGGGTGGCACCGCGCGCCGGCGCACGGCTCGCGCTCTGGCGCGTGTACGGTACGCGCTCTGGGTGGAGCGAACGTGACGTGGACGAGTACTGGGCGCCGACGCAGCGTCCCGAGCTTCCGCGCGCGATGCTCCGTCTGCTGCGAGAGTTCGCGTGGGATCCCCACGCGGAGCCCTTCGTGCGCGCGGTCACAACGCCCGCGCTCGTCGTGTTCGGCACGCGCGATCGCACGGTGAAGCCCACGCACGCGGAGCGGCTCGTCCGGGCGATGCCGCGGGGGCAGCTGGTGATCGTCCCCGGGGCGGGGCACGTGGTGAATGAGGAGCGTCCCGACGAGTTCAACCCGCTGATGCTCGAGTTCCTGCGCGCGCCGATAGGCGAGGGGGCGGGGAGGGGTTAGCTTGCACGGATGACCGAAGACACGAAGGCACGGCCCAGCCGCGGCGGACGAGCGGGCCGAAGTGGGACGAAGGCGAAGGCCCCAGCGAAGACGAAAGCACCGGCGGCGGCTCCTGACGCTGTACTGGTAGAGGCGGTTGGGGAGGCTCCAGGGCTCACACTCGCGCAGGCCGAGGCCGCTGCAGCGGGCGAGGAGTTCACCTTCGAGCAACTCGGCCTCAGCGAGCCGGTCCTTCAGGCGACGCGCGACGCGGGGTATCGCAGCCCGACGCCGATCCAACGCGAAGCGATCCCGCTTGCGCTCAAGGGGCGCGACCTGATGGGGCTCGCGCAGACGGGGACGGGGAAGACGGCGAGCTTCTCGATCCCGATCATCGAACGGCTGACGGGTGGTCCCTCGCGGACCCGGGCGCTCATCCTCACGCCGACGCGCGAACTCTGCCAACAGGTGGAGGAGAGCTTCAAGAAGTACGGCAAGCATGCCGGACTGAGCGTGATCTCGGTGTACGGTGGCGTGGGCTACGAGCCGCAGACCGTCGCGTTGCGCGGTGGCGTGGATGTCGTCGTTGCGACGCCGGGGCGTTTGATCGACCACATCGAGAAGCAGAACGTCTCGTTCGACGAGCTCGAGGTGCTGGTGCTCGACGAAGCCGACCGCATGCTCGACATGGGGTTCATGCCGCAGATCCAGAAGGTGATCGCGGCGCTGCATCCGTATCGACAGACGCTGCTCTTCAGTGCGACGATGCCGCCCGAGGTTGAAGCGCTCGCGCGAAAGATCCTGCGCAAGCCGGTCGTGGTGCAGGTGGGGCGGCGCTCACAGGCCGCGACCACGGTGAAGCACTATGTGTATCCGGTGCCGAAGCAGAAGAAGACCGAGTTGCTCGCGCAGCTCTTGAGTGCGGAGGCGATGGACTCGGTGCTCGTGTTCACGCGGACCAAGCACGGCGCGGACAAGGTCGTCACGCGGCTGCACGCGTCGAACATCGCGGCCGAGGCGTTGCATGCGGATAAGTCGCAGTCGCAACGCGAGGCCGCGCTCAAGCACTTCAAGGAAGGGAAGGTCCGCGTGCTCGTCGCGACCGACATCGCGCAGCGTGGGCTCGACATCTCCGGCATCTCACACGTGATCAACTACGACGTGCCGCAGCAGGCGGAGGACTACGTGCACCGCATCGGGCGCACCGGGCGCGCGGCGAAGAACGGGGACGCGTACACGTTCATGTGTGCCGACGAGATCGCGATGGTGCGGACGATTGAGCGGGTGATCGGGCAGGAGATCCCGCGGATCAGCGTCGCGGGGTACGACTTCGGGACCTGATCAGCGCTGGCGTGCAAGAGCGCCCTAGGTTCTGAAGCACCTCCGGCGGCAGCTTGCGCCGATGGGGCACATGTTGCTCCTCGCAGCGCGCAAGCTGACCGCTGCGCGCGACCATATCTGGGACAACGTTTCGAGTGCACGATGCGCACGGGCTCTCCGTGCACTTCACTCTCCCAGGAGGAAGTATGCGCACTCGGATCGTCGTTGGACTCGCGTTGCTCTTCGGCATCGCGGCGCTGTCGGGAGGCACCCCGCGTGCCGCTCGTGCGCAGCAGGAGCAGGACTGCCAGTACTCGTGTGAGGAGGAGGGCGGCGGCGGTGGCGGTGGCGGTTGTACCAACGGAGCGCAGCAGCTCGTGAATCTCGGCTGCTATGCATGCACGTACTACGATCCTGCAACTCAGGCGAACGTGCCCGGGCAGAAGCGTAAGACGCGCGTGGATACCTGCCAGGGCGGGAACTGGATTCAAGGGACGCCGACGTATTCGAGCTGCGCGCTCTCGTGTTAGGGGGAAGGTACCGGGCGTCGCTCGGCCTCCTGCTGGTCACAGCCTGCGCGGCTGTGGCCAGTCATGGGGACGATGACGTCGCGGTAAGCGACACCCTTCCGACGGTGCAACCTGCTGCGGGGACGACGGCGTTTCGGATTCCCATGCTGTCCTGCGTGCGCGCTGAGCCGCGATTGGCGGAGCTCCGCGAACTCGGAGGAGTGGTGCCATTGGGACGCCGGCGCGTACCGCACCCGCTCGATTCCATCTGGACCCCCTCCGGGACGCTCGATGTCGCGGTGCTTGGCGCCGGCATGGCCGTTCTCGATCGCGGGTCGTCGCGGATCCGCTGGTTCGACTCTCGAGTCAACTCGACCCGTGAGATCCTCTCGCCCGATTCTGCGAAACGATTCGGCACGATCGTTGACATCAGTGCGGATCAAAGCCGGGACACACTCTGGGTCCTCGCTGAGCGACCGACCACAGTCACCGCCGTGCGCATCGACGGGAACGCGCGTCGTCGCTTCGTCGTCCCGAAACGAGTGCGCGCCGTTGAGCGGTTGCGCGGTGGTGCGTTCCTGTGGGTCTATCAAGAGTCGTGGACTGATGACCGCGGAGGTGTCTCGAGGCTGCCGGATACTCTTGCCGTAGTCGCGTCACGTGATGGGCAGCCTGTTGGAGCTGTTGTTCGACGCGAACAGCTCCCGGCGGAGTTGTGGAACCTTCCGTTTTCGGTGCCGTTCTTTGCGCGTGCGCTACCGCAGGCCGCGGGTTTCGCACTAGTGTTCCCCGCCGTCGGGCAAGCGCTGATCTATGACGATCGGGCGGCGCTGGTCGGACGAGTGCGAGGGTGTATGCCTCAGGTCGTTGCTGCGGCATATCAAGAGCAGCTCGAAGCTCGAGGGGACTCTGTTCAGGCGTGGCTCCCCCTGATCACGGACGTGACGCTTGATCGTGCTGGCCGGCTCCACGTGATTTCGAACGTGCCAGACTCGACACAACGACGACATGACGATGTGTTTCAGCTGAACGGTGTTCCGCTCTTCTCCCGGTACCTCGGGACGCGGGGAAGGACCTTCCGCGGCGATGTGTTCTTCCTTGGTACCCCGGATACCCTCGTGGCAGTGGCCAACGGAGGGATCGTGTTCACAGCCGCCGTTCACGACGTCCGAGGGCAGGGAAAGTAGTGAGCGCGAAGCACGCGCTTGCGATGCTCGTTCTCGTTGGGGCTCTGGCGTGCGCTCGCGACAGTGGGAAGGGCATCGGCAAGGTGCGGGCTTCGATTCCGAAGGATGCGCTGCGGGAGGGGCGCGGCTCGGCGATCGTTCTGGAGTTCGGCAGTCCCTACTGCCCGGCGTGTACGGCGTTCGCGCGTGGGCCGTTGCGCGAGATAATCGAGCCTGAGGTCGCACGGGGTCGGATCGAGTTCGTCTATGTCGACGTGTCCCCGCCGGGTGTCCCGAGCCTCGCGGCGACTGCCTTACGGTGCCTCGACGGGCCGCTTGGAGATCGCTTGCGGTTGGTGTCCGATAGCATCGAGCACTTGCGCGACGCTCGATCCGCGGCTGCGTTCGTGGCGCGGCATAGCCGCCGAGGGGTGGGCACCGCCGCACAGTGCTTGCACGATGCCGCGGCCCTCGGCGCGCTGGAGCGCGGGCGCGCCGTCGCGGAGTCCCTGCATGTGCGGGAGATTCCGACGTTCGTGGTGGGAACCCCGAGTGCGAACGGACGAGTAGTAGGGAGAGCGGTGGTCGGCGCCGACCTCCCGGCGGAGCTTCGCGCTGCGATTGATCTAGCGTTGCGCACTCCGTGAGGTGGAAGGGAGGCTTGGTCGCTGGTCGACCAGGACCCGCGACGGACGCCTCTAGGTGCACGCGGCACGAGCGATCAGTGATTCGGGAGACCGAGCGAGGAGAGCCTTGAGAGTCAGTTGGAAGATCGCCCTCCTCTCATACTTCACGCTCTTTGGTGCAGGGATGCTCTCGGCGCCGCTCGTTCACGAGTTCCTATGGATGCCCGCGGGGGCGGGGGACGTCGGTGACGTTCGACGCGGCTACGTCGTGCGATCGGAGCCGGACGGCTACCGGTCGGCTGAGTTGACCTACCCGGAGCAGCTGGCGTTGCTCCGGCGACGTGTCCCTGGGATTGATGTTCGGATGCGACACGTTGTCGCGGTCGTGGTCGACGTTGACGATCGCCAACGACCGGCCTTCGCTGAGTTCTGGAGCGGCGCTGGCATCGAGATGCTAGGTGCGACGGCGCGACTGGGGAGCGTGCGGCCGAGTGAAGGCTCATCCGATGTGCTCGTCAGCGAAAGATTCTGGCGGGAGACACTGCGAGGAGATCCGGCCATCATCGGGCGACAACTATCCATCGCCGGCCGATCGCTACACGTGGTAGGCGTGGTGGCCTCTCCCTTCGAGGGCGACGGGCGCACTCGCGTCGACGTGTGGATATCGAACGCGTTCTGGCGCTCGGATTTCACCGAATCGGACACACCGGAGACCCCTTCCTCGGTCGCGATTCTCCTTCGCCCCGCAGCGGGGAGAAGTGGTTCCGATCTCCGGGTCCCCTGGGAGCAAACGGTCCGAGAAGCCGACGTTGCGGCGTCGGGAGCACAGCGGATCCCTCGAGAGGTCGCGTTGGCGCGCCTTGCAAGCGAAGAGTATGGGGCACCGCCAACAGATGCATCCTGGCAGCGCGCAGGTCGGATCGCGGCTCTCTTCGGATTTCTCACCGCAGCCCTGGGAACCCTGCTCGTGATCGTCGCGGCGAGAGTCCGAGCGATGGGACCGACGAGCCGAACTCTGTGGGAGCTCGGGGCACGGAGGTCACAACGGCTGTTTCACGCCGGGGCCGCAACGGCGGCGGCGGTGGCGGTCGGCTCATTGTTCGCGATCATCTCATCCATCGCACTGCAGCTGTCGGGATTGCCTGGCCGCGACGCGGGGGGCCCGCGGGAGGTGACGGCCGTCGCAGCGTTGCTCGCTGTGGTGGGCGCGGTCCTTCTTCTCGCGTTGTATCGGATGGTGCGCCGCGTCGTGTTGCACGGCGAGGACCAGGCTCTCGGCGCGGCATCCTTCGGTGGCTGGTCCGCACGCGTACTCGCATGGTGGGTCGCGTGCGAGGTCGGCATCCTCGTGATCTTTGCCCACTTTGCCGTCACACGCGCGACGGAACTGGGCCGATTGCTGCTCGCTCCGACGGGCCTACGCCCCCAGTCAGTCTTTTCGACCACGCTTGCACTCCGACATACCGACACCGAGGACTTTGCGGTCGCTCAGCGCAAGGCGTGGGACGCGATTCGTGTGCTCCGAAGAGAGATCGCGACGGACTCGGCTGTGCTCCATTCGAGTATCGTTGCCGGCATAACGATCGACGGCATGATCGCGCCAGTATCCGTTGTACCGCAGGTGGGACCGCCGCAACGCTTGTCTTCCGTTCGCCATCTCAGCGTCATGGATGGCTACCTCGAGACAATGGGGATCGAGGCCCCTGGCGCTGCGCAGGGATTCGCGCGTGGGGAGGATGAGCCGCGTATCATCGTCGATTCCACGATGTGGCGTCTCGCGGGGCACGGCTCGGCGTGCATCCGAGTTGCCGGACTGGATCGCTGCGATCGCCCGGCGCTCGTCGTCGCGGCGCAGGCTCCAGCCTTGCAGCTTCCTGAGCGGCGGCCACCGGTCGTCATTCGACCGGTCACACCGCTCGATCTACTGACGAGTCCGCTACAGCTGATCGTGCGAACTCGTTCGGGCATTCGGCCGTCAGAGCGCGTCTTACGCAACGCGGCGAGCCGCGCAGGCGTTGAGTTTCGCGATCTCTCGTGGACGGAGCTGAGTGCGGTGCGAAGGACCGCGATCCGTCGAGAAGTCACGCCCTTTGCTCAGACGCTCGTGGGTCTCGGACTGTTGCTCGGCGCCACGATGCTCTCGTTGCGATCAGCGATTGAGCTGTGGAGTACTCGGTCGTCCGCAGCGCTCGCGATCCGCGCGGCGCTCGGAGCTTCCACGAAGCAACTCGAGGGTGTGCTACTTGGTGCGGCGACACCGACCAGCGGGGTCCTCGGGGTCTTCAGCACGGTCTGGCTGTTAAACGCCGTGAAGTCTCCGTCAGCGACCCTCGCCGTGCGTGCCGTTCAGCTCGGAAGCATGGTGACGATCATCGCCGTCCTCGTCCTGTTCGGGCGACGCGTGTTGGCCCGCGAAGTGGGTCGTAGCACATTGTATCAGCGCCTCCGCGAAACCGACTGACCCGACGGTCCCATGGATATCGTCATCCCACCCGTACCCCCCCCGCGACGACTTCGCCGCGTCTTGTTGAGCGCGGTGATCATCGTTGCGGTGGTTGGCATCGCGTGGGTCGGTTTGGGGCAGCAACTCGACCTTGCGACTGCCGAAGTCGCTGACGTTCTACCGGGACCGATGGTCGAAGTGGTGGAGGCAACCGGCCGACTCCGATCGAGCGGTGCGGAACAGATCGTCGCGACCCAGGCCGGTCGCGTTGCCGAACTTGAGGGACGGCCAGGCGACCAGGTCGCCCCGGGTGGGCGCGTGATTCGACTCGAGAACGCGGATGTTGAACTGCAACTGCTCGAAGCTGGTCAACGGCTCGCGGCTGCGCGCGCGTCGCTGACGCGCACCACCGCGGATCTGGCGCTCGGGCGCCTCGCGCAGCGCGGAGCCGAGGCGCGCGCCAACAGCGAGTTGAGTCAGCGACAGCGTGAGGACAGCGTGAGTGCGGCGCTGAGCCGCCTCAATCTTGAGGCGAGCGGCGCTCGGGTGCGCGCACGTGAGTTGCTGGCGGAAGCGGCCGTGATTCGGCAGGCGGAGGAAGAGCGTGGTTCGGTGCTCGATGCCCTGCAGCGTCGTCTGCTCGG
The DNA here is from genome assembly GCA_019745365.1 of Gemmatimonadaceae bacterium. Classification (GTDB taxonomy): domain Bacteria; phylum Gemmatimonadota; class Gemmatimonadetes; order Gemmatimonadales; family Gemmatimonadaceae; genus JAIETI01. The sequence goes on along the minus strand of JAIETI010000110.1, from coordinate 2,772 downwards.
AGAAGAGGGCGATCAACTCCGTCGCCTTGAGTCGGTAGTCGCGGGAGTGCGCCGACGCGTGGCGGCGCTCGACGTCCGCAGTCACGTCGGTGGGCAGCTTCAGCAGATCGAGGTTCAACTCGGACAGTGGGTGAATCCGGGACAGAGGATCGCGTCGGTGGTCAGAGCGGGTACCCTCACCGCGTTTGTCGCGGTGCCGGAGCATCGCGCCGCAGATGTGGGAGTCGGGCAGCGCGCGCGTGTGTCCGTGGGTGGAAGTGTCGTGCGCGCGGTTGTGAGCGGCGTGGCGCCGATCGTTGAGCGCGGCACCGTCGAAGTACAACTTCGACTCGAAGGGAAGTTGCCTGCGACCGTGCGGGCGGAGCAGTCCGTGGATGCACGGATCGAGGTTCGCGACGTCCCCGTCCGACTGTGGGTGAAGCCCCCTTCGCACGTGGAAGCAGGCGCCGTCGCCAGGGTCTTCGTTCTCTCCCCCGCAGGCGATGATGTTACCTCGCGCTCGGTCACCCTCGGTCAGCGAACGGCAGATGGCGTGGAAGTCCTCTCCGGACTCCGACGTGGGGAGCGGGTGGTCGTTCGCGGCCTCGACGTGCGTTGGCCCTTCGCGCGCATCCACGTCGTGAACCGGTCCAAGTGACGGAGGGTGCTGGGTAGATGGTTCCTGTGGTGTCTCTCGAGCGCGCGTCGCGCGTATTTCGAACGGACCGCGTCGAGACGCGAGCCGTGCATGAGGTGTCGCTGCAGGTCGAGGCGGGAGAATTCCTGCAGATTCGAGGTCGCTCGGGCGCGGGGAAAAGCACGCTCCTCGCGCTCCTCGGGCTCTTGGAGCCGCTCGATGCCGGCGTACGCCGTGTTGTCGGCGCGGACACGGCAGGCCTCACATCGGACCAGCTCGCAGCGCTCCGGAACAAGTACTTCGGGTTCGTCTTTCAGCGGTTTCACCTTGTTCCAGACCGATCGATCGGTGAGAACGTCGCGTTACCCCTCACCCTAAGGGGCGTCGGCGCAAGCGACGCGCTGGCCGCCGCGGAGGGGAAGCTGGAGCGCGTCGGACTTGGTCACCGCATGCACCACCTACCGGCGCAACTGTCGGGCGGGGAGCAACAACGGGCGGCCGTCGCGCGTGCGATGGTCGGCGCCCCGGCGGTGATCTTCGCGGACGAGCCCACGGGAAGTCTCGACTCGACGAGCGGCGACGCCGTCATGGAGCTGTTGGCGGCCGCGCGCCAAGGGGGGGCGACAGTAGTCGTCGTTACACACGAGCTTCGGCACGCATCGCTCGCGAGCCGGTGGATCACGGTGCATGACGGCGTGATCACAGATCAGGGGTAACCCGTACGAAGGGTTTGCGCCCGAACACCCGTCGCAGGCGACGAAGAGTGTGGCGCGAGATGCCGAGTGCGTCGGCGATCTTGTTCCAGCATCCGATACGTTCGTGCATCGCCTGCGCGACGAGGAACAGTTGAACGCGCACAACTGTCGTGAGCGAGAGGGACGTGCCCCCGCGCGCGCGGCACCACTCGTGGAAGAGCACAGACCGGGACTGCCGCGCGCGTGCTCCGACCTCCTTGACACTCCGAGGTGGCATAGGCCCGAAGAGATGGCGCTTCGCGAACCGCCTGGCGCCGCTCGGAAGCAGTCTCAAGAGATGACGGTGTGCCGTCTGCACAGCCTCCTCAACATCGGTGTCCTGAGACAACGGCCCAAGGACGCGACGCAGGGCTTCGAGATCGGAGATTTCACTCTCGAGCAGGAAGTTCGCAGCGTGCATCTGCCTCGCAGCGGTGAGACTCCCCTCGCTCGGACTCACGATGGCGACGAGAGGTGGGAGCCCAGCGCGTCGGCACAGGTGGTCGAACGTCTCTCGCCGTGGCAAATACGATTGGCGAAGGTCGAGCACGAGAAGCGTCTGGCGCGACGGACGCGTCTCGATCGCGATAGTGAGGCCTTCCCAGTCGCACAGCCGAATTCGGAAACCCGCGCGACGAATCGCCTCCGCGATGCCTGGGTCAGTCGAGATCAGCAGCACGATCAGGCACGCAGCGCTCGGAGCCCGGAGCGCCGATGACGGTCTCTACTTGACGCTCGACTTCGAGGTGGGGCACCGTTCCCGCGTTCCCGCGTTCCCGCGTTCCCCATGTCCTGTCAGACGCTGAGCGCGTCGGCGCATGGTTGCCTCAGTTGGATGTGAGGGGCGCTGGCACAGGACGCTACGAGTCGCTTCTTCGAGTTGCAATAGGGCATCTGCCCTAGCAGCAGTGCGGTGTGCGCAGCGACAACCATGAGAGCCATCGGGGATAAGCGGCGACTGCCGCCGGGACGACCCGTTTCGCGGTCGGATCAGCGTCGCGGGGTACGACTTCGGGACCTGATCAGCGTCCGCAGGTCACGCGCCGGAAGGGGAAGTCGATTGCGCGGCGCTGTCCGTTGCTCGTGCCTTCGATCCGTGCAATGACCGAATCGGCGCCGACCGCGCGATAACTGATGCGCTGCGGGAAGTCGTGTGCGGGGTCCTCGAACGCGACGAGTGAATCGCTCAATGTCGTGGCCTTGAAGCGGGTTTCCGCCTGCCCCGACGGAAGCGCGACGTAGAACACGTCGGCGCCGCGCGCTTCGATGCGCAGCGTCTCGAACTCGCGCGTGGTGTCGCGCACGACGGTCCGGCTCATCCCCATCATCATGCCGCCGAGCGGCGCCATCCACTGCTCGTGGGTGACGCGCGCGCCGCGGCGAAGCTCGTGGCATCCCGCGAGCCATGCGACGGGCGCGAGC
>JAIETI010000029.1 GCA_019745365.1 Gemmatimonadaceae bacterium | reverse complement strand
ACGGTTCGCGGATCCTCGGCGGCAGTCGGCAGCGCGGTCTCGGGCGCCGCCACGAAGCAGCGCACCGCGTCCCCGCCCTGCGCGGCGGCGACCGAGGGCCCCAGCACCGCGAGCACCACACCACGCCGAACCGCGCGCCGCACCGACCGCGCCACCGCCACGTGCACCATGCGGCTAGAAGGGCGTCGTACCAGCGCTGCTCCACGACGTCGGGATCAACCGACCCTCGCGCCAGGCGAACTCGACGTACACCACCTGGCGCGCGGCGGTCCGCAGCGTGGTGCGCTCGGTGATCGCACCCGACCTGGTCGTCAGCGCCACCGTCACCGCATGCGCGTCCGGCACGGTCGCACGCCGGAAGAGCTCGACCGCGGCACCGGCACGCACACTGCGCGACTGCGCGGCATCGATGCGGATCGTGCGCTCGGCCGCGCCGTCCACGGTCACCTGGACCGAGACATCGCCCGCGGGGAGCGAGTCACCGCGCAGCAGCACCACCAACATCGCCGCCTCACTCAGCCGCGCCGCATCGTTCAACAGACGGATCCGATCGCGCTGTACCCGCAACCGCGTCTCGGCGCTGTCGAGCAAGCGCTCGAGCCGCTGGAGTGATCCCGCCTCCGAGCTCATCTGCAACGTCGTGGTCCGCTCGGCGATCCCGACCGCCACCTGCTTCTCCGCCTGCGACTCGAGCTCCAGCCGCTCCCGGCGGATCGCTTCGAGTTGCTGCTGCAACGCCCGCAGCGATCGGGTGCTGCTGTCCGCACCCGTGGTCGGCCGCGCCTGAGCGATCCCCGACCTGCTCAAGAGCGACAATGCGCCCACCACCAACAGGAGCGCTCGCCGACTCATCGCCCCGCCTCCGGCGGCTTCGGCTTCGCCAGGCGCTCGCGCGCGCGGCGCAGCGCTTCCATCTCCTCACGCAGTGCCGCTTCGAGCGCCTCGCGCTCGCGGACCGCCTCGGCGGCGGACTGTCCCTCCACCGCGCGCAGGCGCGTGCGGAGCGTCGCGATGCGCGCTTCCGACGCATCGATCTCCTTGCGGAGCGCCGCCGTGCGCCGCTCGGTGGCCGCCGCGCGCTCCTCGAGACGATTCCCGCGTACGAGTCCGAGCACGTTCGTCTGCCACCCGAACGCCACATTCACCTTCTGGTATCCGTAGGGGCGCCCCGGCCGGGCCGCGCCCGCGCCGAGCTCCGTGATGCTCACCGCCATTCGCAGCCCGCGCGACTCCACCTGCGCGCCCACATTGAAGTCCCACGCATTCGACTCGGCCATCAGCGAGAGTGTCGAGAAGCGCCCCGTCCGTAGGTCCAGCTTGCCGCCACCGAAGAGACCACCGGTCTTGTTCCGGGAGTAGTCGTAGCCGAGATCGCTGTCCTCACGGAACAGCCCGCCTCCGAACCCTGCCGTCGCGCCGAACTGCACCGTCGGCGTGGCTGCCTCGTCGCGCGCCAGGACGAGCGTCCGCGTGGCGACCACATAGGGCGACATGGACGACCGCCCGGCCGTGAGCACACCCTCGCGCGCCCACCGATCGAGGTTCTTGGCGGGGCCGATGTTGCGCATGCCGATCGCGATCGAGGGGATCCAGTGGATCACGCCGCGTCGGTACTCCCCGCTCAGTTGGTCCCAGAGCAGCGCCTTCGCGAACATCGTCGCGTCGAGCGCTGACGAGTACACCGTCACGCCCACTTCCGCGCGCCCGCGCAGCGAGAGCGCGAAGGTCGGGCTCAGCTCCGCCCCACGCTTCGTCGCCCCACCCCCGACGCTGTCAAAGCCCACCCGCGCGACGCTGATCGCCACGTCTCCGCTGAGCGGCGCGACCCACGCCGCCGGGATGTCGATCAGACCGCTTTCCCAATACAAAGTCGGCGAGTACGCCGGCCGCTGCGCCGCGGCGCTCGAGGCGACCACACCGAGCACGAGCCCCCATCGCATCGGCGTCCGCATCAGCGTCCCTCCGGTGGCTTGGCGCGCTTCACCTGATCGAGGCGCTCACTCGCCTTCTTGATCGCCTCGCGCTCCTGTTCCAACTGCCGCTCCAGCGCGGCGCGCTGGGCTGCGGCACTCTGGTCCGCCGCGCGCTGCGCCTTGGCGATCGAACGCTCCAGCTCGCGGCGGCGCACCTCACGTTGCGCCACCTCGCGACGGAGGTGGCGGGCTTCGAGTTCGAGCTCGGTGACCTCGGCCCGCTGCTGCGATCCGCGCCACATATCCGCGAGATTCCCGTTGTAGCCCAGCACGATCCCCACCTTCGTCCATCCGGCGAGCTGCCCCGGACCGGGACGCTCCTTCGACTCCTCGATCTCCGTCAGCATCAGGCCGATGTTGACATGGTTGAGCGTCAACATCGCGCCCGCGTTCAGATCGAAGCCGTCGAGTTCGCCCAGCACGCTGAAGAAGGTCCCCTCGCGCGCGGTGGCGCGGGTGATGCGTACTCCACCGAACGCTCCCGCCGTACCGAAACGGACGTTGTACCGGGTGCCCAGTCCTCCGTCGTTCTTGAACAGTCCGGTGCCGTAGCCCGCCGTGAGGCTCATGCCGAGCCGATCGCGGTGGAACTCCTTGGTCGCTACTGCATAGATGGTCGGCGCCCCGTCCACCTGTCCGAGCGCCCCCCCTGGGGGGAGCCCGAGCCGGTCGACCACCCGTGATGCGCCGGTGAGATATCGGTCCTGGCGTCCGCTCGCGCCGACGGCGCGCACACCGACCGCCACACTCGGCAGCCATCGCGGCGAGTCCTCGCTCGAGCGGACGAGCAACGCCTGCGCGAAGCCGCCCACCTGCTCATTCGACACGTTGTAGACCGAGCCGCCCACGCTCAGCCGCCCGTAAAAGTGCGCGTCGACGTTGAGCGTCTGATCGAGCGACGACCGGAAATTCGTCGGACTGAGATCGTTCCCCGCCACCGCCCGCGAGCTCAGCGAGAACCAGACGTCGCCGCTGATCGGCGACACCCAGGCCGTGGGCACGTTGATCAGCCCGGTGCCGTACGTCAGCGTCGGCGTGTAGGGGGTCACCGGGCTCGCGTCCTGTGCGTGCGCCACATCCGCCACGGCGACGAAGGCCAGCGTCGCAAGGGTGCGGAGACGGAGAGAGAGAGGCATTGTCGTGGGCGGGGCCAGGGGCGAGAGCGCGAAGAACCGCGAGGGAAAGATATCCCCCGCGGCCCCTCGTTCGAAGACGGCTCAGGTCACTCGCCGGTCACGCCCCAGAAAGCCAACAGGGGCCGGCCCTTTCGGACCGACCCCTGCTGGTGAAACGGTTCCCTCAATCGCGTGGAGCGAGCGATTACGGGTTGGTGATGGTCACGGAGAGCGGCGTGAAGATCGTCACCGCGTCGCCGTTGGCGTTGTAGGCCACCATCAGCATGTTCTGCGCGCCCGAACCCCAGGCCGTGCCCGGCGTGAAGCTGACCGAGTACTGCGTGGTGCGGACCGCACCGTTGTCGATCACCGCCGAGGCCGACGTCGTGACGCCAGCCGAGCGATAGGCACCCACCGTCGCGTCGAAGCGGAAGAGCTCCACGCGGGTGAACAGCGGCGCCGCGATCGGGCCGTTGTGGTTGAGGACGAAGGTACGGCTCGTCGGGTTCGCCGACGTGCCCGTGCCGTTCGAGATCGAACCCGCACCCGACACCCAGAGCTTGGTGATCTGGACGCCCGTGAAGGCCGTCGCCGCCGCCACGTTCTGGAGCGTGTAGTTCTGCGCCGCCGTGTTGCCGGCCATCCCGTTGAGCGTCATCGTCATCGTGCCAGGAGCCACGATGCCGTTGATGGTCGCCGAGTCAGCGGCCGCACCGACCGTCATCATGCCGCGGACGAAGAACGGCACGGTCGCCGTGATCGTCGACGACACCACCGCCGGCGAGACGTTGTAGGTGTTCAGCGTGGTGTTGGCCACCTGGAACACGAACGGCGCCGCCGTCGAGTTGGTCGGGTTGTACGGGAGCGTGGCCGTCACCGACGCGAGGTCGTTGTCGTCCGTGCCCGTCGACGTGAAGCTCTGCGAGACGCCACCCGTGAGGGCGACGTTCGCCTGCGTCGGGACGAGGAGCTGCGGCACCACGTTGTCGAAGAGCGCAACGCGCGGGCCGACCGTCACCGTGTTACCCGCGTTGTCGCGGAGGGTGATCGTCGTCGTGTAGTACGCGCTGGTCGTGGCGTTCGAGACGTCCACCACGAGCGTGTCAGCGACGTTCGCGATCGAGACGACCGACGAAGCGTTCGGCGTGAACGTCGTCGCCGCGTTGTTCGCGTTGCGGCGCGAGACCGCCACCGTCGAACGCGAGGCCGCCGTCGAGCCGATGAAGCCCGAGTTACCGACGAGACCCGTGTCGAAGTGCGTCACGCGGTAGCCCGTGAGGCCAGCCGTCGAGAGGAAGTTGGCCGCCATCTGGCCCGCGCCCGCCGCCGCGTAAGCCGCGACCGGCGCGTCACGATCGACGCCGAAGGCGATCGAGCTGGTGTTCGCCGCGCACGCCGTGGCCGTCACCGCACCCGACGCCGTGTTGCCGAGCGCGTCACGCGCCGACGCCACCGCGCAGTAGGTCGTGGCGTTCGCCGAACGGGCGAGCGTCGCGGCCGAGGTGATGAACGTCGTCGACGCAAGCGCCGCCGTCGTCGTCGTGGCCGTCGCAGCCGCCACCACGTTCACCGCACCGCCGACGCCGGCGTCCACCGGAGCCGTCGCGGCGTTGAGCCAGTTGTTCGAGGTCGCGCCCGTGCTGATCGCGTTGAACGTCACCGCGTCGTTGATCCAGCCACCCGTACGGTTGTTCGGGTTCGTGACGAACGTCGGGAGCACGCCGGCCGGGGCCACGTTGTCCCAGCGGAGGCCGAGGTTCTGGTCCGCGTTCCACGAGGCCGTGTTCGACGGCGAGTTGAGCACGCCGTTCGTGACGAGGTTCCCCATCACAACGCCGTTCGCGTCCGTGGCCGAGATCGCCGGGTACTGCACCGCCGTGGCGCAGTTCGCGGCGACCTGGTTGAAGGCGTAGCCCGCAAGCGCGAGCGTGTCCGTGAAGTTCGTGGCCGTCGTGGCCGCGGCGAGCTGGTTCACCGCCGCGCCGAGCACGGCCGAGGCGCAGGTGCCCGAGTTCACGAAGTTCGTGTTGATCGCGCCGACGGCACGACCCGAGTACATCACCGGACGGGCGTTGATGATCATCCCGCCGTTACCGCGCCAGCGGTAGCCGGTCGCGTCATTGGCCGTCGAGCCGCCCGAGACCGCGACGTGGAAGCCGTCGAGGTTGTTGAGCGTCAGCGGCGCATCCGTCGCCGAAGCGGCCGGATTCGTCGCGCCCGCCTGCGTCGTGAAAAGCAGGACCTGGAAGGCGGCGTTGCCGTTGAGGAACTGCGGCGTGATCGCGCCCGTGCCCGCGGCGTTGTAGAACGCCGTGTTCACCGAGAAGAGCTGCTGCGGGAAGGTCGTCTGGTTCGCGACGGCCTGGTCCGCATCGAAACGGAGCTGCGCGGCCTGCGCGGCCGTGAAGGTCTGCGAGTCCACACGCGCCGTGCCGAGGAGGAGGACGACCTTGGAGACCGTCTGGTTCCCCGGGTTCACGTTGACGCGGACGTCAACCTGACCCGACACGTTCGTCGCGACGACCGGGGCGTTCAAGCCGCCCGTGTTCGTCGTGACCGACGCGATCGAGACCGACGCCGGCAGCGTCGGCGCCGCGGCCTGCACGACGATCGTCGCGCACCCGCGCTTGCCCGTGTCGACCGTCGACGCGGCGCACACCGCCACGCCCGGGGTCGCCGCAACGGCCGTGACGACACCCGTCGTCGAGCCGACCGTGACCGCAGCCGTGTTGCTCGAGGTCCAGGTGACCGTGGTCGCCAGGCTCGCATCCGCGTTGACCGCGGCCGTCATATTGATGGTCTGTCCGACCGTGAGCGTCGCCGTCGACGGCGCGACCGTGACCGAGGTGACGACCGGCGTCGGAACGACGGGCGCCGCCACCGTCACGTCGTCGCCGCAAGCGCCCGCGACGAGCGCGAGGCCGGCGACCATGAACGTAGAACGATTGAGCTTCATGAATCCCCCAAAAGGAGTGAGAAGAACCAACTACACGAGTACAACTGCACCGCCACTAGCTATTCGTTGACCACGTACGCCACGGCGGGGTACTACACACTGCTGCACAATCCCGTGAAAGATGATGCGCGCACCGCCGGCAAGCAACCCCCAAAAGGAGGGCCAACCGACGCCACCGCTTCATCTTCCACGACCACAATCTCGCTCACCCAAGCCACGGGCGCCATAGCCATCTCCCCGACCTCGCGGTCAGGGTTCCGCACAAGGACGAGGGGTCCCCGTCCACCGTAACGCCCTACTCCTTTCCAATGGCGGTCCGGCAGAAGAGAGGCCGGTGGTGGGGGGTCGCCCCCGCCCCCCGGAGCCCAGCCAGATGCCCCGCCGTCCCATACCCGGCGTTCCGCTCCCACCCGTACCCCGGGTGCCGGAGCGCCAACCGCGCCATCAGCCGATCGCGCACCACCTTCGCTACAATAGACGCGCACGCGATCGCATAGCATCGATCGTCCCCGCCCACCACGGCGAGATGCTCCACCCCGAGCCCCCGCACCGGACGGCCATCCACCAGCAAGGTGTCGTAACGCCCCGCGATCCGCCGGAGCGCCCGCTGCATCGCCAGCGTCGTCGCCCCCAGGATGTTCAGCCGGTCGATCTCCCGCACACTCGCGGCCCCGATCCCCACGGCCTCAGCCCGAGCGCGGATCAGCACCGCGAGCCGCTCCCGCTCGGTCGCCCCGATCTGCTTGGAGTCTCGCACCCCGCCGATCGCGCGCTCCCCCGCCGGCATCACCAGGGCACAAACGACGACGGGGCCCGCCAAGGGGCCCCGTCCGACCTCATCCATCCCCGCGATGCGGGTGTGCCCTGCCGTGCGCAGCGTCCGTTCGATCGCGCTCCAGCGCGACACCGACCGACGCCGCGCGCGCCTTACTCGGCGGCGCCGGTGCTCGGCACCACGACGCGGACCTTCTTCTCCTTGATGCGCGCGGCCTTGCCGGTCACGTTGCGGAGATAGTAGAGCTTCGCGCGACGCACGCTCCCGCGACGGACGACCGTGATCTCGGCCAGCATCGGCGAGTGCACCGGGAAGATGCGCTCCACCCCGATCCCGCTCGACACCTTCCGCACGGTGAAGGTCTCGCTCACGCCGGCGCCACGCCGCGCGATGCAGACCCCCTCGAACGCCTGCAGACGCTCCTTCTCCCCTTCCTTCACCCGCACGTTGACGCGGAGCGTGTCGCCCGGACGGAAGGGCGGGACGGTGCGCATCCACTCTTTCTGCGTTTCGATGAACTCGTGCATCGCTGATGACCTCGATAGGAACGGCAAAGCTCTAGAGCCAAACAAGTTACCCGGCAATGCCCCCGACGTCAACCGGGGCGGCTAGCCGCGGGGCTCGGTGCGCCGCGCCCCGCCCGCGTCGCGCCACTTCTGGATCTCCGCATGGTTCCCCGAGAGGAGCACCGGCGGGACGGTGTGCCCACGATACTCCGGGGGGCGGGTGTAGCTGGGGGCAGAGATCCCACGCCCGAAGAACGAGTCCGTCCGGGCGCTCTCCAGATCGCTCATCGCCCCAGGGAGCAGACGCACGACCGCGTCCACCACCGCGAGCGCCGCCACCTCGCCCCCACTCAGCACGAAGTCGCCCAACGAGAGCTCTTCGGTGGCCAGATGGTCCGCCACCCGCTGGTCCACGTCCTTATAGTGGCCGCAGAGGAGGGTCAGCTCGCGCCCCGCGCTGAAGCGCACCGCGTCGTCGTGCGTGAAGAGCTTCCCCCGCGGCGAGAGCAGCACGATAGGCGCGACGGCGCCGAGTGATTCCACCGCCTCGAAGAAGGGCTGCGGCTTCATCACCATCCCGGGACCGCCGCCATAGGGCGCGTCGTCCACGGTGCGGTGCTTGTCGTGCGTGAAATCGCGCAGGTCGACGACGCGATAGCGCACCGCCCCCGCCTCGGCGGCACGCGAGGGGATCGAGATCCCGAGCGGTCCGGTGAAGAACTCCGGGAAGATCGTGACGATATTGATCGTCAGTGGGGCGTCGCTCACGCCTCCTCCTCATCGAGCAGCGTCACGGTCAGCGTGCGCGCCACCCGATCGACGTCGTGCACGAACGCTTCGTTGAACGGGAGGTCGCGTCGCCCGGTCGGCGTGCGGATCTCAAGCACCAATGCGTGCGGGAGCTCGTAGTAGCTCTCAACCTCGCCCACCGGGTTCCCTTGCGGATCGCGCACCTGCATCCCGGGGATCTCGTGCAGCCACAGCTCGTCGCCCTCCGGGGCGGCGAGCTCCGCGACCGGCGCCAGCAGGGTGCGGTCGCGCCACTGCTCCGCGGCGGTGCGGTCGTCGACCCCCTCGAAGGTGATCAGCACGCCGTCCTTGAAGTCGCGCACCGCGCGCACCACGACCTCGCGCACCGCGCCGTCGGGCGTGCGGAGCGGGGTGCCATGCAGATCGGCCACGACGCGCGACGCGCCGGGAGCGAGGATCGCTTCCGGCGCGTCGGTCAGCACATCGAGGAACAGTTCGCCCTTCACGCCGTGGGCGCGTCGCACGCGCCCGACGATCGCGAACGCGTCCATCCTTACTCGGCGCTCTCCTTGAGCGGCACCGCCGCGGCGGTGAGCTTCGTGGCGAGCCGCGCCTCGTGGCGCGCCTTGAGCACCCCCGCCTTGCGGAGGAGCGAGCGCACCGTATCGCTGGGCTGCGCCCCGTTGTCGAGCCAGTAGTTGGCGCGATCCTGCTTCAACGTGATCGCCTGGTCGCCTCCACGCGGCGCGTACTGGCCGATGATCTCGATGAACTTCCCTTCGCGCGGGCTGCGCGAATCAGCGACGACGATGCGGTACATCGGGAGCTTCTTGCGCCCTTCGCGGCGCAGACGGATGCGGACGGACATGCGAGTCTCTCGTGGAGGTGACGGGTCCTGCCCTCAGGCTCCTCGCGCGGGCCGGCGATTCCGGTGCGCACCTGAGCCCCGCCGTGGCGGGGAGCCTTGAAATATGTAGTGCCTAAGCCCCTAACGGAACCCGCCGAACATCCCCGGCGGAGGCATCATCCGCCCCCCACCGCCGGCGCCCATCTTCTTCATCATCTTCTGCATGTCGCGGAACTGCTCCAAGAGTCGGTTCACCTCAGAGATGGGGCGCCCGCTCCCCTTGGCCACCCGCGCGCGACGCGACCCGTTCATCAGATCGGGCTTCTTCCGCTCCGCCGCCGTCATCGAGAGCACGATCGCCTCGAGATGGCGCATCCGGTTGGGATCGACGTTCGCCTGCTTCAGCATCTTGCTGTTCACCCCGGGGAGCATCTTAAGCACGCCCTCGAGCGGGCCCAGCCGCTGGATCTGCTTCATCGCGCCGAGGAAATCGTTCAGGTCCATCCCCTCCTTGCGCACCTTCTTCTCGAGCTTCTTCGCCTCGTCCGCGTCGAAGGCCTCCTGTGCCTTCTCCACCAGCGAGAGCACGTCGCCCTGTTGGAGGATGCGCGATGCCATGCGATCGGGGTGGAACTCCTCGAGCGCGTCAGGCTTCTCCCCCACGCCGATGTACTTGATCGGCTTCTTGGTGACGCCGTAGATCGAGAGCGCGGCGCCGCCGCGCGCGTCGCCGTCGAGCTTGGTGAGGATCACCCCGGTGATGCCGAGGGCATCGTCGAACCCCTTGGCGATCGTCACCGCATCCTGCCCCGTCATGCCGTCGGCGACGAAGAGGATCTCATCCGGGTGCACCGCGCCCTTCACGCGACGCAGCTCGTCCATCATCTCGGTGTCGATCTGCAAGCGCCCCGCGGTGTCGATGAGCACCACGCGATCGCGTTCCCGTCGCGCCACCTCGAGCCCGGCGCGCACGATCCGCTCGACATCGGTCGTCGTGCGATCCGCGAAGACCGGGATGTCGAGGTCGCGCCCCAGCGTCTCGAGCTGGTCGATCGCGGCCGGCCGGTACACGTCCGCGGCGATGAGCCGGACGGCGCGCCCTTCGCCCTTCAACTTCCGCGCGAGTTTCGCCGCCGTGGTCGTCTTCCCGGAGCCCTGCAAGCCGACCATCAGGATCACCGTCGGCGGCACCGAGCTCAGCTTGAGTCCCTCGCGCCGCTCGCCCAGCATCACGGTGAGCTCGTCATACACGATCTTCACCAGCTGTTGCGCAGGCGCAACGGTGCGGATCTGCGAGACGCCGACCGCCTTCTTCTCCACGCGCTCGACGAACTCGCGCGTGAGCTGGAAGTTCACATCGGCTTCAAGGAGGATGCGGCGGACCTCACGCAGCCCCTCTTTGACGTCCGCATCGCTGAGGACGCCACGGCCGCGGAGCCTGTTGAACGCCGCGGCGAGATTGTCGGAGAGTTCGTTGAACACCTGCGGAAGATAATCGCGCCGACCGTGACGGAACGAGGTCCCGACGCTACCTTTGCCTTCCGTGACGGCCCCTGCCACCGCGTCGATCCCGCTCCTCGCCCTGCGCTCGACCATCGTCTTTCCCGGTGGCACGATCGCGGTCCAGATGGGTGCCGCCGAGAACCTCGCGCTCCTCGCGGCACACCCCGACGCCACGGTGCAGGCCGTCGCGATGGTCGCCCCGAGTGCCGGGGCGGCAGCGACCGCCGTGCTCGCGGGGCGCATCGGCGTCCTCGTCACCGTCACGAACCGCGTCCCGCTCGCCCGCGAGACGATCCAGGTCACGCTCTCCGCCGGCGCCCGCGTGCGCGTGGAGTCGATCGACCAGACCGGGGCGTACCCCACCGCGACCGTCACGCCGCTCCCCACCGCGCGCGCCACCGCGGACGATCGGGCGCTCCTCGAACGGATCGCCATCGCCGTCGAGGAACTCGTCGAACGCGACGAGACGCTCCCGGCGGAGTTCCCCGCGTTGCTCCGCCGCGAGGCGCGCGACCCCTCGCGCTTCGCGGACCTCGCCGCCACGCACCCGCACCTCCGCATCGCCGATCGCGATGAGGTCCTGCAGCGGATCGACCTCAGCGAGCGGCTCGCCTTCCTCGCCGAACGCTTCGAGCGCGAGCTCACCCGCGCCGAAGTGTTGCACGACGTCAAGCGGCAGACGGAACGAAAGATCGATCAGCACCATCGCGAGTTCTTCCTCCGGCAACAGCTGCGCGCCATCCAGGCCGAGCTCGGCGAGGCTGACCCGAACGATGGCGACGCCGCGGAGCTCCTCCGCCGTATCGAGGGCGCGCGGCTCCCCGAGCGGGTGGAGACCGAGGCGCGGCGCGATGTGCAACGGTTGCGCGCCCTCTCTGCCGCCTCGAGCGAGCATCAGGTCATCCGCAACTACCTCGACCTCCTCCTCGCCCTCCCCTGGCATGTGGAGCGCGGCGCCGAGGAGATCGTGCTCGAGCGGGTCGAGCAGACGCTCGATGCAGGCCATTACGGGCTCCAGGAGGCGAAGGAGCGGATCCTCGAGTTCCTCGCGGTGCGCCAGCTCCGCGGCGGCGATCCGCGCGGGCCGATTCTCTGCTTCGTCGGACCGCCAGGCACCGGCAAGACCTCACTCGGCGAGGCGATCGCGACGGCGATGGGGCGCGCCTTCGACCGCATCTCCGTCGGCGGCGTGCGCGATGAGGCCGAGATCCGCGGTCACCGGCGCACGTATGTCGGGGCGCAGCCGGGGCGACTGCTCGAGGCGCTCCGGCGCGTCGGAACGCGCGATCCGGTACTGATGATCGACGAGATCGACAAGATGACCGGCGGCGGTGCGGGCGGCGATCCGACCGCCGCGATGCTCGAAGTGCTCGACCCGGGGCAGAACGCGAGCTTCGTCGATCACTACCTCGCGCTCCCCTTCGATCTCTCGCAGGTGCTCTTCGTCTGCACCGCGAACAACGTCTTCGACATCCCGCCGGCGCTGCGTGACCGCCTCGAGGTGATCCGGATCGCCGGATACACGCTCGAGGAGAAGGTCGAGATCGCCTGGCGCTATCTCCTCCCGCGCCTCTTCGAACAGCACGGGATCACCGACCTCGACCTGCAGTTCACCGACGAGGCGCTCGGCCTGATCGCGAGTCGCTACGCGCGCGAGGCGGGGCTCCGGACCTTCGAGCGCCGGCTCGCCGCGCTCATGCGCCGACGCGCGCGGCGCAAGGCCGAGGGAGAGGCGGGGGCGTGGATCGTCGATGCCGCGCGCATCGATGCGGTGCTCGGTCCCCCGCTCCACGCCGCCGAGGCCGCCGACCAGGAGCCGGAGGTCGGCACCGTGACGGGACTCGCCTGGACCGCGAACGGTGGCGAACTCATGACCGTCGAAGCGCTGCAGATGCCCGGGACAGGAGCGCTCCTCGTCACCGGACAGCTCGGCGAGGTCATGCGTGAATCCGTTTACGCGGCCTGCTCGTATGTCCGCTCACGCGCTCGCGTCCTGCGGATCAGCGACCCTGAACGGAAGAGCACCGATCTGCACGTGCACTTCCCGCAGGGATCGGTCCCCAAGGACGGCCCGAGCGCGGGGGTCGCCGTGACCGCGGCGATCGCGAGCGTGATGAGTCGGCGTCCCGTGCGGCGCGACATCGCCGTCACCGGCGAGGTCACCCTGCGCGGGCGGATCCTCGAGATCGGAGGGGTCAAGGAGAAGGTGCTCGCAGCGTACCGAGCAGGGCTACGTCGGGTGATGCTCCCCGCGGCGAACGAGAAGGACCTCCGCGAGGTCCCGCCGGAGGTGCGCGCGCAGGTGCAGTTCACCCTCGTGGAGTCGATGGACCAGGTGCTCGAGACGCTCCTCCTGAGTGCCGCGCCGCTCACCCTCGCCGACGACCTCCCGCTCTTCGACGATCCCGCGCCGAGCCCTCCGGCCATCGCGCCGATGGATGACGCGCGCGTCGCGCGCGGCGACTAGCCGGTGTCACGCCCCTTCGTGGTCCGCCGCTCGACGCGGCACGGGCGTGGGGTCTTCGCGACCCGAGCGATCCCGAAGTGGGCGCTGTTGCTCGAATACACCGGCGAGCTGATCACCGAGGCGGAGGGAGAGCGCCGCTACCCCACCCCGCCGGATGGCATCGAGGTCGAGGAGCACACCTATCTCCTCACTCTCGATGACACCCGCGTGATCGACGCGAACGTCGGCGGGAACGCGGCGCGCTTCATCAACCACTCCTGCGAGCCGAACTGCGAGCCCGTTCGCTTCGGCGACGCGCTCTGGATCGTCGCCGTGCGTCCCATCCGCGTGGGCGAGGAGCTCGCCTACGACTACGCGATCGAGCTCGACGAGCCGCATACGCCAGCGCGCAAGCGACGGTTCCCCTGCCGCTGCGGCGCACGTCGCTGTCGGGGATCGATCCTCAAGCCCAAGGCGCAGCCGCTCTCGGCCGCCGCGCGCGCGGCGTGGACACACTTCGCGCGCACGCTGGGCGCTCCCGAGGATCGGCAGGTGCCGAGCACCGCGAGACGCCACGGATGACGCTCGACGCGATGTGGACGCGGCTCGCACTCAACGTCGTGGTCGGGACCGTCGCCGGCGGGATCACGAACGCGATCGCCGTCTGGATGTTGTTCCATCCTTACGAGCGTCGTTTCGGCCTGCACGGCGCGATTCCGAAGAACAAGGCGCGTCTCGCCAAGGCGATCGGGCGCACCGTCGGCGAACGACTCCTCACCCCCGACGACATCATCGCCGAGCTGCATCGCGCCGGGCTGCGTGAGACAATCGACGCGAAGCTCGCGACCTTCATCGATGGGTTGTTCGAGAAGGAGTGGGGATCACTCCGCGCGATCGTCCC
>JAIETI010000163.1 GCA_019745365.1 Gemmatimonadaceae bacterium | reverse complement strand
GGGTTCGCGTCGTTCCTCCTGCGTTTCCCGAACGAGAAAGTGACCGTCGTCGTGCTGAGTAACAGCGACCGCACCTCCGCGGCGAAGGTGGCCGCCAACCTCTCGGCGCTGGTCTTCGGATCTCCGGTCCGCACACCGGTGCTGCAACCGTATGACGCGATCGCGACGGTGTTGGCCGCGCGGGGCGTGCCGGCCGCGGTCGCGCGGCTACGGGAACTGCGGCAGGCAGAGCCACAGAATGAGGCGTTCGGTGAAGATCTGCTCAACGAGATCGGGTACGACCTCCTGCATGCGGATCGGGCGGGCGACGCCGTTGCCGTCTTCGCGGCGAACGTCGAGGATTTCCCGCGCTCGGAGAATGCCCATGACAGCCTCGGGGAGGCGTACGTCGCTCTCGGCGACCGCGCGAAGGCGATTGCGAGCTACGAGCGTGCGCTCGCGTTGAAGCCAGGGCTTCCGTCCGCGGTCCGAGCACTGCGTCAGTTGCGCGCACCGGCCCAACCGAAGTAACCAGCCGACCGGCGCGCGCACCGGTATCTTCTCCGCAGATCGACCAAGAGGACCAGTGAGTCTGCGGAGAGCATCGGTGCGTCGCGCGTGGTGCTGGGGCATCATCGCCGCGAGCGGGATGGGATTCGTGCCGGGGGCGGTGCGGGCACAGGACGTGTCCGCCTGGGCGCCCGGCACATACGCGCTCTGGGTCTGCCGGAGTGGTCCATGTCGTGATTCGACCGATCAGCGACTCGTCACGCGCGGCGTGCTCGTGCTCGGCGGTTCGTCGGAGCTGCTCACCGCGCTCCCGGAGAGCCTGCAGCGCGCGCTCTCCCCGCGGTACGCGCGCGTGAAGGCCAACGGGTGCTTCGACGTTTCGCCGCAGCCGACAGGGTCGGAGTCGTATGCGGGAATCGCACGTCAGGCCGGGATCGTGTGGACGTCGGTCGATTCCGTCGGCGCGATCTCATTCCAACTCTACCGTTCCCCCGATGCCGCGCACGACGTGCTGCTGCACCGTGTGGGTGACGAACTCATCGGTCGCGGCGACTCCAGGGGTGCAGGATCAGCGGCGGTCGCTTGGTCACCCGACACCGTGATCGCGCGTCGGATCGGTCCCGTCGATCTCGCGCGCTGTGCACACGCTGCCCTCCGCCGACTCGAGTACCTCCGACAGCTTCGCCGTCTTGGTTAGGACGCACTCGACACCTTCCCTACTCATCCGGACACGCCATGCCAACGAGATCACGATCGCTGCTCCTTGGGATTCTCGTTGGGCTGTCCCTGCCACCGGCGCACGCGGCCGCCCAGTCGCGCTCGGCGGCCGAGGCCATCGCGCTCATCGAAGGCGTACAATCGGGGAGCGACAGCCTCAGTCGGATGACGCTCGCGCAGCTCATGCGCACCTTTGGGGTGCCGGGGATGAGCGTGGCGGTGATCCGTGATTCCCGCATCCATTGGGCGAAAGGGTATGGGATCGCCGACGTGGAGACCGGTGCCGCGGTCGACACAGGCACGCTCTTTCAGGCGGCGTCGATCAGCAAGCCGGTGGCGGCGATGGCGTCACTGCGTGCGGTGCAGGACCGACGCTTCGGGCTCGATGACGACATCAACACGATCCTGCGTTCGTGGAAACTCAATGGCGGCGAGTTCACGCGCGAACGCCCCGTGACGCCGCGCACGTTGATGAGCCACATCTCCGGACTCGGCGATGCCTTCGGCTATCCGGGCTACGAGCCGGGAGCACCGCTGCCGACGATGGTGCAACTCATGGAAGGGCGCGATCCCTCGGTGACGGGTCCGCTGTTCATGGAACGAGCGCCGTGGACCGCGTTCGAGTACTCCGGCGGCGGCGTCACGCTGATGCAGCTCGCGTTGACCGATGCCCGGCGACGCCCGTTCGCGGAGATCCTGCGGACGGATGTCCTCGAGCCGATCGGGATGTCGCGAAGCACGTTCGATCAACCGCTCTCCGCCGCGCGCGACCGGAACGCGGCGCGTGCGCACGATCGCGCTGGGAAGGGACGCGGGCCGAAGTGGCATGTGTATCCTGAACTCGCGGCGGCGGGGCTCTGGACGACGGCGTCAGATCTTGCGCGCTTCGCGATCGAGGTCGAGCGCTCCGCGCGCGGCGAATCGAACCGCGTGCTCTCGCGAACGATGGCGCAGGAGATGCTCACCCCCGTCGGCGTGGGGAGCTATGCCATCGGATTCTCGCTCGCCAAGCAAGGCGAGGGATGGTACTTCAGCCATGGCGGCTCGAACTGGGGGTTCCAGTCGAACCTCATCATGCACACGGTGAAGGGGTACGGGCTCGCCGTCATGACGAACGCGGACGGTGGTGGGCCGTTGATGGCCGAGTTGCTGCGGCGCGTGCGTCGTGTGTACGCCTGGGACAGCGAGGCCGCGCCCGTGCCACGTGGCTACGACGCGCCGGTGACCACGCCGCCCGCGACGGTCGCGGCGGAACTGTTGGCGCGGTATCCGGGGCGCTATCAGGGAGCCACGATCGATGCCGCCGTGCGGTTGGAGAACGGCGTGCTGGAGATCGCGGCCGACGGCGGTGGGTGGACGCCGCTCGTCGCGATGTCAGACACCGAGTTCGTCCTGAGAGGGACGACGCGATTCCGTTTTGTTCGCGACGCCTCGGGTGTTGTGAGCGGACTCGTGGTGCGCATCTCCGGGCGGGATGTTCTCCTGCCGCGGCGTTGACGCCGTGCGCCTCGCCGCGCACAGGGAACCTTGACCGCGCGACCGCCGTACCGCAACGTGCATCAGTGGGCAACGCGTCGTGCGCGCGCCGCCACGGACTCTGCCGGAGGAATCACATGGTCGCCACCGAACTCCCCACGAATGCGAGTCTGGCTGAGTTGTTGAGCGCCCGTGCGCAACGCACGCCGCGCGAACGACTCGCGCTCGATGTGATCGGCGGGGTGCTGATCCTCGTCGCGGCGGTCTGGGCGCGGCCCGGTGGATGGTTGATGGTCGCAGCGGCTGCCGGTTGTTTCGCGGCCTACGGGGTGTGGGCGTTCGCTGAGCTGCGCACACTCGCCGACGACGCTGATCCGGCGAGCGACCTCTGGCACGTTGTGCAAGGCGCTGCCGCCGCGATCGGGCTCGGCGCATTCGGATTGCTGCTGCTGACCGCGCTGGGGATCGCGATCGGCCCGATCATCTCGTAAGTCACCGCCTGTGCCAACACTCATCGGCGAGGTTGCCGCCCTCTACCGATATCCCGTGAAGTCGATGGCTGGCGAGTCGCTTGAGGTGGCCGATCTCGGTTGGCACGGCGTGCTGGGGGACCGACGGATGGCGCTGCGGCGCGTCGGCGATCGCGGTGGCTTCCCCTGGCTGACCGCGTCCAAGCTCCCCGAGCTGATCTGCTACACTCCGTTGCGCGAGGCGGGGGCGGCGCTCGACGCGTTGCCTACCCACGTACGCACACCGGACGGCCGATCGCTCGACGCGTTCGGCGAGGCGCTCGTGAGCGAAATCGGCATGCGTCATGGCACCGGCGTGGAGATGACGCATCTGAATCGGGGTGTGTTCGACGAAGCGAGCATCTCGATGATCGCGACGGCGTCGATCGCCGAGGCCTCACGGTTGGCCGCGTTGCCGGCGGACGTGCGTCGCTTCCGACCGAACATCCTCCTGAACACGCGTGATGGGACGCCGTTCGAGGAAGAGCAGTGGGTGGGGGCCACGATCCGATTCGGCGACGGCACAGAGGGCGCAGAGATCGCGATCACCAACTATGACGAACGTTGCTCGATGGTGAACTTCGACCCCGACACGGCACGGGCGACGCCGGAGCTGTTGAAGGCGATCGTCGCGGCGCGCGGGAATCGGCTTGGCGTCTACGCAGCGGTCACTCGGTGCGGGCGGATCACGATGGGGCAGTCGGTCTTCGTGATGTAGCGGCCGCGCACCGCGCTGAGTGACAAACGATCGGCGCGACGGGTAGGACACGTGAGGCCGCATCACGCCCTGATCACCTTCCGTGCGAGGCCGCCGTGTCACGCTTCCCGTTTCTGTCGACGTCGCAGTGGTTAGTGGTGCTCCGCGTGGTGCTCGGGCTCTACATGGCAGCACACGGTGCCGCGCGCGCGGCGCTCGGGACCGTCGGTCTCTTTGGGGAGTTCTTGTCGAGCAACGGGCTGCCCTTTGGGGTCCTGATCGCATGGACCATCACGATCTATGAAATCGTCGGTGGAGGGATCTTCGCCGCGGGTCGGTTCGTGCGGCCGCTCGCGGCGCTGTTCGCTGCCGAGCACATTGCCGGCATCGTCATGGTCCACGCTCCGCGAGGTTGGTTCACGGTGGGGCACCAATCCGGCGGCGCCGAGTACAGCGTGTTGCTGCTGCTCTGCTTTCTGCTCAGCGCGTCGACGCCGCCGCGCGACGCGGGAGCCTGACGCGCGCGGACCGAGCGCTACCGCTTCATCCGCGCCTTCAACTCACTGAGCCAGTTCTCAGCGATCACGACGGTGGTCCCCGCGGCGCCGGCGGAGATCCGCATCCGTGCCATGAGAAAGCGACCATCGGCGGCGACATCCCACGGCGTGTAGAACGCATACTCCACTTGCAGGAGTTCTTCGGGGATGCGGAAGAGCGCGACCGGCGCGGAGAAGGAGAGCGCGCCGCCGGCCACGGTGACCTTGGTAGCCATCATGTCGTGCGAAGGGCTCACGAAGAAGAGTTCACGCCCGTCGCGTGACCAGAGTGGGGCGACGCCCCCTCCCGTTGACAGCTGGTACTTCACGCTGTTCGCATTCGGGAACGAGCGCACGAAGATCTCGTTGCTCCCCGTCTCGTCAGACTGATACGCGATCCAACGACCATCGGGAGAGATGCGTGGGGAGGTCTCATCCGAGGGCGTCACGATCAGCGGCTTGAGCGCTGAGTCAACGCCAGGGCGCGCGATGCGGATATCGCGGCCACCGGCCACGGAACCGTTCGAACCCTGGCGCGCGACGAGCCAGGTTCCATCGGGCGACAGCGTCCCCTCATCAATCAGTGCGGCGGAACTCAACAACGAGTCAGTTCCGGTACCATCGGCGCGGCGCAGGTAGACGCCCGGCGGTGTGCGTGAAGAGGTGACATACGTGATGGCGTTTCCACCGAGCGCCCATCGCGGACGAAAGTCCGAGCCGATATCGAAGGTCAAGCGGGAGAGCGCACCAGTCGGGAGCTGCTTGATCCAGATGTCGTCACCAGCGCCGGTGGCCGCGCCGATGGCCACGCGCTTCTCGTCGGGAGAGAGCGCCCAGCCATGGTTCCCGGCCACGGTGACCATCGAGAAGCGCCAGGTGGTATCAATCGGTGTGATGCGCCCCCGACGGTCGATCCAGACCATGTCGAACGGGTCGGTGAGCTCGCCACCCGCGTCGGCGCGAAGCAGGAGCATGCCCGCGCGCGACAGCTCGAACGACCAGAGCCCCGTGGGGACGCTGTCCGCGAGCGTGACCGGTTCCCCTCGCATGGTGAGTCGCTTCTCGTCGAACTCGACGGCGAACAAGCGCGTGTTCTGTGAATAGACCAGTGCGCCGTTCCCGATCGCGCGCGCGGCTCCGACGTCTCTCAGGAGGAGCACGCTCCGCTTGGTGTTTGCATCGAACGCCCAGAGATCGGTTCGATTGATCGAACCGGTGGTCGCCACAAAGAGAATATTCTTCGTGCCGGGGACGTCGCTGGTGAAGATGGCGCGGAGTGAATCCGGAACCCCGACCGCTGTGCCTGCTCCGCCAGTCGCTGGGACGATCGCCGGGAAGAGGCGCCCGCTGGTCGAGGTGTACAGGATCATTCCGTCGTCGCGCCAGACGACCTTGCCAGGGCCTCGTGCGTTCGTCGGTCCGACGGGCACAGGTCCGCCGCCGGTGACCGGGACGCGCAACAGACGCGATCCCACCACGAACACGATCTGCGTGCCGTCGGGCGAGAGCGCGAATCCCAGCGACTGTTCCGTCCCGGCGATCGGCGTGGCCCGAGCGGCCTCGCGTCGCTTCAACCAGAGTTGCGCGCGCGTCGGTTGCCCCGCGATCGAGGCGCGGAAGACCAAGAACGATCCGTCTGGGGCGGGGATGGGAAGCGGATTTGTCGCGAGTTCGGACGAGATGCCCGGGAACGTCACCGTGTAGCGGGAGACGGGCGGCGGTGGGGTCGGCCGGAACCATCCCCACGCGCCGACCACCACGGAGACCACCGTGAGCGCGGTCAACAGCTGCGTGCGGCGTGCCTGCGTCGCCCCGTGCGCAGGCTGCCCGGGGGACGTCGTGGTGCGAAACCCCGAGTCTGCCAGCGCATCGGTGAAGGCGTGAACGCTATCGAACCGATCTGCCGGGAGTTTCTCGAGCGCCTTCGCGAGTGCCGCGGCCACGTGCTCCGGCACCGACTTGCGGAACTTCGTCACCGGTTCCGCCGACTCGGTGACGATCTTCATGATAATCTGCTGTGCGCTCGCGCCCGTGTGCGGCGGCGTCCCGGCGAGCATCTCATACAGCACCGAGGCGAGCGAGTAGAGATCGGAGCGTGCCGAGATCTCTTTGTCCGCGGTGGCTTGCTCGGGGCTCATGTAGTGCGGCGTGCCGAGCGAGAGCCCGGTCTCCGTCATGCGGCCACCGGCGGCGGCGCTGACCGCGAGCGCGATCCCGAAATCGGCGACCATCGGGCGCCCATCATGCAGGAGGATGTTCTCCGGCTTGATGTCGCGGTGGATCACGCCGTGGCGATGGGCATAGTCGAGAGCGTCGCCGACATCGCGCGCGATGCGGAGCGCCTCGTCCACGCCGAGCTGGGTCTCACGATCGAGCCGCGCCCGCAGCGTCTCGCCTTCGATGAAGGGCATGACGTAGAAGAGGAACCCATCGGCCGTCCCGCTATCGAACAGCGGGAGGATGTGCGGGTGCTGCAGCGCGGCGGTGGTCTTGATCTCCACGACGAACCGTTCGGCCCCGAGGACCGCCGCCAGCTCCGGCTTGAGCACCTTGATCGCGACGCGGCGGTCGTGCCGGAGGTCGTGCGCCAAGAACACCTTGGCCATGCCGCCTTCGCCGAGCTCGCGATCGAGTCGATAGCGATCCGCGAGCGCGTTCTGTAGCCGAGTCTGGATCGAATTCATCGCGAAGGGAGTGCCGAAGCGGAGCGAGGGTCAGGAGTGCACGAATATACGCCCTCGCCGCCGCCCGCGATCACGTCAGGGAGTGAACCAGCGCGACGAACTGGTCGATCGCGATCTCGGTCCCTTCGTAAAAGCCGGACGATCGGTTGGTCGCACAGTCTGCTTCGCTGCGATGGAGCGCGGTGAAGACGTAGCGGGTGCCGGCGCCCTGCGCTGCCATCGTGACGATCGCCGTGATCGGGATGTCGTCGAAGACGGCGGGGCGGTAGCCGGGAAAGAGCATCGACGTCCAGACGAGACGCGAGTGCGGCACGACGTCGAGGAAGCAGCCGAGGTTCGGGACCACCTGACCATCGCCCACAGCGATGTCGATGCGGAAGACCCCGCCGGGGCGAACATCCATCTCCGCGTGCGCAACCCGTCCCCAGGCCCGGGGCATGTACCACTCCTTCAAGTGCGCTGGGCGCGTGAGCGCCTCCCACACCAGCGGTTGCGGGGCGTCGATGACGCGCTCGATGGTGAAGTCGCGCTTGGAGTCGAACGCGAAGGGGTGATTCATGACTCCCGCTCCTTGAGGTGGAGGACGTAGCGGTCGAATCGATCGAGGCGTGCTTCCCATTCCTTCCGTCGTTCCGTGAGCCAGTCATCCACGACAGCGAGCTGTTCCGGCACGAGTTCGTAGGTGCGGACGCGGCCGCTCTTCCGTGAGCGCACGAGTCGGCTCGTCTCGAGGATCGCGAGGTGCTGAACGAACGAGGGGAGTTGCATATCGAACGGGGCGGCGAGGTCGCTCACCGAGGCCGGCCCGCGCGCGAGTCGTTCGACCACGGCCCGACGCGTGGTGTTCGAGAGGGCGTGGAAGACGCGGTCGGTGGCGGCGGCGCGGGGCATGTTCGTGAAGATGCGCGGCTAATACTTCTGTCAATACCTAAGTGTTAGTTGACACAGGCTCGCGGTTTGTCCCGCGGCCGCGCACGCGCGGCCAGCAGTTCCATAGATTCCCATCATATGGTCGATCGTGGACGGCTCCTCGTGGTAGCGGCGACGACGCACGAGCTCGCACCGGCGGACGGCTGGCGCACGCTGGTGTGCGGCGTGGGGCCAGTCGAAGCCGCCGTGGCGACGGCGTCGGAGATCGCTCGCGACCGTCCAGCGCTGGTGCTCCATGTCGGCATCGCGGGAGCGCGTCGCCAGCTGGCGCTCGCCCCAGGGACGCTCGTGATCGGGAGCGAGGCGCGCTACAGTGACCTCGGCGTCCGTGCCGAGTGGGCGCCGAGCCGAGTGATGAGTGCTCCCCGGCTGGTCGACGCGCTGCAGCAGGCAATCCCAGTGGCGCTCACGCTCCCGATCGGTACGAGCGCGCGCGTCGGTGGCACCACTGATTGCGACATCGAGGCCATGGAAGGGTTCGCGGTCCTCCGCGCCGCTGCGCTTGCGGGTGTGAGTGCGATCGAAGTGCGTGCGATCTCCAATGAGATCGAAGAGACCGATCGCGCGCGCTGGCACTTCGATGTCGGGTTCGCCGCGATCCAGGCGGCGACGCCGGCCATGGTGCGCGCGCTCCTTCCACATCTATAGAATCGCGAGCGCGATGCGCGAACTCACCTTCGGCTACTCGCCCTGCCCGAACGACACGTTCGCCTTCCATGCGCTCGTGCACGGGTTGGTCGAGGCGCCGTTCCGCATCCGGCCGGTGCTTCTCGACATCGAAGAGTTGAACCGTCGTGCGCATGACAGTGCATTCGACCTGACCAAGCTCAGCGTCGGCGCGTTCGCCGCTGTCGGAGAGCGGTATCGCTTGCTTCGGAGCGGCGCGGCGCTTGGAGAGGGAGTGGGCCCGCTGGTGGTCGCACGCACGCCGATGACGTTGGCAGAGGCGATGGCGGGGCGCGTTGCGATCCCGGGGCGCGAGACGACGGCCTATCGACTGCTCCGACTCGCGGCGCCAACGATCGGTGATGCGGTCGAGCTCCGCTATGATCGGATCCTCCACGCCGTGCGTGATGGTGAGGTGGACGCTGGGCTCATCATCCATGAGAGTCGGTTCACCTACGCGGAGCACGGGCTCGTGAGGGTGGCGGACCTCGGTGACTGGTGGCAGGCATCGACCGGACTTCCCGTTCCGCTCGCTGGCATCTGTGCTCGAGACGACCTCGACGCGGCATCCGTCGTGGCGGCCGAACACGCGATCCGAGCCTCGGTGCAATACGCGTTCGACCACCCGACCGCGAGTCGTGAATACGTGCGCGCGCATGCGCAGGAGCTCTCCGACGAGGTGTGTGCGCAACACATCGCGCTGTATGTGAACACCTTCAGCTTGGATGTGGGTGACGACGGGCTTCGCGCGATCGAGCGCTTGGTGGGCGCCGCGGGTCACGCGATTAACGGTTCAGACGGGAGCGCCGCATGACACGATCGCTCTGGGTATTGATGGCCGTTCTGGCCATCGGGGTCGCGGGGTACGCGCTCGTGCTGATGTTGCTCCCTGGATTCGGTCCACCTTTCGTTGCGGATCGTCGAGTGACAGTCCCACTCGCCCTCTTCGCACACCTCAGCGGCGGACTCACGGCGTTGGCCGTCGGGCCATGGCAACTGAACGCGCGACTTCGGGCGCGCGCCCTTGGTCGCCACCGGTGGACGGGGCGTGTGTATGTCGTCGCGGTGCTGATCGGCGGACTCGGGGCGCTCGGACTCGCGGTACGTTCCGAGGAAGGTCTGGTGACGCACGTCGGCTTCGGGATGCTCGCCGTGCTGTGGCTCGCGTCGACGTTCATGGCGTACCGCACCATCCGGGCTGGTGACCAGGTCGCGCATCGCGTCTGGATGATCCGCAGCTTCGCGTTGACCCTCGCCGCAGTCGCACTGCGCGTGTACCTCCCGCTGAGTCAGGTCGCAGGCATCCCGTTCGCAGATGCGTACCAGGTGATCGCCTAGCTCTGATGGGTGCCGAATCTCGTCGTGGCGGAGTGGGTCACACTGTCCCGCCGATCATAGCGGAGCCGCGTGATGAACCTCGCGGTGTTCGACATCGACGGCACGCTCCTCAATAACCTGATGGTCGAGGATCAGTGCTTTGCGTCCGCCTTGGGCGTGGTCCTTCGGCTGCGCGAGTTCGACACCGACTGGGCGAGTTACGAGCATGTGTCGGACATCGGGATCGCCGTCGAGGCGTATCGCCGAGAATTCGGGCGCGACCCGTCCACGGCGGAACTCGATGCCGCGAGCGCGCACTTCGTGGCACAACTCAGAACCGCGCAGCGCGACACGGGCGCGCTCGTCCCCATGCTTGGGGCGTCGGCGTTGTTGGAAGCGCTGACCGCGGACGGGTGGGCCGTCGCGCTTGCGACGGGTGCATGGCGTCGAGCAGCGGAGTACAAGCTGGAGGCGTCGGGACTACCGGTCGCTCAGTATCCGCTCGCAACCTCCGAAGACGGACCCGCGCGCGTGGATATCATCCGACACGCCTGTGCTCAGGCACGAGAGCGTGCCGGGGTCGGTGCGTTCGCTCGCACGGTCTCCGTCGGAGACGGGGTTTGGGATGTGCGGGCGGCGCGCACACTTGGGTTGCCCTTTGTCGGTGTCGCTCGCGACGCACAGGTGCGGCGCCTTCGAACCGAAGGAGCGGACCGAGTGGTCTCGGACTTTACGAATCTCGCCGATGCGTTCGAGGCGCTCGTGACCGCGCGCATCCCGCATCAGGCGGCATCACGCCCGCCCGCATCAGCCTGAGAGGTTCGACGAACTGCCATGAAGCAACTCGCGCTGCTCCGCCCGCTTCGCTAGCGCGAGCGATCCGGTGGCGCAGAGCGCGCTCGCCGACGAGAGTCCGACGGCGAAGAGCACGGCTTCGCTACCGAACGCCTCCCCACGGAGTGCCGCGCCACCGACGAGGACACCGGCGAGCGTCAGTCCCGCCGCGGCACCCCAGCCCGCGAAGCGGCCGAGTGACAGCTCCGCGATGCTCGTGCGCCGCGCCAGCGCCACGAGGATCAGGGAGAAGATGATCCCCGACGCGAAGCCGAGCGGCGCGAAGAGGATCGCGAAGGGGACGTCGGAGAAGAACCCGGGGATCCGTGCGACCACGAGTCCGACCGCGAAGGCACCCACGGCCCAACGGACTCCCATGCCGATCGCTGCGCGGAATCGTCGCCAGACGCTCATCATCATCTCACCGTTGGGGCGCCCCGCACACTAGGATGGTGCGAGCGAACTGTCCAGCGGGACGCCGTGCGGTCAGGCCCGACTGAGTTGAACCGGCGCTCCCTCCGGATCGCTCGCGTCGAAGCACGAATCACAGACGCGATTCAACGCGCGGAAGCCGAGGAGTCTCGTCTCGCTGGAGAGGAAGCCGGGCTTCACCGGTTCGACCTGCATCAATCCGGTGCTGAGGTACTTCTTGTTGTCGTCGCACAGCACCGTCACGACCGTCGCGTCGCCGCCGAGGTCGTCCTGCACCTGCAGCGCCGCAAGAAGGTTGCATCCGCTGGAGATACCGACGCCGATGCCGAGCTCGGCGGCGAGTCGCTGTGCCATGATGATCGAGTCACCGTCGTCGATGCCGACCACCGCGTCGAGTTCATCGAGCTTCACGATCGCGGGGATGAACTCGTCGCTGATCCCTTGGATTCGGTGCTTACCGACCTTGTGCCCCGTGCTCATCGTGGGTGAGTTCGCCGGCTCGACAGGGTGCATTCTGATCGCTGAGTGTTGCGATCGCAGATAGCGCCCCACACCCATGATCGTGCCGCCGGTGCCGACCCCCGCGACGAACGCATCGGGAGTGCGTCCACGCGCGCGGAGCTGGGCCCAGATCTCAGGTCCGGTGGTGAGTTCGTGCGCGGCGCTGTTCTCCTCGTTCGCGAACTGCCGCGGCAGGAACGCCCCGGGCGTGATCGCCGCCAGCTCTTCCGAGAGGCGGATCGAGCCGAGGAAGCCCCCCTCGGCGGCCGACACGAGGCGGATCTCGGCGCCGAACGATCGGATGAGCTGTTTGCGCTCTTCGCTCATCCAGTCCGGCATGAAGATCGTCACGGGATGGCCGAGCGCGCGGCCGATGGCACTGAAAGCGATCCCGGTGTT
Organism: Gemmatimonadaceae bacterium; assembly: GCA_019745365.1. GTDB lineage: Bacteria > Gemmatimonadota > Gemmatimonadetes > Gemmatimonadales > Gemmatimonadaceae > JAIETI01. The sequence continues at coordinate 1,819 of JAIETI010000163.1, read as the reverse complement.
GCCGCTCGTCGCTTCGATGATCATCCCGCCCGGCTGCAGTCGCCCGGTCTCGTAGCCGCGGCGCAGGATGTGCGCCGCCATCCGGTCCTTGATGGAGCCGGTGAAGTTGAGGTGCTCGGCCTTGGCGTAGATGCGACGCGGCGTGCCGCGGAACTCGCAGTCGATCGCGTACATCGGCGTGTTGCCGACGAGGTTGCGGAGGCCGGTGACGCGTTCGAGCGGCGAGAGCGTGGGGAGCACGTGCGGATTCCGGAGAGGGAAGAGCGTCCTCAACACTCGCGGGTGCGTGAGGGGCGCGCTGTCAGCGAAACGATGCTCGCCTGTCAATGAAAGCCAGACGCCAAGGTGCCGATCGCGACCGAAAGTGTTAACTCTGTCGCTCTCTCCGATGGGGAATTGCGTGCCAAAGCGATCGTGGTGGCGGCCTGTGTTCGCCGTGGCTTGTGCGGTGCTCGCGGTTGGTGTGCTTGAGGCACAGACACCAGCCGCACCACCGAACATCGTGCTCATCCTCGTCGATAACGTCGGGTGGGGGGAGTTCGGTGTGTACGGGGGTGGAGCCCTGCGCGGCGCGCCGACGCCGCGCATAGATCGGTTCGCCGCGGAAGGACTCCGCTTCCTGAACTTCAACGTCGAGAACGACTGCGTGGCCACGCGGGCCGCGTTGATGACCGGACGGTACGCGATCCGCACCGGCGCGATGTTCTCGGTGCCAGCTGGCCTCCCGCAAGGGCTCATCCCGTGGGAGATCACGCTCCCGCAACTCCTCTCCGCGCGCGGCTACGCGACCGGGCTGTTCGGGAAGTGGCACCTTGGCGATCGCCCGGGGCGCCTTCCCAACGATCGCGGCTTCGACGAGTGGTATGGGATCCCGCGCACGTCGAACGAGGCGTTGTTCACCAGTACGATCGAGTACGACTCCACCGCCGTGCCGATTCCGTACGTGATGGAGGGAAAGAAGGGAGAGGTCGCGCGCAACGTCGCACGGTTCGATCTGGAGATGCGGCGACGGATCGATGCGGAGCTGGTCGTGCGCACGAACAGCTTCATGCGGCGCCAGGTGCGCGCCGGGACGCCCTTCTTTGCGTTCGTTCCACTCACGCAACTGCACTTTCCAACGATCCCGCACCGCGACTTTGCGGGTCGCACCGGACATGGCGACTTCGCCGACGCGATGGTGGAGCTCGACTTCCGGGTGGGAGAGATCCTCGACGCGATCGATGCGCTCGGCATCCGCGACAACACCATTGTTCTGTTCGGGAGTGACAATGGTCCGGAGTTCCGCCGGCCGTGGCGCGGCACGGCGGGGCCGTGGCAGGGGACGTATCACACCGCGATGGAGGGCGGACTCCGCTCACCGTTCATGGTGCGTTGGCCGAAGCGGATTGCGGCGGGTGCGGTGACCGATGACATCGTGCACATCACCGATCTCTATTCGACGCTGGCGAAGATCGGCGGCGCGACGGTCCCGACCGACCGCCCGATCGATGGGATCGACATGACCGACTTCCTCCTCGGGCGCCGCGCGCACTCAGGGCGCGAGGGTTTCCTCTTCTATATCAAGACGGAGTTCCGCGCGGCGAAGTGGCGCAATTACAAGATGCATGTGATCTGGGAGCCGGAACCGAACATCGGGCCGAAGGTCTTGGAGACCGCCTGGATCTTCAACTTGCTCACCGATCCGAAGGAGGAGACGGACATCGCGCCGTCGAACGGATGGGTGGGTGGGGCGTTCCAACGGATGATCCGCGGATTCCAGGAGAGCTTGCGTGCAAATCCGCCGATCCCACCTGGGGCGCCGGATGACTATGTGCCGAAG
>JAIETI010000160.1 GCA_019745365.1 Gemmatimonadaceae bacterium | reverse complement strand
CATCGATGCCCCGGTGTCGGGCGGAGTGGCGGGCGCAGAGCGTGCCTCATTGACGGTCATGGTCGGTGGCGATGCGGCCGTCTTGGAGCGCGTGCGGCCGGTGCTCGAGCGCTTCGCGAAGAAGATCGTCCACTGCGGTGCGGTCGGTGCGGGTGACGCCGTGAAGGCGGTGAACAACGCGCTGCTCGCGGTGCACATCTGGAGCACCGCGGAAGGGCTGCTCGCGTTGCGAAAGGCGGGCGTGGACGCGGCCGTGGCGTTGGACGTGATCAACGCGTCGAGTGGTCGCTCCAACACGTCGATGAACCTCTTTCCCGAGCGCGTGCTGACGCGGGCCTTTCCGCGCACCTTCCGCCTCGCCCTGCTCGACAAGGATGCGGGGATCGCCGCGCAGGTGGCGCGCGAGGGGGGCGTGCCATCACCGCTACTGCAGTTGACGAGCGAACTCTGGCGCGCGGCGCACATCGCGATGGGCGAGGAGGCCGATCACGTCGAGGCGGTGCGCTATATCGAGGCGATGGCCTCCGAGGAGATCCGATGAGCACCGTGGCGACGCTGGAGCAGATCCGCGCGCATTTTCCCGCGCTCGAGCGCGCGCACAACGGCCACCCCGTCGCCTACTTCGACGGACCGGGGGGGACGCAGGTGCCACGCGCCGTGGTCGAGGCGATGACGGAGTATCTGTACGACCACAATGCGAACACCCATTGGCACTACCCGTCGAGCCATGAGACCGACGAGCTGATCGCCGATGCGCGGCGCGCCGTGGGCGACTTCCTCAATGCGCGCCCCGACGAGATCGCGTTCGGCGCGAACATGACGACGCTCACCTTCCACCTCGCCCGCGCCCTCGGCCGCGGGTGGGGGCCAGGTGACGAGGTCGTGATCACGGAGCTCGACCACCACGCGAATCAGGCCCCGTGGCGCGCGATCGAGCGCGAACGCGGGATCACCATCCGCGTGGCGAAGTTCCACCCCGGGCGCGGTGAACTCGACTGGGAGTCGTTGGCCGCGTGCATCACCCCGCGCACCAAACTCGTCGCCATCGGCGCCGGCTCCAACGCCCTCGGCACGGTGACCGATGTGAGCCGCGCCGCCGACATGGCCCACGCCGTGGGTGCGCTCTGCTTCGTCGACGCCGTCCACTACGCCCCCCATTTTCTGGTGGATGTCCGTCGTTCCCGCTGTGACTTTCTCGCCTGTAGTTCCTACAAATTCCACGGCCCCCACATCGGCATCCTGTACGGCCGTCACGAGCTCCTCGCGTCGCTCGACGTGCCGAAACTCGCGCCCGCGCCGAACGAGGCGCCCGATCGCCTCGAGACGGGAACGCAGAATCACGAAGGGATCATTGGGACGATGGCGGCGATCGACTTTCTCGCCGATCTCGCTCACGGCGACACGCGTCGTGAGCGACTCCAGCGCTCGTATGACGAGATCCACCGGCGGAGCCATTCACTCTTTGCGCAGCTCTGGGGTGCCCTCGGCGAGATCGATGGCGTGACAGTGTACGGGCCGTCGGTGGACGCCCCTCGCACGTCGACGCTCGCCTTCGCGCTCAAGGACCACAAGGCGCTCGCCGTCGCGGAGTTCTGCGCCGCGCGCGGGCTCTTCGTGAGTCACGGCGACTTCTATGCGTCGACCGTCGTGGACCGCCTCGGGCATCAGCCAGATGGCCTCGTGCGCATCGGCCTCGCCTGCTACACCGCGGGTGAGGAGATCGATCGCTTGATCCGTTCGGTGCAGGTGCTCGCGCGATGACGCGTGCTGCGCTCCTGATGGTCGTCAGCGCGCTCGCGGCGTGCGGGCGTGGGGCAACCACGAGCGCGCCGCCCCGCACCGAGCTTCTCGTCGCCTCGGCCGATTCCACCTTCTGGGTGACGAGCGATGAACGCGGCGTCCGCATGCGCGGCGCCCCACTCGTACTCGCGCGCGTGGATGGGAGTTTCTATGAGCTCTACACCGCCGACGATGACCGATCGTACTACGACGCGACTTTCGTGGGGCTCCGGCTCTTCCGTCGCGCGCTGAGCACCGGCGATTCGGTCGAGCTGTGGCGCGATCGGACCGTCGAACGCATGGCGACGACCTATGCCGAGGCGCACCCGGACGAGCGTCCGCTCCGCGAGGATGAGGACGGCGCGCTTCATCCGCGCACCGTTGCGACCACCGCGCTCGATCTGCTCGACACGTTCGGCGGCTTCCTGGCCATGGACCATCGGACGGATGTAGACGTCGTGGGCGGGCAGCACGATCACACCACGCACCGCACGATCATCGATCTCCGCACCGCGGACACGGTCGATGTCAGTCGGTTCCTACACGCCGCGCGTTCGGAGGGACCGCTGTCGCGCGGGAGCACCGCATGGTGGCAGGGGGGGAGTGCGGTGCTCGAGAGTGTCGGCGACGCTGCGGGCGAACGGGCGCGACTGGCCCTCACCGATGGTCGGCGCGGACGGTGGGCCATCGGTGCGGTGACGGGCACGGTCCGCCGCGTGTACTGGCTGCCGAGTGGCTTGGCGGCGGACACGCGGCGCTCGCTCGAGCGCGCGTTCGACGAAGCCGCGTTCTACTCCGATCAGACGCGCACCGCACAGCGCTTGGCGCCGCGTGCGGCAGCGACGCGGAACATTCCGGTCATCCGGCGTGCGCCGGTGCAGCGCGTACGACGCACCTCCCTTCGACGCGGACGGGTCTCGTGAAGGACGCCCAAGTGCCTCTCCCCTGGACCCTGGAGCGCGCGAATGCGGCGCTCCCGTACGTGCGGCGGATCGTGGCTGATCTCGTCGCGGCATACGCCCGCTGGCGCGAGACGGTGAACGCGTTCGAGGTCGCGAGCGCGGGCGATACCGCGGCGCCCAGCGCGGAGGCGCTGCGCCTGCAGCGCGAGGCACAGGCGCTCGCGCGCGAGATCGACCACTTCGGGAGTGAGCTCGCTGCGCTCGGCATCCAGTGTAAGTCGCTTGAGATCGGCACCGTGGATTTCCCGGCCGTCCTCGACGACGCGCCCGCCTACTGGTGTTGGACGCTCGGCGAGCGCGACGTAGCGTTCTGGCACACCCGCGATGGCGGCTACGCCTCGCGACGCCCTGTGGTCGAGTCCGACGCCACTGCGTCGGGGTAGGAGACGTCGATCTCCATCCCGTCACGCGCGAGGGTGACGGGGCCGGCATACACACTCCGCGCCTCGCGATCGAGATCGGATGGGTCGCGCGAGTAGCGCGCCGAGAAGTGCGTCAACGCCAATCGCCGTACGCCGGCCTCGTGGGCGAGCTGAGCCGCCTCGCGCGCCGTGCTATGCCCCGTCTCCTTCGCGCGTGCCTCTTCTTCATCGCCGAAGGTCGCTTCGTGCACGAGGAGGTCGGCCTCCACGGATGCCTCGCGCGTGCCCGCACAGGGGCGCGTGTCGCCGGAGATCACCACGCGGCGTCCCGGTCGCGTCGGACCGACGAGGTCGGCAGGCGTGATGACGCGACCATCGTCGAGCGTGACCGCCTCGCCCTTGTGGATGCGCCCCCAGAGCGGTCCTTCGGGCACACCGAGTGCACGGGCATGCTCCGGGTCGAAGCGCCCCAGACGCGTCTCCTCGATGAGCGCGTACCCGACCGCCATCGCATTCCGATGGTCCACCGAGAACGGCAGGATCGCGTACTCCTTCCGCGCGATCGGAACGCCCGGTGTCACCTCATGCACGGTCATCGCAAAGGAGAGCCGCTCGACGCCAAGCCCCTCCGCGCGACGCATGATCGCGGCGGCGCCCTTCGGGCCCCAGATGCGCATGGGCTCGGTGCGTCCCTGCAACGTCATCGTGCGGAGCAGGCCGAGCACGCCGAGGAAGTGATCGGTGTGGAAGTGGGTGAAGAGGATGTCGCCGACGTTGAAGGAGATCCCCCAACGCATCATCTGCCGCTGCGTCCCTTCCCCGCAATCGATGAGCATCGTCTCGCCTTCGCGTACGAGCGCGATCGACGACACGCCGCGCTCCACGGTGGGGCGCGACGCCGATGTGCCGAGGAAGCGGACGGAGAGCGACACGCGGGAAAGGTAATCCCGCTGGCTAGCGGAGCGCGGGGACCTCGCCGCGCCGCGCGGCTGCGAAGCGCGCATCGTCGATGTTCCCGCCGCTGACCGTCGCCGCGAGGGGGAACGCGATCAGCGACACCTTCCCCGCGAGGAGCGCCGCGACGGTTACCGCGCCCGCGCCCTCGGCGCGCACCCCCTCCTCGCTCCAGAGCCAGTCGATCGCGAACGCGATCTCGGCCTCGGTGACCACCGCGAGCGCGTCGAGCGCCTCGCGGCCGACCTGGAACGCGAACTCGTCGATCTGCCCTGCGAGGCCATCAGCGAGTGTGGGGAGACTCGGGATGTCGATCAGTCGCCCCGCGCTCAACGCGACGTGCATGGCGTTGGTCCGCTCGCTCTGCGCGCCGACGATCCGCACCAGCGGCGCGGTGCCGCGCAGCCATCCCCCGACGCCACCGAGCAGTCCTGCGCCACCCACGCACACACAGAACGTGGCGAGCGTCGGCAGCTCTTCCAATACCTCGAGCGCGACGGTGCCTTGCCCCGCGAGCAGGGCCGCGCCGAGGCAGGGATGGATAAAGGTGGCACCAGTGCGGTCCGCTTCGCGGCGTGCGCGCGCCATCGCGGCATCGTAGTCCGGCTCCTCGTCGTTGACGGTGGCACCGCGCGAGGCGATCCCGGACTTCTTCACCTGCGGCGCATCGTGCGGGACGAAGATCGTCGCGCGGATACCGAGCCGCTGCGCGGCCTCAGCCACGCCAAGGCCGTGGTTGCCGGCGGAGCTCGCGACGACCCCGGCAGCGCGTTTCGCGTCGTCGAGTTGCGCGAGCGCGTTGTAGGCGCCCCGCAGCTTGAATGAGCCTGTCGTCTGCTCGGTCTCGAGTTTGAGCCACACCTCGCCACCGAGTCGCGCGGCGAGCGCGGCGCTCCGGCGCAGTGGGGTGCGGACGGTGACGCCGTCGAGTCGGGTCGCGGCGGCGCGGATGGCATCGGGAGCGGGGAGGACGGCGCTGGGCATCTGAGGAAGATGCGGCGTGGTCAGCGTCCGTTCCACCGCCGTTCGTAGCCGCGGGCGTCGAACTTCTTGTACGCGCGCTCGAGCGACATCGAGCGGATGGAGCCCCACACGGGGCGTTCGCCCCAGGGGCGATCGAACTTCCCGAAGCACCATTGGATCCCGCCGTAGCTCGACGGATCGCGGCCATCGAGCGCCCAGCGGTCGTTCATGTGGATCAGATGCTTCAGCGCGTCGCCGTAGCGCCGCGTCCAGAGGAGCACCGACTTCCCCCAGTACATCCGCATCACGTTGTGGATCGCGCCGGTCTGCCGCAGCTCGTTCTGCGCCGCGTTCCAGAGGGGATAATCGGTCAGCGCCTGCTCGAGCTCCTCGAGGGTGTAGTGTGCCTCGCGCGGGTCGTCTTTGTGCTTCGCCATGGTCTCGTGCACCCAGGGCGGGAGCCCCTTCAACTGCGCGAAGCGCGGATTGCGGAGCGTGAAGTTGAGCGCGAGCTCGCGCCAGCTCACGAGCTCGTCGAGGAACTTCGTGGCCGCTTCACGCCCCACCGACGCGATCGCCGCGCGCGCGACTTCCGCGGCGCTGATCTGGCCGAAGTGGAGGTAGGGCGAGAGGCGACTGGAGCCCTCGGCGTCGGTAGGATCGCTCCGCCGCTCCTCGTAGCGCGGGAGCGCGTCGGTGCAGAACGCGTCGAGTCGCGCGAGCGCCGCGGCACGCCCGCTCGGCATCGCGACCACCGGGACGGCGTGATCGATCTCGCACCGGGCGATCTCCGCCACGAGGTCGGCCGTGCGGAGGTCGAGCGCGTCAATGTCGAGTGAGCCGGCGAGTGTGCGGGTAACCGCATGCCTTGGCGCGCGGTCGCGTACGGGCTGGAGCGCGTGCTCGAGATGCGCAAAGAGCTTGGGACGGATAGTGCGGGCGGCCCACTCCTCGTTCACCATCAGCGCGGCGGGGACGATCGCGTGCGACTCGACGGTAGTGACGTGCACCGTGGCGCGCGCAGCAAAGCGCGCCGTGCGCTCGGCGATCCCGGCCGTCGGGAACGCATCGGTCACCACGAGCGCGGCGCGCGCGGCGAGCCGGTCAACCACGCGGCGATCGTCGTCGCGTCGCCGACGAAGCACGAACTGATAGTGAACGCCGAGCTTCGCCGCCCGCGCTGCGAGCTCCCGCGCGTTCGCGAGGATGAAGTGGTGGATCCGGTCGTTCGCGTGCGCGTAGGTCGGGTCGAGCCCCTGATGGATGATCAGCGGCTTGCCGAGCCGATCGGCTTCGGCGACCGCGTGCCGGAGCGCCCAGTTCTCCTCGAACCGATGCGTCGACTGCATCCAGTAGAGCACGAACTCGCCGGTCGTGTTGATCGGCTGCGCATTCGCGGGGGCGACCCGGAGGTCGAGGAGTGGGAACGCGTAGGATTCTGGTGGCACTAGAGGACCGAACCGTGGGGAGCTAAGCGCTGTTCCCGGTTCGGCTTAGCTTCGTGGGCGGGAGGGTGCTCAACTTGACACCAGCCCGTGCCGACATACATTTATGTCATCGACGGCCCCGCCGGTGGCGGGGTCGTTGACGTATGGACCCGAGTGCGACGGGGCAGGGTAGGATGGATCGTGGCACTCTGGGTTAGCGGGGCTGTAGCTCAGCTGGGAGAGCGCTGCAATCGCACTGCAGAGGTCAGGGGTTCGATCCCCCTCAGCTCCACTCGCAATAGACGCCAGCAGATCTTGCCGGCCGCCGTTCGGTAGGACGTAGAGTTCCAATGACGGTGTGCCAGGCAACTGCAGGACATCCGAAGCGCCCACGGTTCCGACCGGCGGGCGCCTCTCGCGCGTTCTGGGCTCTCGACGGCGTTAGTCGGCGGGGTTCAAGAGCGCATGCACGGCGCGACCGAGTTCCGTCGCCGTGTACGGTTTGCCGAGCAGCTTGACGTTGGGCTCGAGGATGCCGTGGTGCACGATGACGTCGTCCGCATATCCCGAAACGAAGAGCACGGGGAGCGTCGGGCGGAGTTCGTGGAGTCGGATGGCGACATCCTTGCCACTCATCCCCGGCATCACGACGTCGCTGACCACGCCGTCGATGATCACCGTGGGGTCGGCCGCGATCTCGAGCGCCGTTGCGCCATCCGGAGCGCTGATCGCTTCGTAGCCGAGCGACGTGAGGGTGCGCACGGTGAAGGTACGGACGAGCGCGTCGTCCTCGATCACGAGGATGCGACCGCTGCCGCGCGGGGTCTCCTCGCGGTCCTTGGGGTCGCTGGGTGGCTCGCCGGTCTCGTTGGGGGGGAGCCAGATGCGGAAGGTCGTCCCCTCGCCCGGCGCGGAGGTGAGTGAGAGGACGCCGCCCGCTTGTTCGATGATGCCACGGGCCGTGGGCAGTCCGAGCCCGGTGCCGATACCGATCGGCTTCGTGGTGAAGAAGGGGTCGAAGATCTTGTCCCGGATCTCGTCGGGGATGCCGTGCCCGGAATCACGGACCGCGATGAGCACCCAGCGGCCCGCGGGGCGCGCGGTGTCGTCGGGAACGCGATCGGTCGCCTTGATCGTGCGGGCGCTGATCTCGAGGCGCCCGCCGCGCTCCATCGCATCGCGCGCGTTCAGCGCGAGATTCACGATCACCTGTTGGAGCTGCGTCGGATCGACGAGGACATTCGCGGTCGCCGGCGCGACGGTGATGCTCGCCATCACGGACTCGCCGAGGAGGGGGCGCACGAGGCGCTCGATCTCCGCGAAGAACGGGGTGAGGTCGATGCGGCGGGGATCGATGACCTGCTTGCGCGCGAAGGAGAGGAGTTGTTTGGCGAGCACGGCGCCGCGCCCGGCCGCCTCGCGGATGCCGAGCAGGTCCTCGAAGTGCGCGTCGCCTGGCGGGAGATCGTAGAGGGTGAGTTCGGCGGCGGCGAGGATCGCGGTGAGGAGGTTGTTGAAGTCGTGCGCGATGCCGCCGGCCAAGCGACCGACCGCCTCCATCCGCTGGATCTCGGCGATCTGCTCTTGGAGGGAGATGTTGCGGTCCTGCGCGCTGCGGAGCGCGGTGATGTCGCCCATGGTGGCGACGACGCCGGTCAGCGTGCCGTCGGAGTCGAGGATGGGTGCGACCTGCGCGGTGATGAACGACTCGTGTCCGCTCGCGGTGTGGAGCTTGAGCACCGGGGTGCGGACGACCCGCTGTTCGCGGAACGCCACCTCGATCGGTGATTCGGCGGCATCGAGCTGTGTGCCGTCGGGGCGCGAGAGGCGCCAGGGTGGGGTGCTGCCGCGGCGCACCGCGAGGAGCGCGTCGAGGGGGAGATCGAAGAGCGCGCACGCGGCCGGGTTCGCGTAGGTGATGCGGCCGTCGCGATCGACGAGGAGCACCGCGTTCACCATCGCGTTGAGGAGGTCGTTGAGGAGCGACTCGTTCTCACGCAGGAGGCGCTCGACGCGACGCCGTTCGCTCATGTCGCGGCCGACCGAGAGGAAGTACTCGGCGCCGTCGATCTGAACGAAGGTGGTGACGAGGTCGTACGGTGCGCTCGGGCCGTGTGGGCCGCGAAAGGCCAGTTCGGTGCGGATGGTGCCCACGGCGCGTGCGAGTGCGGTGCGTTCCGCGACGCGCTCGCGGGAATAGCCCTCGACGATTGTGGACACGTGCACGCCGAGATGCGTGGCCTCGGTGCCGTCGATCAAGGCGAGCGCCGCACGGTTCAGCGCCAGCACCGTTCCGTCGCCGCCGATGAGCATGACCGGGTCGGTCGTCCGGTCGCGCGCGGCGTCTCCGATGCGGCGGAGGAGTCCTTCATCCACGCGCGGAGGGCAGGTCACCAGCCGCGCGCGGCGCGGAGTGCGGAGATGTGCGCGACGTGGTGCTTGCCATGCCAGACGTACATCGAGATGAGCGAGTCGACGGTGAAGTCGCCGGAGACCGGATGCACGACGGGGCGCTGGAACGCGGCCTCGGGCTGCGCGCGGAGGGCGACCGCGAGGCGCTCTTGGACCGCGTCGACGATGTGGAGCGAGAGCGTGATCGGGAGCGCGTTGTCGGCGAGCCGGGCCCACGCCTCTTCGTCATACGGCTTGATGGTGGGGCGGTCTTCGGTGAGGGCGAGCTTGGCGCGGGTGTAGAAGTTGAGGTGCGAGTCCGCGACGTGGTGCACGAGTCGGCGCACCGTCCAGCCGCCGTCGCGATACGGCGTATCGAGCTGGGCATCGGTGAGGCCGGCGACGGCGGTACGGAGCTGCGCGGGGAGCGCGGCGACGGCGGCGATGTTCGCGGCGCGGTCGGCGGCGGAGATGGCGGTTGGGCGCGCCCACTTGCCGATCGGGTAGCGTGGGTCGGTGGTCATGAGGGAAATTGGGTCGTTTGGGGGCGCGGGGCTACCCGTGGACCCGTTTTTGGGGTTGAACCGATGGGGTGGCCGGGGTACAATTCGGGTTCCTGCCGCCGCGAGGCGCGCGGGAAGAGTCCTGCCCCTTGGTGTAACTGGCAACACGTCTGACTCTGGATCAGAAGAGTCCTGGTTCGAGCCCAGGAGGGGCAACTCGGCACGACGAGTGTTTCGCCACGCAGGTTTCTGCGCCCGATGCCATCAGGTATCGGGCGCAGTCTCGTTTGCGCGATGCGCTATTCGCCCGGCATCGGGGTTGCGACCAGCACCGCGGTGGCGACGAGCACGAGCACGGCGGCCGCGAGTTCGACACGAGCTGAGCGGTGCAGTGCGGCGCTCGCGCGCGGTTCGCCGAGCGCGGGGAGCACTCGGCGCCAGTTGTACGCCCCCGTGCCGAGCGTGATGGCGAGGAGTGCCAGCTTCAACAAGAGGACACGGCCGTACTCGCTACTCCACAGCGCGGCGACCGATCCGAGCCCTTCCCACGCACGGAACAGGCCGCTGGCGGCGACGATCGCGGTGCCGCCCAGCGCGATGGGACTGAAGGCGCGCACGAGTCCCGCGACGCGTGCATCGGCGTGCTCGGGCGGAGCGAGTGGGAGCCGCACGGCCGCCGGGACCGCGACGAAGGTGAGCGCACCGAGGGTGCCGATCCACGCGCCACCCGCGAGCAGATGCACCGTTTGTACGATGATCGCCCTCCAAGGGTGGAGGGTCGCCGCCGGATGGCCGGACGCCGGTTGCGATGCGGCGAGGGCGAGTGCGGCGACCGCGATCGCGACCCACGCGCGTGCGGTCGGTCGGCGGAGGCGCACCGCGAGCCCCCCCACGGCGCTGGCGGCGGCGAACGCGAGCCACCACGTGCGGCCCCAGTCCGCGCGGACGAGCAGCGTTACGAACGTCGCGCGGGAGAGCGCCGCGTCGGTACCGAACACCGCCGCGTGCTGCGCGACGAGTTGGGCGAGCGTGGCGAGGAGGGCGGTCGCGGCGATCCCCCCGAGGACCCGCGGCAGCCGTCGGGCGATCGCCGCGCTCAAGGCGGGTGCGTCCGGCCCTTCGTAACGTGGCAGGAGCATCCAGCGGAGCGCGAGGATACCGAGGAGCGCGACCGTCGAAAGGGAGAGCGTCGCACGAATGGCGACGAAGATCGGCGACTCGACGCCGAAGACGCGCGGCTCCACGCGGCTACGACCGTGAAGGGCGTCGCGCCGTCGGCGCCGCGGCGGCCAGCACCTCGAATCGGAATTCGCCGCGTACCGGATGTCCGTCGTCGCCAGTGACCTGCCAGCGCACCGTGTACGTCCCGGGGGGCAGCGCGGCGCGGACGACGGCGACGACGGTCTTGTCGTCGGAGGCAGCAAGCCGCAGGGAATCGACACGAACCGGGGTGCTTCCGCGCACGAGTGTCACCCGCGTGAGCGCGAGGTCGAGCGATTCGTTGAAGGTGAGCGCGATCTGCGGCGGGGACTCGCTCGACCGACTGTCGGCGGCCGGCGTGCTCCGGACGAGGCGTGGGTGCGCGTAAGCGGCACGACCGGGCGTCGCGAGGGCCAAGGCCACGAGACCGGCGACGAGGAAGCGAGCGCGATGCATGGGGAAGGGGGTAGTGAGTTTACGGTTGGTGAAAGGCTGTCGGGCTTTCGGCTTCGTGCGGACAGGGCGCGCCCGCGTCGGCGTGCGCGAGCGTCCAGCCACGGCAGAACAGATGCGTGATGGGGCTGCGGTGCGGATGATCACAGTGCGCAGGTCGCACCGCGTTCTGGAGCCGTGGATCGTTCAGGGGGTGCAAGACCATCACGCCGGACGTCCACGTGAGGACGAGCGCCACCGTCGCGGCGAGCAAGGAACGCGTGGACGTATGCGAGGTGGCGACGACATCCTCGCCGGCGAGGCGTCGAATGCGCCGGGGCAACAGGTCGGCGCGCTGGAACCCGACCGCGGCGGGCGGGGGGCTGTTTCGGATGCGACCCAGCTTCAACACCGCGGACGCGAGGGGGAGCGCGAGCGGCGGCGCGACGGCGTCGTCGGCGGTGATCTCCACTTCGTCCTCAAGGTCGGCGGCGATGCGCCGCAGGGCGGGAAGCCAGAAGAGCAGCGACGCGAGCGTGCGGAGGGCCATCAGCCGCAGCGGGTCGCGACGCCGGACGTGCACCGCCTCATGCGCCAGTACGGCGACGAGTTCGTCGCGCGTGAGCTGATCGGGCAGCTCCGCCGCGACGATGACGTGCGGTGTCACCCAACCCGAGGTGAAGGCGGGCGTCGGCAGGCCGTGCACGGTGCGGACGCGACCGACGCTTAGCCCCGCGCCGGTCGCGGCCTGTCCCAATGGTGACGAGGGGTCCACGCGGCGCTGCGGTAGCGCGTGCATGATTTGGCGGTGCCGCCACGCCACGCGGCCGCGTTCCACTACCGCGTAGGCGACGCCCGCATACAGGAGCCAGTGCGCGAAGGTGTGCACGGGTGCCAGCAGCGCGTGCAATGCGACGAGGCACAGGATCGCGAGGTGTTGTTGCTGCGCGTGGAGCCAGGGCACGGCGCCGAGCAGGTGATGCCCGACGACCGGGGTGATGCCGAGGAGGAGTGCGGCGACGATCGCGAAGAGCAAGGTGCGTCGGCGGCGCTCTTCGCGACGAATCACCGGCGGCCGGACGCCCGCCGTCGGCGCCGACGCGGCGGTCATGCGTCGCGCTCGCGCAGGCGGCGCCGGATGAGACGCGCGAGCTCTTCGAGTTGCTCCGGGTCGCGCTCGGCGAGGACGTCCACGAGGGAAGCGGTGACGGCCTCTGCGCCGAGCGACAGGATCCCCTCCATAGCTCGACGTGACGCCTGCGCGACGAAGTCGGACTCGTCGATGCGGGCGCTGAAGTGCAGCCGCCCGCTGACCCGGGCGCGTACCAAGAACCCCTTGCGGACCAGTCGGTTCAGGACGGTGGTCGTCGTCAGCGGCGATACGAGATGCTCCTCGCGGAGTCGCTCGTGGATCGCGCGCGCGGTGAGTGGTTGTGCGGCATCCCAGCACAGCCGCATCAGGCGCGCCTCAAGCGTTCCGAACATGGCACCCACGCCGTTTCCCGAGAGCCGCATGGTGTCGGGGAGTTGCGCCGTTCGCGGACCAACGATCCGACGTTTCCGAGGGGTCATCTGTTCCGTCGCAAGGAGATGAGGGGTGGCGCGGATCGCGACTCGGTCACGGCATCGGGGGGTCACTCGGGCGGCGGGTCCGCCCTGCCGTCTGTGTGAGGCGAACAACCCACCGAGTGCCGCGCCGTTCGAGGATCGCCGTGCCGCGCCCGACCACATCCGCCTTTCCGGTGGGAGTGTCCGCGCTGAGAGCGTAGCGAAAGGTGGCCCACGCGAGGTCGCCGGTGACCCGCGCTTCGATCTCGAAGGGGCGGTAGCGGAAGTTCTGGAACTCCTTGAGCTCCGGACCGAGGTGGTTGTCGCGATAGTCCTTCCAGCCGCGGTTGATGCCCGCGCCCTCAAGCACTAGGAGGCTGTCGCCGGCGTAGATCGAATCGAGCGCCGCAAGGTCGTTGCGTTCCGCCGCAGCGAAGAGGCCCTGAATCGACTGGACCACGGCGGCGACGCGCGGATTCGGAGCGGACGTGGGCGCCGCTTGCACGTGATCTTGCGCTGCGGTGCGACCAGCGACCGTGGTGCTGAGGATGAGCACCGCGAGGGTGCGGGGGAAGACGGAGATCATAGCGGTGGTCCTCGGACGGTGCGGGGGAGGCAGGGGGGTGCGAATGGAAACAACCTAGTTTATCGTTCGTAAAATGTCGAGTGTCGTTGTCGCACGACCTCGGCTCACCGTCGTTCACTTCCTCCACGTGGGCTCTCTCGTCGTGTCCAGTGCTCTCCCTCCCGCGCGCGTCTCCCGTCGCCGGTTCCTCAGTGCCACGGCCGTCGTCAGCGTCGGCTCCGCGCTTCCTCTTCCGTTCGCAAGCGGACGCGAGGAACCCGTGCCGTTGGACTCAGGCCTCGGGCCGCTGGCGCCGGCGATCGGCGGCGCACGCACGTACGACCTGACGATCGCTGAGACGACACAGCGGGTCGATGGCCGATCGGTCCGGGCGATCACGATCAACGGGACGTTGCCGGGGCCGGTCCTCCGTTTTCGTGAGGGGGAGGAGGCCGTCATCCGCGTGCGGAACCTGCTCTCCGAGGACACGTCGATCCACTGGCACGGCATATTGCTCCCGTCGGTGATGGATGGAGTGCCTGGACTGAGCTTCGCTGGCATCCGGCCCGGTGCCACCTTCGAGTATCGGTTCCCGATCCGGCAGGCGGGTACCTACTGGTATCACAGCCATTCGGGACTGCAGGAGCAGTTGGGCCATTTCGGTGCGCTGATCGTCGAGCCGAAGGAACGCGCTGAGCTCGCGTACGATCGCGAGCACGTCATTCTCCTGTCTGACTGGACCTTCGAGAGTCCGTATCGGGTGCTCGCGCGCTTGAAGAAGCAGCCGGACGCGTACAACTACCAGCGCCGAACTGTCACCGACTTCTTCCGCGATGTTGCGCGCGAGGGATGGTCGTCGACGGTGAGCGACCGCATGATGTGGGCGGCGATGCGGATGAACCCGACCGACATCGCTGACGTGACCAGCGCTGCGTACCGGTATCTCTGCAACGGGCGCGCGTCGGACGCGCCGTGGACCGGGCAGTTCGTGCCCGGCGAGCGGGTGCTCCTTCGCCTCGTCAACGCGGCGGCTGGCTCGTACTTCGACGTGCGGTGCCCGGGCGTTCCGATGACGGTGGTGCAAGTGAGCGGGCAGCCCGTCGAGCCGATGGAGACCGACGAGCTGCGCATCGCAATCGCCGAGACGTACGATGTGCTCG
>JAIETI010000135.1 GCA_019745365.1 Gemmatimonadaceae bacterium | reverse complement strand
ACGGCCATCGAGTCCGGCCGCGGTGGCTCCGGGGCCGGTGGCGCCGACCGCGTCGTCGCCCACACCACCGCGAGCACCGCCGCGATCGAGGCCACGGCCGCGACGAGCGCCCACGGACGCTGCGCCGGGACCGCGGGGATCGGCATGGTCCCGGTGCGCTCGCCACTGAAGGAGATCGGGATCGCGTCGAGCGCCGCCTGCGCTTCGCGCGCCGACTGCGGACGATCCGCCGCTTGCTTCGCGAGCAACTGATCGATGAGCCGGGCGAACTCCGCCGGGCAGTCCGGCCGGAGCTGGTCCACCGGCTGCGGCGTCACCGTGAGCTGCGCGGCGAGCATCGCTTGCGGGGAGCTCCCCACGAAGGGGGCCTGCCCTGTGAGCAGCTCGTAGGCGAGGAGCCCCGCGGCGTAGAGATCCACGCGGTGGTCGGCGCTCGGATCGCCGGCGAGCTGCTCCGGGGCCATGTACGCCGGCGTTCCGATCGCCGCCCCGGTGGTCGTCATCCCGGCGGCGGGGAGCGCCGCGCTGATCGCCTTCGCGACGCCGAAGTCGGTGACCACCGCGTGCGTCCCCGAGCGGAGGATGTTCCCGGGCTTGATGTCGCGATGGATCACCCCGCGGTCGTGCGCGTACGCGAGCGCGTCGAGCACGTCGTGGAGGATCCGGATGACATCCTTCGGCGCGAAGCGCGCCTGCTTCGCGATCGATTCGCGCAGCGACGCCCCCTCGATGTAGGGCATCGTGTACCACAGCAGCTCTCCCGACTCTCCCGCGCTGTGCAGCGGGACGATGTGTGGGTGCTGCAGCTGCGCGGCGAGCTGGATCTCGCGGCGGAAGCGATCGCGATTCACTCCCGCCGCGAGCTCCGGCGGGAGGACCTTCACCACGACGGTCCGCTGGAGGGCGCGCTCCGTCGCCACATAGACGCGACTCATCCCCCCGCCGGTGAGCTCGCGTTGGAGCTCGTACGCCGGGGCGAGCGCGTCGCGCAGGGATCGCGTGAAGTCGTCCATCATATCATTGGACAACACCGGCCCCTCCTCCGTTGCCGAGTCCCGTCACCTCTTACCCGCGGAAGCTCGCCGAGGTGCGGGCGATCCGCTCGGCGGCGTCCGTCAGGGCGGTGGTGGCAGCCGCGATCTCCTGGGTGCTCGCGCTCTGCTCCTGGCTCGCGGCCGCCACCTCGTGCATCGCGCTCGCGAAGGCCTGCGTCCCCTCGGTCAGGGTGTCGAGGCGCCGGTTGATCTCGGCCGCCAGCGCGCTCCCCGCCCCGGAGCTCGCCGCGATCTCCCCGGTCCACGCCTCGCTCTCCTCCACCGCTTGCTCCACCTGGGTGAATGAGTGCCGTCCATGCTCGGTCGCCTCGCGCACGTTCGCGACGGCGGCCAGCAGGCGCGCGCTCGTCGCCCGCGCCGCGTCGACGCGCTTGAGCACCTCCCCGATCTGCGCGTCGGTCTGCTCGGCGGCCTCGGTGGCCGCCTGCGCAAGGCGCCGCACCTCGCTCGCCACGACCGCGAATCCCTCCCCCTGCTCCCCCGCGCGGGCCGCCTCCATCGCGGCGTTGAGCGCCAAGAGCTTCGACTGGCGCGCGATCTTCTGCACCAACAGCACGAAGGCGCGGATCTGGTCGCTCTGCGCGGCGAGCGCGTCCGTCGCCGCCGCGCTCTCGCGGACGTCGGCGGCCAGCGCCTCGAGCCGCTGCGTGGACTCGTCGAGCCGTTCGTGGTTGTCGGAGGCGAGCGTGCGGAGGCGCTGGTTCCGCAGGATCCCCTCCTGTGCCCCCTGCGTCACCTGATGCGCGAGATCGGTGAGGCGCGTGGTGTCAGCCGCCAAGAGTTGGATCGTCTGCGCCATCGCCCCCGCCTGCTCGCTCAATGTGCCGGCGGTGTCCGCGATCCCAGTGGCCGCCTGCGCCATGTGCTCGGTCCCGCCGTTGATCTCCGAGGCGAGACGCGTGGTCTCGGCGGTCGATTCGGCGATGAGCGTCGCGAGGGTGCGGAGCTCGGCCGTCATGGCCACCATGGCGCGGGCGAGTCGCCCCATCTGCCCACCCTGGCGCGCCTCCTTGGGGATGCGCGTGAGGTCGCCCGCCGCGACAGCCTCCGCGACATCGGCGAGCCCCGCGAGCTGGTGCCCCACCATCGGCGAGATCCAGTAGCGGAAGCTCGCGGCCGCGGCGAGCGCGGCGAGGAAGAGCGAGGGGAGGATGATCAGCCACCCCTCGCCCGACGCCACCACGAGCTGGATCGTGTCCCAGGCCGCCCACACGCAGACCACCAGCCCGAACGCGCAGAGCCAGGTCAGGAGCGCGGTGACGCGGTCGATGATGTGCGTCTCCTGCGGGACCACGACGCCCCCGCTGGAGCGGGCCTTGCCGGGCGCTAGATTCCTTGGTTCACTCGCGCTCACGTGCTGTCCTCTCCCTGAGGGCCCGCGGCCGCTGCGCGACTCGCGTCCGAACGACCGAATGACTGCTCCCGACTCTGCCGCGCCGATCGAGCCGCTCGCCTACGATGCGGCCGCCGTCGAGGCCAAATGGCGCGCCCGCTGGCTGGAACGCGGCACCAACCGCACCGACCTCGCCGCCGGCCCACGTCCGTACTACGGGCTGATGATGTTCCCCTACCCGTCGGCCGAAGGGCTGCACGTGGGGAATCTCTTCGCCTTCACGGGAAATGATATCCACGGGCGATTCCAGCGGCTACAGGGTCACACGGTCTTCGAGCCGCTCGGCTACGACGCCTTCGGCATCCACTCGGAGAACTACGCCCTGAAGGTCGGGGTGCATCCGATGGAGTTGATCCCGCGCAACATCGCCAACTTCCGCCGCCAGCTCGATCGCGCCGGACTGATGGTCGATTGGACGCGCTCGGTCGACACGACCGATCCGGTCTACTATCGCTGGACGCAGTGGGTCTTCCTGCAGCTCTACCATCGTGGGCTCGCGTACAAGAAGAAGGCGGGGGTCAACTGGTGCCCCTCGTGCAAGACCGTGCTTGCGAACGAGCAGGTCATCGCTGGCGAGTGCGAGCGCTGCGGCACGAAGGTCACGCAGCGCTTCCTCGAGCAGTGGTTCTTCCGCATCACCGACTACGCCAAGCGCCTCCTCGACAACCTCGACGGGCTCGACTGGTCGGAGAGCACCAAGAGCGCGCAGCGGAACTGGATCGGCGCCTCCGAAGGGGCCGAGGTGCGCTTCCGCGTCCTCGATCCGCTCGGTGATGCGGGGAGCGCGGCGGTGATGGTCTCGCGGGAGATCACCACCGGCTCGGCCGAGATCGCGGTCTTCACGACGCGCCCCGACACGATCTTCGGCGCGACCTATCTCGTGCTCGCGCCGGAACACCCGCTCGTGGACGTGATCACCTCCGACGCGGAGCGCGCGTCGGTGGCGGCGTACCGCGCGCGCACGGCGCAGCAGGACATCGTCTCGCGCAAGACCACGAAGGAGAAGACCGGCGCCTTCACCGGTGCCTACGCCGTCAATCCGGCCACCGGCGACATGATCCCCGTCTGGATCGCCGACTACGTGCTGATGGAATACGGCACCGGCGCGATCATGGCCGTGCCGGGGCACGACGAACGTGACTTCGAGTTCGCGACGAAGTTCGATCTCCCGATCGTCCGCGTCGTCGCGGGGGCCGGGGAGAGCGCCCGGACGCCGCTCACCGCCGCCTTCACCGACGATACCGGCGGGACGCTCGTGAACTCCGAGCGCTTCGACGGCATCCCCGTGAGCGAAGCGAAGGGGATGGTCACCGCGTGGCTCGCCGAGCGGAAGTCCGCGAAGGCGGTGACGACGTATCGCCTGCACGACTGGTGCATCTCGCGGCAGCGCTATTGGGGTCCGCCGATCCCGATCATCTACTGCGATGCCTGCGGCACCGTCCCTGTCCCAGAGCGCGACCTCCCGGTCGTCCTGCCGAACATCGCGGACTACACCCCGGACGACTCCGGCGTCTCGCCGCTCGCGCGCCACGAGGAGTGGTACCACGTCGCGTGCCCGAGCTGTGGGAAGCCGGCGCGGCGCGAGACCGACGTCAGCGACACCTTCCTCGACTCGGCGTGGTATTTCCTCCGCTACCCGAGCGTCGGAAACGATACCGTCGCCTTCGATCCCGCGATCACGAAGCGTTGGCTCCCCGTCACGACCTACATCGGCGGGAACGAGCACGCGGTGCTGCACCTGCTCTATTCGCGCTTCACCACGATGGTCATGAAGGACGCGGGGCTGCTCGACTTCGAGGAACCCTACACGAAGTTCCGGGCGCACGGGCTCATCATCCGCGACGGCGCGAAGATGTCGAAGTCGCGCGGGAACGTGGTGAATCCCGATGAGTACCTCGATCAGTGGGGCGCGGACACGCTGCGCACCTACCTGATGTTCCTCGGCCCCTTCGAGGAAGGGGGCGACTTCCGCGATGCGTCGATCAGCGGCGTGCGGCGCTTCCTCGAGCGGATCTGGGCGAGCGTGCGCGATGCGAGCGCGAGTGGGGCAGCGGATCGCGAGGTGCTCAAGAAGCTGCACCAGACGATCCGGAAGGTCGGCGACGACATCCCGAAGCTCTCCTACAACACCGCGATCGCCGCGATGATGGAGTACGTCAACGTGCTCCGGCGCGGGGAGCGCGCGCCGCATCGCGACGAGGTGCTGCCGCTCGTGCAGTTGGTGAGCCCGTTCGCACCGCACATCGCGGAAGAGCTCTGGGAGATGCTTGGGCACTCGGCCAGCGTCTTTGACAGTGGCTGGCCAGCGTTCGACGCTTCCTTGGTCGTCGAGGACGGCTTCGACCTGGTCGTCCAGGTGAACGGGAAGACGCGCGGTAAGGTGCGGGTCGCGACCTCCGTGACGCAGGCGGACGCGCTGGCGGCCGCCCGGGGCGACGCCGCGATCGCGAAGTTCATCACGGGCGAGCCGAAGAAGGTCGTGCTCGTCCCGGGGCGACTGCTCTCGATCGTGGTCTGAGCCAGGGCGGATCGGGGGCGGGGAAACCCTCTCGCCCCCGCTGGTGACTCAAGGGTGTAGCCGATCACCCTGCACCCCGAGGACTTTGGTATGCGTCACACCACCCTGCTCATCCCGTTCGTCGCTGCGTCGCTCGCGAGCGCGCAGTCCGGCACCATCGAAGCGAAGCCGCGCGTCGAGATCCGGCGCGACGCGCCGCGCGTGGTCATCAACGGCCAGAACATGTCGTGGAGCCGCGAGGACGACGATCGCCCGATGATCGGCGTCTCGACGTCGAGCTCCGGGAAGCGCGACACCCTCGGCCTGCTCATCAGCAGCATCACCGAGGGTGGGCCGGCGGAGAAGGCCGGGCTCGAAGAAGGGTGGCGCATCCAGTCGATCAACGGCGTCTCGCTGCGGATGTCGAAGGACGACGCCGAGGAGCCGGAGATGGCGGGGGTGATGCAGCGCCGCTTGGTCCGTGAGATCGGGAAGACCAAGGCCGGTGAGGCGGTCACGCTGCAGGTGTGGAACGGGAGCGCGAGCCGCGCGGTGAAGGTGACGCCGGTCGAGGCCGAGGAGCTTTCGCCGCGGCGGACGGTGCGGGAGAGCCGCGCGGCGATGAACGACCGCGCGGTACTCGGAATCTCGCTCGGCAGCACCGGGAGCAAGCGCGACACGCTCGGGATCTTCGTGAATGGCGTGACCGACGGGGGGCCCGCGGAGAAGGCGGGCGTGGTGGAAGGTGACCGGATCGCCGCCATCAATGGCGTGAAGCTCACCATGACGAAGGACGACCTCGAGGATGGGTGGATCGCGAGCTCGCGCTCGAACCGCCTGACCCGCGAGCTGCGCAAGGCGAAGGCGGGCGACGTCGTCGATCTCACGGTCGTGAGCGGTGGCCGGTCGCGGAGTGTGAAGGTGACGACCGCGAAGGCGAGTGAGCTCGAGAAGCTCGATGGCGGGCGCCGTTCGTTCTACTTCTTCAACGATGGCGGCGGCCGGATGGGCGCCACGATCACCCCGATGCCGCCGATGCCACCCATGCCGCCGATGCCTGGGATTCGGTCGTTCTCGTTCGACGGTGACGACAAGGTGGAGTTGGAACGCGCGATGGGTCGCCTCCGCGAGATCATCCCGGAGATTCGTGGCGAGCTGCGGCGGGAGCTTCCGCACATGAAGCAGGAGATGGAGCGTGCGCTCCAGCGCCAACGGACGGTGACACGCACCACCACGCGTTCGGTGCGTATCTAGGGTTTCTCCCTAGGGCATTCGCCCGATGCGCAGCGTATGACGGGGGTGTGACGTTGCTGTCACACCCTTCTTCATATGTCTCAGCCCCAACGCATCCCGAAAGCACCCCGCGACGCAGACACCGGCCTCCTCGTCTCCCTCCCACTCCACGGTGGGGTGAACGACTGTCGGCCGGCGGTGCTCGAGGTCGACGCCACCGGTGTCAATCCGGCGCGCGATCGGTTCGGCGTCGAGGGAAAGGCCGTGTTCTTCGCGGGACGCCATACCGCCGTGAGCTTCCGTG
Source organism: Gemmatimonadaceae bacterium (assembly GCA_019745365.1). Lineage (GTDB taxonomy): Bacteria > Gemmatimonadota > Gemmatimonadetes > Gemmatimonadales > Gemmatimonadaceae > JAIETI01. The sequence continues at coordinate 8,189 of JAIETI010000135.1, read as the reverse complement.
ACCACCCGCTCCTCCATCCACGCGTCCTCACGATCGCGCTCTGGATGTCGATCGCCGAGGACGCTGAGGATCAGCTCGCACGCACCCCGTTGGTCGATCGGATGAATCCGTTCGTCGCGGATGGCTATCGACTCCATGCTGGGCCGATGGGGATCTCCGGCGCGGTCGCGACGCGCTTGGGCGCCGTGGAGAACGCCGAGCACCTGATCCAACTCGCGCCGGGGCGGTGGTATCACCTCGCGATGACCTTCGACACCCACGCGATCCGCTTCTATCTCGACGGATCGCCGCTCTCGTCGCATCCGGTGGCCGTCGCTGGCACGATCATCTATGGCGAGATGCCCACGCGCCTCGGCATCGGGTCCCGCGTGACCGGGGTGACGAGCCATCACATCGGTCGGATCTCAGACCTCGCGCTCTATGACGGCGCGCTGACCCCGACGGAGATCCGGTCGCTCGTGCGGTGAGTGCGGTGAGGCGCGCTCACACCTTGTGGTACGAGATCCGCGCGGCTTCGACCCGGTCATCGGCGGTGTAGATCTCGAAATCCGAGAAGAACGCGGGCGCCTCGGCCTGCATCGTGCGCAGCACCAGTACCGCACAGCGCCGGATCTCAAACTCCGCCGCCTCGCTCGATCGCAACTCCAACATCGTGCGCCATGCGCGCGCGTTCCCTGTCACGACGATCTTCGTCTCGGTCGAGTTCGGCAGCACGCCGCGCGCGGCCTCACGCGCCATCTTGCGGCGATGGACCTTGTCCTGCACCCATCCGTAGCGCTCCATCAGCTTGTCCACGAGCGCGACGTAGGTGCGCTGGGCTTCTTCCATCTGCCCCTGCCACTGCGCGCGGAGCGCATCGTCGCCGATGATCGCCGGCGGCACCACGAACGCGGCATCGGACTCATCGACGTAGCGCTGCGAGAGCTGCGAATACGCGAAACCCGCGCGGTGACGGACCAGTTCGTGCGTCAGCGATCTACTCACTCCTTCGAGCAGCAGCGAGTAATTCGCGTGCTCGAGCACCGAGCCGTGCCCCTGCTTCTTGATGTTCTCGAGATACTCCCGCGTGGTGCGATTCGCGGGGTTCTTCTGACTCATATAGCAGAGCCGCCCGGCGAACTCGGCGAGCCGCTCACCATCGGTGCTCTCCCCCATCCACTGCACGGGCAGATGGCTTGGCTCCGCGAAGTGCGGGCGGGAGAGGACGGTGACCTTGGGCTCAGTATAGAAGTGCGGCATCGCTCGCGGGGCGGGGGTGATGCCGAAAACTAACGCGCCTCACTCCTCGGGAAGACGGGCCCGGGCCCACCCCTTATCCGCCGCGATCGCATCGAGCGCGAGCCGCGCCTCGGCCGGCAGCGGCGGGAGCGTCGGGTCGTACTTCACGGCGTCGAAGGGGAGCGCGTCGCGGAGTGGGATCTTCACCCCGGGATTGAGGATCCCGACGGGATCGAACGCCGTCTTCACCAGACGGAAGAGCTCGCGCGTCTCTTCCGGCCAGACGAGGTCGAGGAGGGGGGTGCGCAGGCGGCCGTCGCCGTGCTCGCCCGCGAGCGTCCCGCCCAGTGAGGCGACGAATGCGCTCACATCATCGAGCATCTCGGCCACCTGATCGCGCCAGCCGGCGCGGCGCGTGTCCACGAGCAGGTTCACGTGCGCGTGCGCGTCGCCGGCGTGGCCGAACATGACCACACGGAGCCCATGCCGCTCAGCGAGCTCCCGCACGCCACGGATATACGTCGGGAATCGTGCGGGAGGGACGCACGCGTCCTCGATCACCTGCATCGACGCCAGGTGCGGGTCGAGTTGCGAGAGGATCGGGCTCGCCGCGTGACGCAGCCGCCACATCGCGAGCTCGTCGCGATTGTCCGACGCCACGCGCACCGCGCTGGCGCCGGCCTCTGCGGCGGCCTGGCCGAGTGCGCGTGCCTGATCGGACGCGCGGACCTCGTACAGATCGGCGGCTTCGACGAGCAGCACGGCTTCCGTTTCGTCGGGCACGCCCTCGAGCAGGGCGCGCCCCTCGGCCGTCGCGCGGCAGACATCGAGGAAGGTGCGGTCCAGCAACTCCACCGCCCGGGCGTCACGCACCGCGAGTCGGCCGGCGGCTTCCGCCGCGTCTTCGAGCGTGGGGAAGGCTGCGAGCATCGACGCCGTGGCCGGCAACGCTGGTGTCAGCCGCAGCTCGACGGCGGTGATGAATGCGAGGGTCCCCTCGCTCCCCACGAGCAGGTCGACCAAGTCACCGGTGCGCGCGTACTCCGCGAGCGCGTAGCCGCTCGACTCTTTCCGCACCCCGACGTGACTCAGCGCGGGGTCCCCGATGCGGAGGCGCCCCGCGAGCGCGTCGACCACGCGCCGCACGGTGCGGAGTGCTGGAGGTGTCTCACCGCGGCGGAGCCACACGCGCTCACCGTCGGCGAACACGCATTCCACTCCGTGCACCCACGCCCGCATCGCGCCGACGCGCACACTCCGCGAGCCGGCGGCGTTCGTCGCGCACATCCCACCGATCGTACAGAAGGCGCCGCTCGACGGATCGACCGGGAACGAGAGACGAAAACGTGCCGCCGCATCATCCGCCGCGTTGCGGAGCACCGCCGCGCCGACGATCAGCGTGCCGCGCTCCACATCCACCTTCCCGATCGTGTCGAAGCGGCGGAGGTCCACCACCACGCCCGGCCCGACGGCGCCGTTGGCCATCGAGCTCGCCGACCCGCGCGGGATCAGCGCGACACCCTCGTGGGCCGCCCAGCGCACGAGGAGCGCGAGGTCGTCGTGATCCACCGGGATCGCCACGGCGACGGGGATGATCCGTGCGATCCCCGCACTCTCGCTGTACATCGCCCGCGCGAAATCATCGTCGCGGAAGGTGCCCCGGAATCCCGCGGGGGCGGCGACCGGGCTCATCCGGCGGCCGGTGCGAAGAACACCACCGGACCCTGCTGCACGCGTCGCACGAGGCGTCGAAGCCAGGCATTACTCCCCAGCGAGAGTACGCCGACGATCATCAGACTTCGCACCTCGGCCCGTGAGATCTTCACCACGCCACCCGGTTCGAGCATCGCGCGCGAGCGCGTGAGGTCGCGGAGCGTCGCGTAGGCGAACAACAGCGGGAGGACGCAGAACGCCCGGATCCGGAACGCCCGCCACGGGAGGAGCGTGATGTACTCGAGCGCGTCGTCCAAGTCGCGCGCCGCGAGTGCGATGAAGCTGCGCACGGCCGCGTGACTCCCGTCCTGATGATCCGACGCGAGCAGCGTCGCGTGAGAACTCCCATGCTCGGTCAGCGACCGCTCCGGGATATAAATGCTGTTCTCGTGCTCGGCATCCCAGGCGATGTCCTTCAGGATGTTCACCGTCTGCAATGCCTCACCGAACTGCTGGCACTTCTCCCAGAGCCGCGCATGTTCGCGATTCCCGATGCCGGGCCCGTGCTCCCGCCACAGATCGGTCAGCATACATCCCACCGTGCCGGCGACGTAGTAGCAATACTCGCGATACTCCTCGACGGTCTGGATCCGGATCCCGGTGGGGTGCAGGCGCACGAACTTCGCCATCCCGTTCCCCATCTCTCGCACCCAATGCGCCACGCGTTCGCGGGTGCGTGGGGGCAGCGCGCGGAAAAGCAGCAGCACCGCGTCGGTGCGCGCGAGCAGGCGGAGATGTCCGGCGTCGCCGCGGATGTCGGCCGCGAGCGCGGGAAAACGGTCGGCGAGTTGCGGATCGTCGAGCGCGCGCAAGAAGGTGTGCAGCAGCTCCGCCTTCCGTTCCGGCGTCGCGCTCCCGTCGTCCTCGAGCGTGTCGGCGATGCGGCAGAGGAGATACGCGACCAACACGGCGTCGCCGAGCGTCCCCGGCAGGAACCGGATCGAGATCGCGAAGGTGCGCGAGACCTCGGGGAGGATCGCCCGCGCCCACCGCGCAGCGGCGGCATGATCGGGACGGTCGCCGAGGGGAGGGAGGCTCACAGCGGCAAACTAGGGTGGGCCCTGAGGAAGGGCCACCCCAGCTAGCGTCGCGGGGGCGCGATCGCGTCGAGCAATCGCGCCGCGGCGTGCTTCGGCTGCGGATACTCGAGTCGATCGAGCTGTCGCTCGAGTGCCATCTGCAGCCGTTGCAGGTACTGCTGCCAACTGCGGCGGGCCACAAGGAATGCGAGTCCGGCGAAGAGCGCGCCGGTGAGCGGCGCCGCCACGATCATCCCCGCGAGGATGTCGATCGGCGCGCCCAGCACCACGCCGAGCGCCGTCGCGATCGCGACCGCCCGCAACCGACGGGTGCGCGCCGCCGTGGCATCACTCGCGATCACGACATGCGTGTGCGTCGCATCGATCGCGGTGACGGCGGCGGTCACCTCACTCGTCGCCGCGAGCAGGTACCCGTGCCCGCTGAAGTCGAGCGCACGCGAGAGCAGATCGAGCATCCCGCTCTTCGGTGTGAGGATCAACCGTTCCGGGAATCGGCGTGCCACGAGGAGCGACTCCCCCCGCGTGAGCAGCGCCTCGAGCGTGCCGAGGAGATCGGCCGGTCGCCCCGGCAGCGCGCGTGACGCACGCGCCTGCGGCACGCCGAGCATCCGGTCCCAGAACCCAGCGGGCTCGGCCGGGAGCACCCGCGCGCGCTCCTCAGCGAGCGCTTGGCGCACCGCCGTCGCCGGGAGCCCCACCTCGCGCGCGATCTCGAGGATGCGCGCTTCGCTCACACCGTCGCCGTCGAGGGCGTTCCCGTCGGTGCCCACGTGCAACTCGACGGCGCGCGCCAGCACGCGTTCGAGCGCGGCACGATCAAGCGACGGGGTCACCCCGGTGCCCGGCTCAGATGCCACCGAACCCCGCCGCGATGTTTGCCTTGATCGCCGCGACGATCGCGTCGGGGAGCGCGAAGTTCGCCTCGAGTGAGGCGACGGCATCGCCCGCCATCGGGAGCCCGGCGGCGCGCAGATAGAACCGGGCAAAGGCATCCACCTTCGATGGCGCGACCGCGCGCACGAGCTCGAGCCCACCGCGTACCAACCCCGCCGCTTGCAGCCGCTCACCGATCCCGTCGCGCTGCTGCGCCGGCGTCAGGTTGTCGGCGATCGCCGCCGCGCTCACGCTCCCGACGATCTCATGGCAGAAGGTGAAGAACGCTTCGTCCGCGTGCGCAGTGTCGCGCGGCCACCCGATCACCACGGTGTTCCGCCGTTTGCTGATCGTGACCGTCCGCCCCTCCGCCTCCAGCACCGGCGAGAGGATGATCTCGCCGTCGGCGGTATTGCTCGCGTTCAACCAGCGCTGCATCGCTGGTCGGAGTTCGCTCTGCCACCGGCGATCGAACGCGGTGAGCGCGGCCAACCGCGCCTTCTGCTCGTCGCTCCACCAGTTGCGGAACCACTTCTCGTCGTCGTCGCGCAGCGCCTCGCGGAACTCCTTTAGCCACGCGCGGTGCGCAGCGGTCTTGAAGATCCCGCCGAGCGCGAGGATCGCCTCTTGGTCATCCCGCGTGCGGGCGCGTCGCGGGTCACCGTCGGCCAGCTGGAACGCCATCATCGCGCGCTCGAACTCTGCCGCCGTCGGATACTGCAGCGGGAGGAACTGCGCCGCGGCGATCGTCGGCATCGCCTCCAATCCGCGCGCGAGTTTGTCACGCTGCGCATCGAACTTCGTGAGGAGCGTGCGCGCATTCTTCCCCGCCTGCTGCGCGCCGGCATAGTCCCGCGCGAAGAGTGGCACGCGCGTCGTGTCCTCGGTTAGCAGCGCGTACCCGTGCAACCAGAGATCGATGTGCGGGCGCGTCTTCACCGGCCAGGGCGTCGCGCCGGGCGGGGGCTCCTGTGCGCCGAGCGCGGCGCAGACGACGAGGCCGAACGCCAAGCGGCGGGCCGAGAATGACATCGATGGCATCGAGAGGCGCAGGCGGAGGGTCAGTCGGCGGTGCGGCCGCAGGTGACGCAGAACTTCCAGCCCGCCTCGATCTCGCTGGAGCAGGCCACACACCGCCGCACACGGAGGTTCTGCCCACAGAACGGACAGAAGGTCACCGGTCGCCCCGCAGGGAGAACGCACGAGCAGTACCCGCACGTGGGCGGGGCGGCGAGTGCCTCCGCGACGAGCTCGAAGGTGCTCGGGGTACTACCCGCGCGCGCCTCGGGGGTGCCGCCGGTTGCGTCCGGTTCAGCCGGTGGAGGGGGCGGCGTCCCGCGAGGTTCAGGCTCCGGGGCGGCTGTCGGCGCAACCGCGAGGGCGACCGGCTCGGGTTCTGGTGTGGCCGCGTCCGCGTCCGCACTCGTCGCCGCGGCCGCCATCGCCCGCTCAACCCCCTGCTTCGAAAGCGTCACGCGCGTCCCGCGATAGCTGCGCAGCACCCGGAGGTCCGGGTTCCCGCTCGCCAACTGCGACTTGAAGTCGTCCTGCATCACCTCATCGGCGAAGATCAGCCCGCCCTCGCCCGCGAGCAGTCGCATCACCAACACCTCGTAGTCCTCCGCGGACTCCACCGCGCACGCGACGCGCACCGCGCGGTAGGGCGCGAAAGTGTCGAGGAGCTCACCGACATCGAGTTGTGGGGCGGGCGCAGGGCGCACGCGCATCACGCGCTGGGCGAGGTGATCGAAGAGCGGCTGGAGCTGATGCATCATCGGCAGGGCGGTCACGCTGGAGGATGCGGCAAAGATGGGTCCGCGCGAAAGGTGTCGCCATCGGGAAAGGGGGCGATTGCTGCCCCGCGTCCGTGCGCCGCGTACCACGCATCGAAACCGGATACGATCAGTCCGTCCGAGCGGTCCTGCTCCTTCGCCGCGCGCGTCGCGAGATGGTTCGCGTACTCGTTCTGCGGATGCCCCGCATGCCCCTTCACCCACTTCCATTGGATCGCGTGCCCCTCGGCCGCGCGGAGCGCGTCGTGCCAGAGCGGGAGATTCTCGATCGGCCCGGTCTTCCGTTGCCAGCCACGCTGCGCCCACCCGAACACCCACGACGTCATCCCGTCCACGATGTAGCGACTGTCCGTCGTGAAGCGCGCGCGAAAACTCGCACCCTTGGCGCCGACCGCCGCGAACGCTTCGATCACCGAACGCAGCGCCATGCGATTGTTCGTGGTGCCGGGCTCACTCACCCAGAGATCGCGCCGCACCAGCGCGCCCGCGTGCACGTACTCCACGAGCACGCCCGCGCCACCGGGATTCTCGCCCTCACGCCCGTTCCCAAGGCACGATTCGTCAGCGTAGATCGACAGCAGTGGCAACGCGCTCACCCGCGGATCACCTCGATCCGGTCTGTCTCGTCGAGAATCACCGAGAGCGGATGCCCCGTGGTCGGGTGCATCGCCTCGAGCGTCTCCTTGCCGCGCACGATCGCAAGGCGCTGCGGGATGACGATGTACTCCGTTCCCCGCCGCCACACCGCGATGCGGCGACGGTCGACGATCGCGCGCTCGAGGGCGTCGTACTGGGCGGTGGTCAGCGGGGCCACAAAGATCTCAGGCGTTGAAGAACCGGCCGATCGCATCGGCCAAGAGCTGGGTGCCGCGCTCTAACTCGTCGAGCGCGATCCACTCGGTGGCCGAGTGCGCGAGTCCGATGTCGCCCGGCCCGAAGAGCACCGCGGGCACACCTGCCGCGGTGAAGAGCGCGGCGTCGGTCCAGTAGCCGAACCCTTCCACGCGCGGTGTATCCCCGCGCGCGCGGATCGCGGCGTCGAGCGCACGCACCACCGCGTGCCCCGCGTCCACCTCGCTCGGCGGCTGTGCGAATTGCTCGACGACCTCCGCGCGCAATCCCGGCGCGCGGCGCTGCGCACGCGCGATCGCGTCCTGTACTTCGCGGAGCGGGGCGTCTGCGGCCTCGCCCGGCAGCGTACGCCGCTCGATATGCACCACACACCGATCGGGATACGTCGAGAGTCCGCTCCCGCCCGCGATCGTGGATGCGTGAAGGCTGGCGGGGCCGAGCAGCGGATGCGCGTGCGTGGCGAGCGTGGCGCGCTGAAAAGCGTCGAGCTCGGCGAGGACGAGCGCGGCGTGTGTGATCGCATCGACGCCGATCGCGTGCGCCGAGCCGTGTGCGGCGACCCCATGAACGGTCAGCTCGAGCCACGCGAATCCCTTGTGTGCACGACCGATCGCGAGCCCGGTGGGTTCAGTCACGATCGCCGCGTCGGCGCGGATGCCACTCGCGATCACGGCGCGCGTCCCCTGACTCTTCCACTCTT
>JAIETI010000109.1 GCA_019745365.1 Gemmatimonadaceae bacterium | reverse complement strand
TAGTCGTCGGCACCGCTGTCGAGCCCGGCCACGCGATCGCGCGGGGTGTCGCGGGCGGTCAGCATCAGGATCGGCATGCGGCGCCCGCGTTTCCGTAGCTCCGTGCACACCTCCAACCCGCTGCGCCCGGGGAGCATGATGTCGAGGACGATGGCGTCGTACTCGTTGACCATCGCCTCCACGAGCGCACTCTCACCGTCCGCAACGACATCGACCGCGAAGGCCCGTTCGCGCAGGGTGCGGGCGAGCAGATCGGAGAGCCGGACGTCGTCTTCCGCGAGCAGGAGCCGCATCGGGGTGTCGTTAGCTCAGGTTCAGGTTGGCGGGTGTATCCTCACCCGCACATCGATCGGGCCTCCGCGGCGAGCGCCGTGGCCCGCGCCACGATCGATCACCACCTGCACAAGGAGACACCATGTCCACCACCCGCGCAACGGCCTCGGCCCTCGCCTTCCTCCTCGTCGCCAGCGTCGCGTCGGCGCAGTAGGGTGCGGCGCCGAAGCCGGCCGCCAAGCCCGCCGCCCCGGCCGCCGCGCATGACACGGGCGCGAAGCATGCTAGGGCCGCCGCGAAGCCGGCCGCCAAGAGCGAGAAGGCGCACAAGGATAGCGCCAAGGCCGCGCCGAAGAAGCCGTAGGACGACGACCAGCACGACCCTCCCCCGGGGGGTGGAGGGAGTTGGACCACGGGGGGCACGCGTGACAGCGTGCCCCCCGTGCGTTGTGCACCGTCACACGGCGCACTGCCACGCTAGGCACGAGTCGCTACTTCCGCACGATGCCGGTCACCCCACCCGCGATCAGCGTCGCCACATCCGCGAGCACCCGCGGCAACGCGATCCCCCCCGGGCAGGCCAAGTAGCGCGGCTCCCACACCGGGTCGAACTTCTCTTTGAACGCCCGGAGCCCTTGGAAGTTGTAGAGCGCTTCGCCGCGGCGGTACACGAAGCTTCCCGCGCGCGCCCAGAGCGACGCGAGCTGCGGACGCGAGAGTCCGCTCCCCAGGAGGCCCGCGAGCGGCGTCATCCCCAGGTTCGCCACGCGGTATCCCTGCTGCTGCCCCCACCGCAGGAGTTCGACGAAGAGGAAGTCCATCGTCCCCTTCGGTGCGTCCGCCGCCCGGCGCATCAGGTCCGGCGAGAGCTCGCCGCCGAGCGCACCCGTCCAGAGATTCGCGAACGCGACGAGACGCCCCCCTTCGCGCACCAGCGCAACCGGGAAATGCAGGAGATAGCGCTCATCGAAGCGCCCCAGGGAGAACCCTTTCTCTCGCGTCCGCTTCCCATCCAACCATTCATCCGAGATCTGCCGCAGCTCCGGCATCAGCGCGGCGACTCCCTCCCGCGGCACGACCTCGAACGTGAGGTGGTGTCGCTCGGCTTCCTTCAGCGCACGCCGCATCCACTTGCGGGCGTTCCCCTCGAGCGAGAAGTCCGTGAGGGGCACGGTCGCCTCTTCGCCGAGCTTGAGGAGGGTGAGGCCGAGATCCACATACAGCGGGAGCCGCGCCGGCGTGACCTGATAGAACACCGGGATGGCCCCGCAGGCATCCGCCTCCTCTTGAAAGCGCCACGCGACGTCCGCCAATCGCGCCGTCGGACCGACCGGATCCCCCATCGCGATCCAGCTCCGCCCGGACACGCCGTACATCACGAACGCATCCCGGGTCGACGCGAACAGCAGCGACTTGTCACCGAGCATCGCGAGCGCGGGAGTGCTCTCGGGGACGCGCCGTACGATCTCCTCCGCGAGGCCGAGATCATCCTCGGTGGGGGCGGCCGGCGCGAGCGCGGCGGGACGCAGCAGTCGCCAGAGACCGAGGGTGAAGACCGCCACGATGGCACCCGCGCTCGCGCGCAAGAACCGCGGCGCGTTGCCGTGCGTCGCGAACTGCCACCAGAGCTCGTCGCGATAGTCCACGCGGCGATACGCCAGCAAGCCCAACCAGACGCTCGCGCCGACCACGCCCACCACCGCTGCCATCCATCCAGGCGTGAGCACATCAGCCGTCACGGCGGTCGGACGGTAGAACGCGTTCCGCGAGAGCAGCACAGCAACGAGGACCGTCCCGAGCACGACGGCCTCCTCCCAATCGAGCCCCTTCAGAAGCGACGCGACGATGCCGATGGCGAGCAGTCCGACCGTGGCCGCCCACGCCGCATCGAGACGCCGCCGCAGCGCCGCCGCCAGCACCACGAGCCCCACCCCCGCGAGACTCCCTACGAAGTGACCGAGCTCGACGAGCCCCAGCGGTAGCACCGCCGTGAGCGCCCCCACACGGCCACGCACCGCTGGGGTGGCGCCGGAAAAGAGCAGGAGCGCACCCCCGATGAAGGCGCTGATCGCGATCGCGCTCGGGAGGAGCGGTTGCAGCGCGACCGCCACCCGCGAGGTCACGCTCCACGCGCTCGCAGCGGACTGCCCTGCCGCGCCCATAAGCGCCGGGAGCCGCCGCCGGACCGCCCGGGTCTCGAGGACCGCGAGCGTGAGCAGACCGGTCGCGAAGGGCACGAGATAGTACACCGTGCGATACGCGAGCAACGACGCGAGAAGCGTCGCGCTCGGCGTCGTGCCCTTCAGCGCGAGGAGCATCACGGTCTCGAAGACGCCCACGCCGCCCGGCACATGACTCGCCACGCCCACGACCTGCGCGAGCACGAACACCCCGAGGAACGCGATCGGCGCGATGCCATGCTCCGGCGGGAGCAGCACGTAGGCCACGAGCCCCGCGACGCACCAATCCGCGATCGCGAGTGCGACCTGCGCGATCGCGAGGCGCCCATCCGGTACCTCGAACGACCAGCGCCGCCACCCGACCGTCCGCGTGCGCGCGATCGCGGCCCACCCGGTGTAGGCCGCGACCGCGAGGAGCGACGCCACCCCGAGGGCGCGCGCCGGCACCGCGGGCAGGTGGAGCATCGAGAGCATCGCCGTCGGCTCGAGCACCAGTGCGAGTCCACACACGGCCACCACCCCGACCGTGAAGGTCGCGCTCACGAACGCCGTCGCGCCGGCGATCTGTGCGTCCGAGAGCCCCCACGCACTCCAGTAGCGCACGCGGATCGCGCCGCCCGTGAGCAACGGGAAGCCGAGCGCCTGGCTGAACGAATAGGCGAGCATCGACGTCAGCATCGCGCGCGCGGTGCCGATCGGTGCGCGGACGTGCCGCAGCGCGAGCAGATCGTAGCCCGTCATCAACACGTACGCGATCGCCGTGAAAGCGAGGGCCGCGACGAGGGCGTCGCGTGGGGTCGCGAGCCAGGCCGCCGCGACGCGATGGTACCCTTCCCCGGCCAGCTCCCCGCGGAGCACATGGAGCGCGAGCGCGACGAGAGCGAGCATCGCGATCGGCGCAACCCAACCGATCCACCGCCGACGCTCGACGTCCGCCGCTACCCCCGGGGCATCCGACCGTGCGCGTTCCGTTGCCGTGCCGACGTCCACTCGCATCTCCGTGGCCTCGCGTAAGGGTCCGCTGATCGCCGTGATCGCGAGTCGAAGCTGTCCCACCGCGCCTGAACCGCGGATAACGCGGGCTGTTACGCTGCGGTCAGGTTGTGCGGTGAGTGGTTCGCCCATCGTGCGACCCTCTTCGATGCAGCAGACACCACCGGCGGAGCGATCACCGGTCTTCCTGGACCCCACGGGCCGTCGGTGGCGCCGCGCCCGATCCGTGGCGCTCGCGTTCGTCGCGGTGATCGTCCTGCTTGGGGCGTACGTCGTGGTCGGCGTGCTCGTCCCACCGATCCTCCCGACGTGGGCCGCGCCACAGGTCGCCGTCGCGCGGCGGCAGATCAGTGCGCGGCGGCGGCGACTCCTCGAGCGTCCGCCGCATCCCGCGGTCGTCGCCGCGCGTCGGGCGGAACGCGCGAGCGCAGCCGTGCACGGCGGGCGCGCCACGGCGCTCCACGCCGCCTTCTATGTGAACTGGGACGACGATGCGTGGCAATCGCTCCAGCGACATGTCACCCAACTCGACCTTGTGATCGCCGAGTGGGGGTTTCTCCGCACCTCCGATCTCCGCGTGCGCTGGGACATCGACCCGCGCGTGACGTCATTGCTTGCACGCACCCCCGCCGCAGATCGTCCGCGCGTGCTCGCGATGGTCACCAACGTCGACAGCGGTGGAGCCACGTTCTCGGGCGCACGCGTGGCTCGGTTGCTCGCGGACCCCCGGGCCGTCGCGCGGTTCGTCGACGCCTCAGTGCGCCTCGTCGATAGCCTCCAGCTCGGCGGCATCGCGCTCGACCTCGAGCTCGTCCCCGCGCGGGACGCCGCCGGGGTCACCGCGCTCCTCCAGGCCCTGCGCGCGCGCCTCGAACCGCGCGGGGCGCTCGTCGCCGTCACGGTGGCCGCGAACACCGACGCTGCGGTCCTCCGGGCGTGGGGCGCCGCCGCCGATCTCACGATCGCGATGCTCTATGACGAACACAGCGACCGCGACGACCCCGGCCCCGTCGCGAGCGACGGCTGGTTCGCGGCCGAAGCAGCGCGTGTCACCCAGCAGGTGCCGGCGGAGAAGGTGTTGCTCGCGCTCGGCGCGTTCGGGTACGACTGGACCGATGCGGTCCCGGCGGAGCCCGCGAGCGCGATGACCTACACCGAGACGCTCGCGGCTGCGCGTCGGCATCAGGTCATGCCCACCTGGGATGTCACGCAGCGGTCGCCGGCACTCCGCTGGACCGATCCTGACTCGACCGAGCATCTCGTCTGGTACTTGGACGCGACCACCGGGTGGAACTCTCTGCAACATGCGCGCACGCTCGGCGTGGCCGGGGCCGCGATCTGGCGTCTCGGTGCCGAGGATCCCGCGCTCTGGCAGGTGTTCGGGCGCGGCGCGCGCTCAGACGCCTGGGCCGCGCTCCGCACGCTCCCGGGCGGCTATGGCGTCGACTTACAAGGTGACGGCGAGCTCCTGCGCGTCACCGCGCACCCGACGCCGGGGATGCGTGAACTCGTGCACGACAGCGTCACCGGACTCATCGCCGACGTGCGCACCGTGGTGCTCCCGCAACTCTGGACCGTCGAGCGCACCGGTGCGGCGTATCCCCATCGCGTGGCGCTGACCTTCGACGATGGCCCGGATCCCACCTGGACACCGGCGATCCTCGACACGCTGCGCGCTCGGCACGCGCCGGCGGCCTTCTTCGTGATCGGCGACCGCGTGCCGCGCCAGATCGCGCTCACGCGGCGGTTGCGCGCGGAGGGCCATGAGGTGGGGTCACACACCTTCTCGCATCCGAACCTCGCGCGCGTGTCGCCCTTTCTCACGCGCGTCGAACTCGATGCGACCGCCCGCGTGCTCGAAGCCGTCCTTGGTGAACGCAGTCGGCTCTTCCGACCGCCGTACTTTGGCGACGCGGAGCCCACCACGATCGATGAGCTCGCCCCCGTCGAAGTCGCGACCGCGCTCGGTTACCTCACCGCGGGCGTCCACATCGATAGCCAGGATTGGCGGCGCCTCGGCGCGGACGCGATCGTCGCGCGCACCCTCGCGGAGCGCCCGCGCGGGCATGTGATCCTTCTGCACGACGGCGGTGGGGATCGCGCGCAGACCGTCGCGGCGATCGGCCCGCTCATCGACTCGCTTCGCGCGCGCGGCGACACGATCGTGCCGTTGCGCGACCTCCTCGCGCCCGGGGCAGCTCCGCTCATGCCACCGCTGCCCAGCGAGGCGGCGCGCCGCCGGTGGGTCGCGTTCGCGGGGTATGGCGCCGTCGGGTTCTTCGAGTGGGGGATCGCGACCGCGCTCGCGCTCGCGGTCACCCTCGGCGTCGGTCGCCTCATCCTGATCGCCGCGCTCGCGCTGCGCCGCGTGCATCGCGAGCGGCGGCAGGCGCCTGCCCCGGCGTTCACGCCGTCGGTCACCGTGGTGGTGCCGGCCTACCGGGAGCAGAACGTGATCGTCGCGACCGTGCGGAGTCTGCTCGCGCAGGCCTACGACGGCGCCCTTGAGATCATCGTCGTCGATGACGGGTCCCCCGACGATACCTACGCCATCGCGCGCAACACCTTCGCGGCGGACCCCCGCGTGCTTGTGCTCACGCAATCCAACGGTGGGAAGGCCACGGCGCTGAATCATGGCATCGCGCGCGCCACGGGTGAGGTCATCGTCGCGCTCGATGCCGACACCGTCTTTGCGAACGACTGCATCGCCCGGTTGGTCGCGCCGCTCGCCGACCTGCGCGTGGCGGCGGTCGCCGGGAACGCGAAGGTCGGGAACCGCCTGAACCTCGTCACCCGCTGGCAGGCCGTCGAGTACATCACGAGTCAGAACCTCGAGCGTCGCGCCTTCGCCGATCTTAACGCGATCACCGTCGTGCCGGGGGCGGTCGGTGCCTGGCGTACGATCGCCGTCCGCGAGGCCCATGGCTTCTCGCACGACACCCTCGCCGAGGATCAGGATCTGACCATCGAGCTCCGGCGGCGCGGCTGGCGGATCGCGTTCGTGCCCGAGGCGGTGGCGTGGACCGAGGCCCCGGACACCCTGCGGACTCTCGCGCGCCAGCGCTTCCGCTGGTGCTTCGGGACGCTGCAGTGCGCGTGGAAGCACCGCGACACGCTCGGGCGCCCCGCGTTCGGCTCCCTCGGAATGATCGCGATGCCGAACACCTGGATCTTCCAGATCCTCCTCACGGCGTTCTCGCCGCTCGCCGATCTGCTCTTCGTCCTGAGCCTCGTCACCGTCGGCGTGATCGCGCAGCAACATGGCGCGACCTACGCGCGCCGCGATCTCGATACCACCCTCTTCCTGTACGCGTTGTTCACCCTTGTTGACGCTGGAGTCGCTATGCTCGCGCTGGCGCTGGAACCCGGAGAGGATCGTCACCTCGCGTGGTACGTCATCCCGCAACGGTTCGTGTACCGGCAAGTGATGTACTGGGTGGTGTTACGCTCGCTACTCGCCGCAGTCCGCGGGCGGGTGGTGGGGTGGGGATCGTTGGAGCGCAAAGCCACCGTACCGACATTAGTGACGCGTGGGCTCCTGTTGGTGGGACTCGCGCTGGGGAGTGCCCACTCGCTCCGCGCGCAGCAGTCGCGCGAGCGCGACGGGTTGCAGGTCACCGAGGTCCCCGCGACGACGGCGGGGCACACCCTCGCGATCTTCTGGAGTGGCGATGGCGGCTGGCGCGAACTCGTCGCGCAGATCTCGGGCGAGCTCGCCGCGCGCGGCGTGGCCGTCGTGGGCGTCAACGCGCGCGCCTACATCTCGCCGCGACTCCGCACGCCGGACGAGGCCGCCGCCGCGACGACGCATCTGATCGAGACGTACGCCGCGAAATGGAAGCGCGACCGCATCCTCCTGATCGGCTACTCCCGAGGAGCCGGTTTCGCGCCCTTCATCTACAATCGCCTCGCGCCGGAGCTTCGCGCGCGCACCGATCTCGTCGCGATGCTTGGGATGGAGCCGAACACGAACTTCGAGTTCCATCTCGTGGACCTCATCCGCTCCGTCGATCGCCCCACCGATCTCGCCGCCCATCCGGAGATCGACCGAATCACCGGCGTCCCGATGCTCTGCATGTACGGGGCGGACGAGGAGCGGACGCTCTGCCCCGCCCTCAACCCGGCGCACGTCACGACCATCAAGCGCGATGGGGACCATCACTTCGATCGCGACTATCGCGCGATCACCGAGCAACTCTTGGAGCATGTGCGGCGGCCGTAGGCCGCTACCACACGATCCCGTACGCCTCACGCCGCGGATCCGATCCCACCCGCCGCGCCTTCGACGCCGGATCGACCACAATGATCTGCGCCCCGCCGAACTCGGCGCTCGGTGGTTGCTCGCTCACGCGCTGCCCCCGGCGCGCGAGCGTCGCGCGCACCGCGTCCGCGACGCCGGGCTCCAACGCGAGCCGACCGTTCGCGAACACCCGCCACCGCGGCGCCTCGACGGCCTGCTGCGGACTCATCCCGAAGCGGAGCACGTTGTTGAGCACCTGGATCAACGTCTGCGGTTGCCCATCGCCGCCGGGCGTGCCGAAGCTGGCGAACAACGACCCATCGCCGTTCAACGCGAGCGCCGGCGTCAACGTGTGGAAGGGCCGCTTCCCGGGCGCGATGATGTTCGGATGGTTCGGATCGAGTGAGTAGAGCGCACCGCGGTTGTGGAGCACGATCCCGGTGCCCGGGACCATCCGGCCGCTCCCGAACACCGCGAAGAGCGACTGGATCATCGAGACGGCGTTGCCCTGTGCGTCCACCACCGTCAGATAGACCGTGTCGCCGGTGCCGTTCCGCGTGCCGTCACCGGCATCCTTGGCGGTGATCGTGTCCACGCGGATCCCCGCACCCCGCTCGCGCGCATACGCCTTTGAGATCAGCCGATCGACCGGGACGGACGCGAACGCGGGATCCGCGATGAAGCGATCGCGATCCGCGTACGCGAGCTTCGCCCCCTCAGCGAGGAGATGGATGTAGTCGGCCGAACCCCGCCCCATCGCCGTGAGGTCATGCGCCTCGGCGAGACTCAGCATCTCGAGGAAGGTCGCGCCCTGGGTGTTGGGCGGGAGTGCGACGATGGTCTTGTCGAGGTAGCTCGTCCGGATGGGCTCGTCCCACGTCGAACGATGCGCGGCGAGATCCGCAGCGGTGACGAGTCCACCTTCGCGACCGATGAAGTCCGCGATCCGCTGCGCGAGCGGGCCGGTGTAGTACGCCGTTGCCCCACGCGTGGCGATCGTGCGCAACGTGGCCGCGAGGTCGCGCTGCACCAGGAGTGAGCCCGGCCGTGGTGCGGCACCGTCGACGAGGAAGGTGCGCGCCAACGCGCTGTCCACCGTGAGCAACTTCACATCCGCCGCGATATCGAGCGCGAGTCGCGGGGAGACCGGGAAGCCCTCGCTCGCCACGCGGATCGCCGGCGCGAGCGCCTGTGCCATCGTGAACGTGCCGAACCGCCGCAGCGCGTCCTCCCATCCGCGCACCGCGCCCGGCACCGACACCGAGAGGACCCCGTTCTGCGGCACCGTCGTCAGTCCCTTCGCCGAGAAGAACGCCGGTGTGGCGCGCTCGCCCGCGCGACCCGAGCCGTTCAGTCCATACAC
Organism: Gemmatimonadaceae bacterium; assembly: GCA_019745365.1. Taxonomy (GTDB): domain Bacteria; phylum Gemmatimonadota; class Gemmatimonadetes; order Gemmatimonadales; family Gemmatimonadaceae; genus JAIETI01. The sequence goes on along the minus strand of JAIETI010000109.1, from coordinate 5,656 downwards.
GCGGCCGCTCTTCGCCTCGTAGTAGAGGATGAAGTTGTCGCCGCCCACGCCGTTCATGTGCGGCCGCACCACGGCGAGCACGCCGGCCATCGTGATCGCGGCATCGATCGCGTTCCCTCCGTGCCGCAGCACCTCCATCCCGGCCGCACTCGCCAGTGCGTGATCACTACTCACGGCCGCGTGGCGCCCAGCGATGTCCGGGCGCAAGCTCAGCATCTGCGCCGGGAGCGCGGCCGCGAGGAAAGTGACGGGAACGAGCGTACGCCTCACGAGCGTCATTCGGTATGCCTCTCAGTCTTCGGATCGGGTGACTACTCGAACTCCGCCAACACGCGCCGCAGCTCCAGCGCGTCGGCCGGTCGTTCCGTGCGCTCCTTGGCCATCAAGCGCGCGATCAACGCCGCGAGGGCCGGCGGCACGTCACGGGTCGCTTCTGTGAGCGGCGCTGGCACCGTGGTCAGCACCTTGCCGATCAGCGCAACCGCCGACGGCGCCGTGAACGGCGGATGCCCGGCGAGACACTCGTACAAGAGCACTCCGGCCGAATAGAGGTCCGCGCGCGCGTCGAGATCCTCCCCGAGCAACTGCTCCGGTGACATGTACGTCGGCGTGCCCACGATCATCCCCGCCATCGTGCGGGTGGTGCTCGCGGCCAGCCGCGCGATCCCGAAGTCCATCACCTTCACCACGCCCTCGTTGTCGATGAGCGCGTTCTCCGGCTTGATGTCGCGATGGATCACCCCGGCCTCATGCGCGACGGCGAGCGCTTCGGTGAGCTGCCGCGCGATCGCGAGGGTGCTCGACGCACTCAACCGCCCACGGGTGGACAAGAGCTCGCGCAGGGTAAGGCCGCGGATGTACTCCATCGTCACGAACGAGACGCCATCCGCCTCGCCGAGGTCGTGCGTGCGGACGACGTTCCGATGCGAGATGCGGCGCGCTAGGCGGATCTCGGAGCGGAAGCGCTCCGCGATCTCCGGATCGGAAGTGAGGAGCTCCTGCCGGATCGTCTTCACCGCGACGTCGTCGCCCAACTCGCGGTCGTGCGCACGGTAGACCACGCCCATCCCGCCGCGCCCGATCCGCCCGAGGATCTCGTAGCGGGCGCCCAGCACGGTGCCGGTCCCGAGCACGTCGTCGGCGTCCGCGACCATCGCCGCCTTCGCCGCCTCGAACTCACTCGTCGCGCTGACAACGTCCGCGCGCAACCCGCGCAGCTGCTCTTGCAGGCGCTCCTCACGCGCGCGCACCCCGATCGCCATCGCGTCGAACACCCGCGCCAACCTCCCGAGTTCGTCGTCGCGCGAGACGAGCGGCGCGAGCATCGCGTGCGCGTAGGTGCCCTGCTCCACCGTCGCGGCGGCATCGATCACCACGCCCACCTGACGCAAATAGTCGCCTTCGCGATCGTGCAAGCGCTTCTTCTCAAGCGATGCACCGATCCGCGCGCGCAGCAGCACGGGATCGAAGGGCTTGGGGAGATAGTCCTCCGCGCCATGCTCGATACAGCGGACCACGCTCGCCATATCGTCGAGCGCGGAGATCATGATCACCGGCACACCGCGCGTCTTGGGCGAGCCTTTCAGGCGCGCGAGCACTTCGTAGCCATCCATCCCGGGCATGAGGACATCGAGCAATACGAGATCGACCGCCTCCCCGTCGAGCAGCGCGAGCGCGCGCTCGCCGTCAGCAGCGGTCATGACCTCGTACCCTTCCCGCGAAAGCCGACGCGAGAGCACCGCCCGGTTATCCTCGACATCGTCCACCACGAGGATCCGACCGGAGACGGGCACCGCCGGTCCCACCGTTGCGGTCGCGCCGGTGCTCGTCATCGCCGCGGCCGCCGTTCGCGCCGTCGAGGGAGCGATCGGGCGCGGGGGTTCGGTGAGCCGTGTGGCGGCCGCGGCGATCTTCTCGACATCGGCGACGAACTGGGCATCCGCGCTCCGCATCGACACTAGCGCACGTGCGTGCCCGATGATGCGCTGCTGCGGCGTCCGCATCTCCGCCAGCAACGTCGCCAGCCCGTCCTCGGTCGCGACCCCGGAGGGCGGCAGCGCCGCATTGATCCGCTCGAGCACGTCGCGCCCGGCCGCGATCACCTCGGTGAGCGGTCCAGCCTCGGGTGCGTCCGGCGCGGCGTCCTCCAACAGCATCTCGGCGTAGCCGACGATGAGGTTCACCGGCGTGCGCAGTTCGTGCCGCAACTCACCGACGGCCTCGCGCGGGAGCGGACCGCTCACGACGCGGACGCGGGCGGGAGCAGCGCCTGCATCTTGCCCAAGAGACGCTCGAGATCGACCGGCTTGGTGTCGTAGTCGTTGCATCCAGCGTCGAGCGCGCGTTCGCGATCGCCGGACATCGCGTGCGCCGTGAGCGCGATGATCGGCACCGTCGCATGCGCGCCGCCGTTCGCGCGGATCCGCCGCGTCGCCTCCCAGCCATCGATCTCGGGGAGACTCATATCCATCAGGATGAGATCCCAGCCGCCCTCGAGCGCCCGCGCGACGCCGGCGGGGCCGTCGATCGCGATCGCCACGGTGAAGCCTCGGCGCTCCAGGCGCCGCGACAACATGTCCCGGTTCATCTCATTGTCTTCGACGAGCAGTACGCGCGGCATCGGTCGGTCCGTCAGTGAGAGACAGGGGTGACCGGCGAGCGCATCACCAGTCGGATATCGCGCAACAGATCCTGATCGGAGTAGGCACCCTTCGCGAGGACGTCACTCACGTGGCCGTTCAGTTGATGGCGCTCCTCGCGCGTCAGATCCTTGGCGGTCACCACGATCACCGGGATGCCGCGCCACTTCTCTTCCTGCCGGAGCGCCGCGACGAACGCGGCGCCATCCATCTCCGGCATCATGAGGTCCAACAGGATCAACTGCGGCACGTGCTCAGCCACACGGGCGAGTGCCTCGTGACCGTTCGCGGCCTCGACGACGCTCCATCCCTCGCGCTCGAACCCGCGCCGGAACGTCGCGCGCGTGACCGCGTCGTCATCGACCACCAGCACCTGCCCCGCCACCGCGCCGGGCGGATGCCGCCGGAGGATGCGCCGGAGCTGCGTGCGATCCACCGGCTTCGTCACGTACTCCGTGGCGCCGAGGGCGAGCGCCATCTGTTGCTCGTGAAGCACCGAAAGCATGATCACCGGGATGTCCGCGAGCGCGCGATCCGCGCGGATCCGCTTCAGGACCTCCCACCCATCCAACCCCGGCATCAACACGTCGAGCGTGATCGCATCCGGTTTAACCGTGCGCGCGAGCGCCAGCCCCGCGACGCCGTCGGCCGCTTCCTCGACGCGGAAGCCGTCACTGGTCAGCACGCGCCGTACCAAGCGACGCGCATCGGGGTCGTCATCGATGATGAGCACCGTGCCGGCCGATCCATCGCCCTGCGGTGGCGCCGCCGTCGTCATTGGCAATCGACGCGCCGCCTCGACGTTGGCCGGGATCCGCACCGTGAAGGTGGAGCCGACCCCCGGTTCGCTCTCCACCGCGACACTCCCACTCATCATCTCCGCGAAGCGTCGCGTGAGCGCGAGCCCGAGCCCGGTCCCGCCGTACCGCCGCGAGGTCGCCGCCTCCGCCTGCGTGAACGACTCGAACAGGCGCCCCATCTGTTCGGCGGTCATCCCGATCCCGGAGTCCGACACGCGGAACTCGAAGTGATCGCCGGCGGCGGTCGCGATCCGCCGCGCGAGGAGGGTGACCGTCCCTGCCTCAGTGAACTTGCACGCGTTGGACAGGAGGTTCAGCAGCATCTGCCGCACTTTCACCAGGTCGGCGTGTGCCGTCCCGAGACCGAGGTCTGCCTCCACGCGGAGGGTGTTGCGGTTCTTGGCGAGGAGCGGCTGGATCGTGGCGCGGACCTCGTCGAGCATCGCGTCCACCGCGAAGTGCTCGAGGAAGAGCTCCATCTTCCCTGCCTCGATCTTGGAGAGATCGAGCACGTCGTTGATGAGCGAGAGCAGGTGCTTCCCGGCGCCTTGGATCTTCTCCAGGTCGGAGACGAACCCTTCCACGCCGGCGTCGCGCGCCTCCTCCTGCAGCATCTCGCTGTAGCCGATGATCGCGTTGAGCGGCGTGCGCAGCTCGTGCGACATGTTCGCGAGGAACTGACTCTTCGCGCGATTCGCGCCTTCGGCTTCGCGGCGCGCCTCACTGAGTTCGGAGATGTCGTGGTACATCCCCATCAAGGCGACCGCGGAGGAATCGGCGATCACCGGCACGCCGAGGATCTCGACGTCGACCATCGTACCGTCCTTCCGGCGCCGACGTCCGATCCCCTTCACCGGGCGGTCGGCCGCATCCACGCTGTATTGCTTCGCCTCCCCGAGTGTGGCCGTATCGGTGATCAACTCATCGAGGTTTCGCCCGAGCGCTTCGGCCTCCGAGTATCCAAAGAGGCGCTCGAACGCCGGATTGAACGCCGCCACCTTGTAGTCGGTGTCGAGCTGCACGATCGCGACCGGGCTGTTGTTGAGCAGACTCCGGAAGAACTCACGCTGCCGCGCGGCCTCTTCGAAGAGCCGCGCCCCTTCGATCGCGATGGCCGCTTGCGGGGTGAAGAGATTCAGGAGGCGCAGGTCGTCATCGCCGAACACCCGCGTGGGATTCGCGTCCACGATCGCGATCGCACCGACGAGGCGATCGCCGATCAGGAGCGGCGCCGCCACCACCGACTTCACCGGCACCGTCGAGTACTTCGCGCTCTTCCCGAGCCAGGCGTGATAGTCCGGCACGATCAACGGCTCGCGCGACTTCGCCACGAGTCCCATCGCGCCCTCACCGATCCGCAGCCGGATCCCGGTGGTGTCTTGCCCCACGTTGTGACTCGCGGCCACCACGAGTTCACGCTTGACCGCGTCGAAGATCGCGAGCTCGCCGCCGGTCACGCCCAGCAGCGCGACCGACCGTTCGAGCGTCGCCTGGAGCGTCTTCTCCAGCTCGCGCTGGCTGAGCAGATCCGCCATCGACGCGAGCACGGCTTGCATCTCATCCGCGCGGCGCCGCTGCGAGACGATCAGGCGCGCCCGCGCAAGCGCGATGCTCGCTTGGTTCGCCGCCGCGGTGAGGATCTCAAAGTCACTCGCGTCGAACGCGTGCGGTTCTGCGCTCTCCACCACGAGCACCCCGACCACGCGATCGTCGATGATCAAGGGGACATCGACTTCCGACCCGCTGTTCAGCGTGGCTTGGTACGACGACTCGCGTCGGACCTCCGGCGAGTAGTGCAGCTGCGCGTCGAGGATCGCGCGTTCGCTCAGGCCATGCCCGGGGGCGAGGCGCAGCCCTTCCTGCGCGTCCGGCCAGCCGACGCTCGAGATCATCACCCGATCGCCCGTCGCGGGGTCGATCAGGAAGAAGCCGAGGAAGTTGTAGCCGAGGGCGTCGTCACGCAGGCCGCGCACGACGTTGTCGCCGATCTCCTGTTCGTCATGCGCCGCCGCGATGGCGGAACTGAGGCGGAGGAGGGCGGACTGCCGACGCGAGAGCGCCTCCTGCCCCGTCGCGTGCTCGCCGGTGTGGCGCGGTCGCGCGGGCGGTGCCGATTTCTTCACCGGCTTCGGGGCCGGCTTCTTGATCGGCTTCTTCGCCGACTTCTTCGCCGACTTCTTCCCCAGCTTCTTCGCCGGCTTCTTCACCGGCGTCTTC